>JAFUPC010000120.1 GCA_017481495.1 Clostridia bacterium
CAGGGCAAGCGCAAGTACAGTGACCCCGAGTGGGCAGTTCTGCGCAATCCGCAGACCGACATTTACCGTCTGGACAAAGAGACCGCGCGCCGAACCGCCGGCTGGAAAACAACGGACGGCGCATGGGTCTTCGGCTATCCGATGTACGGCTGGGCGGATATGTCCGCACCCGTCACGCGCATCAATGCCGAAACGGGCGAAATGGAGCTTGCATGGGTGTCGCTCTACGGCATGAAGCCGCACGCACCGTATTATTTCTATAATATCTTTGAAGAACTGGATGCACCGGGCGAGTGGTATCTTGACCGTGAAACCGGACGGCTGTATCTGTACCCAGACTGTGACCTTGCGGCCGCGGACATCAATCTGTCGCTGACAACAAAGCCGATTCTGTCCTCGGACGGCGCGGACTACATCACGTTCTCCGGCATTACATTCACGGGAACGCGCGCGGATGCGGTGGTATTTTCGGGCGATCACATCAAAGTCGAAAACTGTACGGTGAAGAATGTCGCCGGCAATGCGGTCGTCCTCACAGGAAACAACAACACTGTCATCGGATGCGAGATCATGCACACGGGGCGCGGCGGTGTCATCCTGACCGGCGGCGACCGGAACACACTGACCCCCTCCGGCTGTACCGTTGAAGAAAACCACATCCATCACATCGCCGAAATTTTCCGCACCTATCAGCCTGCGGTCAAACTGTACGGTGTTGGAAATCTCTGCTGGCACAACTGCATCCACGATTCTGCGCATATGGCGATCGGTTTCTACGGCAACAACCATATCATGGAATACAACGAAATCTATGAAGTCTGCCAGATCGCCGATGACTCCGGTGCCATCTACGCCGGGCGCGACTACACGATTTCCGGAAATGTCGTCCGTTACAATTATTTCCACGACATGAAAAGCGAGGCGGACAACCACATCGGTATTTTCGGAATGTACTGCGATGACAATCTCGGCGGCTGTACGATTGTGGGCAACGTGTTTGAACACTGTCAGTCCGCGCTTCTGCTCCACGGCGGACACGATATGGTGTTTTCAAACAACCTCATTATCGGTGCCTGCCCGAAGTCCGCTGTGTCCGTGTTCTTCCACGCCTACGGCTACTGGCACGATCTGGAGGAAGGCGGCACGCACGGGGAAAACCTTGCGCTCGTTCCGTGGCAGTCGGAGGTCTGGCGGCGCGCGTACCCGCACCTTGCGGAATACCTGACGTGGGATCCGGAGACCGAACAGCGCTACCCGCACTACTGCACGCTGTCAAACAACGTCACCATCGCCCACAAGCCGTGGCACATGAATTTTGCATGGGACGACGAACGCTTCCACAACCGCATGGAGGACAACACGGTCCTGGACGAGATGCCAAAAGAAGATCTCCTCACGCTGTGCCGCGAGGTTCTGCCGGCAGAAATTCCAGGATTTGCGCCGATTCCGCTTGAGAAGATGGGGCTGACACAGAAAACTTTTTGAATAATTTCAAAATTTTTTTGAAATTCTATTGCTTTTTTCTGCCAAACGTGATATAATAGATTATAATTTGTGGCATAGCGTGATATACCCTGCTGTGCCGGATATCACGTTTACGAATTCTGGAGGAATTTTCATGTTATTAACTGTTCTGGGTGTCATTCTGCTCATCTTTGCGCTTTTCCTGGTTGTCTCTGTCCTGATGCAGCACGGCCGTGCAAAGAACATTTCCGGTGCGATCGCCGGCGGTGCGGAAACCTTCTTCGGCAAGACCAAGGGTTCCACCATTGACAAGATGCTTTCCAAGATCACAACGGCTGTCGCCATTGTCTTCGTTCTGATCGTTGTCATCGTTTACGTCATGCAGGATACCGCTGTCGAAGAATACCTGAGCTTCGACGATGCCCTCAACGCGACTGTCACCGATACCGTTGACACGTCTGCCGACACTGCCGCTGACACATCTGCTGATACTGCTGCCGATACTGCCTCTGTGACCGAAGCCGCAGAGTAATTTTACAAAACAAGCTCCATGTGCCGGAGCACAAGAGCCGCTTGTGACCTATGTCCGGGCGGCTTTCTGTATGTGTATGTTGAAAAAATAAGGAGAAACCATTGAACACAAACGAACTCATCAGAGAGACCCTGCTTGATATTACCGCCGACAAGGGCTACAACGCCTGTCTTGCGGAGGAGCTGACCGGACTTGTCAGAGAACGCATTCTGCCGCCGGAGGATATGACGGAAGAGGATTTCAACACCCTGTGCGGGGACACGATCACGCATATGATCGACGAAAAGGAGCTTGGCTATTCCGGGCGCGGCAACATCGTGTCGGGCGCGGGACTCGGCTATCTCATCGGCACGTTCCGCGCAAACGCCAAGGGATTCGGTTTCCTGACACCGGACACCCGGTATGCGGAGCTGTACGAGGAAGACCTCTTCGTCGGTGCGGACAGCACCGGCGGTGCCATGAACGGCGATACCGTCATGGTGCGCGTGTCGGAGGGACGGCGGGACGACCGCCGCGGTGCGGGTAACCGCGGAGGCAGAGGTGACCGCGGGGTCCGTCGGATGGAAGCATCCGTCATCCGCATCATCACCCGCGCGCTGACACACGTCATCGGCACGCTGTATGTCGAGCCGCCGCACACGAAAAAGGGCGCGCCGCGCTATTATGTCGAGCCGGACAATATGAAGATCACGAACATTGTCAACGTCCCGGCAAAGGATCTCGGCGGTGCGAATCCCGGCGACAAGGTGGAAACGGAAATCGTCAAATATCCCAAGCCCGACCGTCCGGATGCGCTGGGACGGGTCACTTATGTCTTCGGCGATACGCTGTCCCGCGGGGCAAACTATGAGGTCGTCCTGCGCGAGAACCGTATCCGCGGGGAATTTCCGCCGGAGGTGGAAGCAGAAGCCGAACGGGAGTCCGCAAAGCCGCTTTCCCCCGATGGACGGCTGGACCTGCGCGACAAGATCATTTTCACCATCGACTCCGCAGAAGCAAAGGACCTGGACGACGCCGTTTCTCTTGAAAAAACGGAGAACGGCTGGCTGCTCGGCGTTCACATCGCGGACGTGTCGGAATATGTAAAACCGGGTTCCGTTATTGACGACGAAGCGATCCTGCGCGGAACCAGCGTCTATTTTGCGGACAAGGTTGTGCCGATGCTGCCGAAAGCACTTTCCAACGGAAGCTGTTCGCTCAACGGCGGGGAAGACCGTTATGCGCTGTCGGCACTGATCTCCCTTGACGAAAAAGGCAATATCACGGGATGCGAGTGCCGCGAAACACTCATCCATTCCAAGATCCGCGGCGTGTACGCGGAGTTAAACGACATCCTGGAAAAGGGCACGGATTCGGAATATTACGAAAAGTACGGCATCCTGTTCCCCGATGTTTATCCGGAAATGGTGAAGCTTTATGAGCTTCTCGACAAGAAGAACCGTGCCAAAGGTGCGCTGGAATTGGAGACAACCGAGCCGAAGTTTGTTCTGGATGAGGACGGACTCCCCGTTGACATCGTTGTCAGAGAGCGCGGGATTTCCGAGTGCATGATCGAGCAGTTCATGTTGTGCGCAAACGAAGCGGTCGCATCGTGGCTGTATGAAATGCATATGCCGTGCGTTTACCGTGTGCATGAGGAGCCGCCGGCGGAGAAGATCCAGACGTTCATGGAGTTTGCGCACAACCTGAATCTGGACATCCGTCCCCTGAAAAACAAGCAGCTGCGGCCGCTGGATATGCAGGCGGTCATGAACGAAGCAAAGGAAAAGGAGCTTGACAAAATCCTTTCCACTGTCATGCTCCGTTCGCTGTCCAAGGCAAAATACAGCCGCACGCAGGGCATCCATTTCGGTCTGGCAACGGAATTTTACTGCCATTTCACTTCTCCCATCCGCCGGTATCCTGACCTGTCCGTCCACCGCATCGTGAAGATGGTTCTGCGCGGACAGATGGATGAAGCAAACGTGAAAAAGATGGAAGCCTTTGCCGAAAAATCTGCCGTGCAGTCCACGGAATGCGAGATTCGTGCACTCAATGCGGAACGCGCGATCGAAGACCTCTACAAAGTGCTGTATATGCAGAGCCGCGTCGGTGAGGAATACGACGGCGTGATCTCGTCCGTTACCTCGTTCGGCTTCTTTGTGGAGCTGGATAATACCTGCGAGGGTCTCGTTCCCATCCAGTCGCTTGACGGCTACTTTGATTTCAATGAAATGAATCTGTCCCTGACCTGCGGAAAGAAGCAGTATCGCATCGGTCAGAAGGTGCGCGTTTCCGTGGAACGCGCCGACCTCATCACAAGAAAGATAGATATGGCGCTGGTGGAGGACAAGCCGGCGAAAACGACGTCGCACAATTACCGCAATGCTGAAACTGGACAGACCCGTCGTCGTTGAGGGAAAATACGACCGCCTGCGGCTGAAAAACGTCATTGATGCCCCCATCATCACGACCAACGGCTTCCGCATTTTCAACGACAAGGAAAAACGCGCGATGATCCGCCGCATGGCAGAGGAAAACGGCGTCTTCGTCCTGACCGATGCGGACGGCGCAGGACTGGTCATCCGCAATCTTCTGCGCGGATGCGTGCCGAAGGAGAAGATCACGAACATTTATATCCCCGCTGTGCGCGGCAAGGAAAAACGGAAAGCAGCGCCGTCCAAGGAGGGCTTTCTCGGTGTGGAGGGCATCGACGAGGAGACCCTTACCCGCCTGTTCGCACCGTTTGCGGTATCGGAATGTGACGTGGATGCGGCAGCTGTCCCCCGCAAAACCCCCATCAAAAAATCCGATTTCTATCTTGCGGGGCTGTCGGGCGGGGAGGGAAGTGCCGAAAAACGCGCCGCGCTCGCCGCGTACTGGTCGCTTCCGCCGTATATGTCCGCAAACGCGCTTCTGGAAGCAGTCAATTTACTGTATTCCAAGGAAGAATTCGATGCGGCACTGACGGCACTCGGTTTTACCGGAGAGGAAACCTCCGCGGAGGATGGCTCCGGAAAGGAGCAGAGCAATGAAGAAGCTGATTGAGTTTGCGCTTACGATGTACGCAAAATACCGGGAGCAGTTCTGGTATCTCGTTGTCGGGGTTCTGACGACGGTCGTTGATTTTGTCGTATATTATGTGCTGTCCGCTGTGACCCCGCTTCATTATATGGTTATCTACTGGATCGCGTGGGCGGTGTCCGTCTTGTTTGCGTTCTTTCCGAACCGGTCGCTGGTGTTTCAAAGTACCGGGAACACGGGGATATTCCGGCAGTTCACGGAATTTGTCTCCGCACGCATCGCAACGCTTGTCATTGGGGAAGTACTGCTGTTTCTGCTCGTTTCCGTGTGCCGTTTCCCGGACACAGTCATGAAGCCGGTTGTGCAGGTACTCATTGTCGTGCTGAATTATGTATTTTCAAAGGTGTTTGTTTTCCGGAAAGGGAGATAACAGAAAAGCCGCCGTTTGAGGCGGCAGCTCTCCTGTGTGTTTCTTATTCCCGTGAGCGTTTCGGCATGACAAACAGCATGAAGACTGCCGCCGCCGCAATTACCAGAAGAATGATCAGCACCCAGTTGACCCCGCTTTTCGCGTTGTCCTGACCATTTACGGTTCCTGCGGTATTGCCTGCGGCATTGCCGTTTACATTTGCGGCATTGTCATTGTACTTGGTACCGTTGTCGACTGCGGTATTGCCGTTGTCATTAACAACACCGTTGTCGTTGACGGTACTGTTGTCATTTCCGGTTCGGTTGTCGGTGACGGCATTTCTGTCATTGACATTATTGTTGTCGTTGACTGCATTACCGTTGTTTCCGACCATGCCGCCGATAGCATTACCGGCACCCTGTGCGGCATCACCGACTGCATCTGCGGCACCGTTTACGGCATTTCCGACACCGTTTGCAATGTCGCCGACTGCATCGCCGACACCTTGTGCAGCATCGCCGATTGCATCTCCAACGGTTTTACCGTTGGGTGTTCCATCGGTGTTGCCGTTATTGGCAGTGTTGCCGTTGTTGTCCGCCGCTGTCCGCGCTTTGCTGTTTGCCGTTGTACGGCTTCCGTCGTTTGTGACGGTACCATTGCCCACTGCGGCCACCTGGTCGTGCGCCGCATTTTCGGGCATCAGAGCCGATGCCTGTACGGTGAACAGCATCACGCAGACGAGAAACACGCCGAGAAGACAGAGAAGTCTGTTCTTTCGAGATCTGTTCTGCATGGATGAATTCCTTTCGGGAAAGGATTGCTCCCACAATGCCGTATCACAGAAACGCTGTCCGCAATACGGCGGGAGCAAATCTGTCATATGGATTCTGTGAGCAGATACAGTATGCCGCACAAAACAGTTCAATATACGCCCGGTAAACCGGAATTGGCAAGAAATATATGGAAATTCCGGAAAAAATCCGGTATAAAAAGGGAGTGACCGATATGGAACAGAAATTGCAGGAAAAACGCTTTCAGAAAAACGACGCGGGCTTTGTCTGCGCAAACTGCGGGAAAACGGTTCTGCCGCTCGGCACCTCGTCCCGCAATCACTGTCCGCACTGTCTGTGTTCCCTCCATGTGGACATCAATCCCGGCGACCGCGCCAATCCTTGCCGGGGACTTCTGCGCCCCATCGCCGCGGAACCGGATGCGAAAAAGGGATATATCATCATCTCAAAATGCGAAAAATGCGGGGAGATCCGCCGCAACCGCGCCGCACATGATGCAAAGGTACAGCCTGACGACATCCGGCTGATCATTGCGCTGACGACGATGCGGCATTGAACAATTCAAGAACGGAATACGGGGCTGCCGCAAAAACGAACGGCAGTCCCGGTTTGTTTATTCTCCGGCCGAAAACATCTGTGCCACCGGCACAAACAGCACCGTGATGGAGTCAGGAATCGTTTCCGTGTCCTCCGGAAGATCGTTTGCCCGGCAGATGACGGCAGGAGTCATGCGGCAGCGGCGGGCGATGTCCCAGATCGTTTCTCCGCGTTCCGGATAGCAGAGAAGCACAGGGCAGGTCGGCTTTTCCGCTTTGGGCGCATCCTTGGGAACGGTGACAGACAGCGGGCGGCTGACTTCTGCCAACCCGGCGGCGGAGAGGAGAACGGCAAGCTCCGCTTCGCAGGAAACGGTGCCGTCTGCATCGGGGCGGGCGGCGGAGGAGAGTACGCGGCATTCGTTTGTGACAAACATGGATTGCGCATCCAGACCCGCGGCATCGGTCTCCCATCGCAGGGGAATACTGCCGTTGACGGGGAAAAACGTGCCGTCCTCCGCCTGCGCGATGGCGTTGATCTCCATGGTGCCGGACAGAATCAGCCGTCCGCCCTCGCACGCGGTGTGGTCAAGAGTGGGGGTCATATGACAGTCGATGATCGCTCTGACGGTCTCACCATTGTCCTGGCGGATGCTTCCGGCGGCGGAAAAGTTTCCGTTTGTGACGCGCACGGGAAGATAGGACTGTACGGCTTCACTTGTGATGCGCACGTCAGAGGACGGCAGAAACGCATCCGTCATGACGGAAACGGCGGAATCCACAGAGCAGACCACGGCGCATTCCGCCGCAAAATCGACACCGAGTCCGCGTCCCTCCTCCGTGATCGTCGGTGTGACGGACACAACGGACAAATCAGGCTCGCACCGGCATCCGTCCGGGATGTCCTGCGCGGAAACCGTCTCCGAAAACGGAACGCGGCGGGAAAGACAGCGATAGGCGGGGCCGTTGTCGTCGGCGACGGTGCATAGGGCATCGATCAGATATTCGCCTTTGCACACGACATTGCCGCCCGTGGCGCGCGCATCGGAGACGACCGGCATCACTGTGCAGGAAAGCACCTCGCTGATGGGCGCATTTCCTACCGGTATGTCCTCGGAATATCGCAGGTCTCCTGCGGACACGCAGATAAGCGTGCAGGCAGGATATGCTGAGTTCCGTGTGCAGAGTGTCTCGTCCCCCGGCAGGGATGCGGTATCGGGGGTGACATCCCGCTCGGCGGTCGCACGGACGGATGTGCGCAGTCGGGTGCGCAGGGTGCATTTCCGGGGCCCGGAGAGACGGCAGGATGCGTTTTCCGGATGGATGCGGACGGAGACAACGGCGGTTTCGTCCAGTCCCGCGACGGCGATGTTCTGCGAAAAGGGAAGCGTGTTCTGAAAGCTGTGAATCGTGCCGTCCTCCGCCATGTAAAGCAGGACAACGGCGGCATTTCCCTCAAGTTCCAACCGTTCTCCGTTCATGTACCGTCCTGTCACGCGCGGGGATGCGGTCACGCGCAGAACGCGCCGCACATCGGGCAGATAATCCGGCAGGGAATATTCCCCCTGCGCCTCGGTTGTGTGGGAGCCTGTGTAAAGAAGTGTGCAGATTCTGTCCGCACGGTTTGTACGATTGGTTGTTTCCATTCTGTGCATATCCTCCTGTGTTTTCAGTTTTGGTGGATGGGACAGTATATGCGGGGGCGAGGTGGGATATGCAGGGGGAGAATCTCCGCTCACCCCTGCTCCATATATCCTCCCATCCCACTCCGCAATTTTTCCAGCGCACTCTTCTCGATCCGCGAAATATACGACCGAGAGATTCCCAGCTTCTCCGCACAGGCGCGCTGGGTCACGGCGGGCGTTCTGCCGAGTCCGTAGCGCAGAATGATGATCTCCCGCTCTCTGGCATCCAGAACGCTGTCAATGAGCACACGCACCTTGTGCGCGCGCATTTTCTGGGCAAGATCGTCGGCGATGGTGTCGTCTTCGGCGATGATGTCCATGTAAGTCAGCGGATTTCCGTCCCGGTCGGTGTCGATGGTCTCCTGAATGGAAACGTCGTTTCCGTGCTTTTTCTGGGCGCGGAAGTACATGAGGATTTCATTTTGCAGGCACCGCGCGGCATAGGTGGCAAATTTTGCGCCGTTTTCCGGGTCAAACGAATCCACCGCCTTGATCAATCCCACGGTGCCGATGGAGATGAGATCGTCCTGATTTTTGGCGGACGGGTAATATTTGCGGACAATGTGCGTGATGAGCCGCAGATTGTGGCAGATGAGCTTATCCCGCGCCTCCGCCGCTTCCCGCGAACTGCCGTTTTTCATCTGACGGAACAGCTTCAGCTCCTCCTCTCCCGAAAGCGGCTCCGGAAAAGACTGCACGCTGTCCACCTGCAAAAAGGCGAACAGCGCGTTTGATAACAGTGTTATGACAGCGGCACCGAACATATCGCTTCCTCCCCGTTTATGGTATCACGGGGAAAGTATATGCAAGGAAAGTGCCGGAAAGAACGGAAAATGCAGGTATTTCAAATCGAAACCTCATTTGCGCACGTTCCGTTTTTCAGATATTCCGCAAGATTGGCAGTCGTCGTGTCGGCAATGTTGGAGAGTGCTTCTTCCGTTAAAAATGCCTGATGGGAGGTCACGATGACATTCGGCATCGAAATCAGCCGCGCGAGCGTATCGTCGTCGAGAATGTGTCCGGAATTGTCCTCAAAGAATACATCGGATTCTTCCTCGTAGACGTCAAGGCACGCCGCACCGACGTGACGGTCCTTGATGGCGGCAAGCAGGGCTTCCGCATCCACCAGCGCACCGCGGGAGGTGTTGAGGATGACGACACGGCGCTTGCACTTGGCAAGGGAGACCTCGTCGATGATGTGATAGGTTTCCTCCGTCAGCGGGCAGTGCAGGGAGATGATGTCGCTCTGCGCGAACAGCTCGTCCAAGGTGACATAACGGATGGTATCGCCGTTGTCAAGATCCGGTGCAGGAAATTTGTCGTAGCAGAGGACGTTCATGCCAAAGCCGCGGCAGATATTGATGAAGGCGCGTCCGATGCGGCCCGTGCCGATGACACCGACCGTCCTGCCGTGCAGATCGAAGCCGGTGAGACCCGACAAACTGAAATTGTAGTCGCGTGTGCGCAGAAATGCCTTGTGGATACGGCGGATGGAGGTCAGAAGCAGCGCCATCGTGTGCTCCGCGACCGCATACGGGGAGTACGCCGGGACACGCAGAACGGGGATCTTCTTTTCTTTGGCGTGACGGATGTCCACATTGTTGAAGCCGGCACAGCGCAGGAGAATGACCTTGACCGAAAGCTCTGCCAGACGGTCGATGACCGCGGCGTTCACCGTGTCGTTGACGAAAACGCATACCGCATCCGCGCCTGCCGCAAGACCTGCGGTGTCCTCGTTCAGTTTGGTTTCGTAATATTTGATCGTCATGTCCCGCTCTGCGGCGAACGCATCAAAGGACGGACGGTCGTAGGGCTTGGCATCGAAAAACGCTATTTTCATATTGAAATACCTCCTTGATTGATAGGTATATTATAACATAAAATCAAAAGAATGGCAAGTGCGGTCGCACAATGTTTTCAGATTCTTAACAATCAGCAAATTGCCCGGGGAAAACAAATTTACAGATAGCCGTTGATTTTTTTGCCGGAATGTGGTATGATAATAGAAACCGGCGGCCTGTGCCGCAATTCCATATGGAAAGGAATCATAGAACATGGATGCACATGAATTCGGAATTTTACCGAAAACACCGGAACATGGGGAACGGTACGATACATACGACGCCAAAACCTACGACTGTATTTCTATCCCCGATGAAGACCTGTACCCTCTGCTGTGGGATATGGAAGTGCTTTCCTGCTATTCCCATACCGTGGATATACCATGTCATGGGCTTGTGTACTGCGGCATCACGCTGATCCCGCCCACGGCGGCAAGAGAAATGCTGTGGATGACAAAGCCGCATCCGGCACTTGCACCGCTGACTGTGCTTTTGGAAAAAGCGGAAAAGGAAAACCGTTTCGTTATCCATTATGGTTTATAACTTTATAATTTATACAAAAGAAATTTCAACAGATTTGTTCGATAACCTCATTCTGACCGAGAAAATACCCGTATATATCTCCGATTTCAATGGATGGCGACAGGTTATCGAACATATCTAATATAACCGATTCAAAGGAGAATCTGAAATGACAACCGTTACCCTTGGAACAACCGGGATCGTCTCCCCGAAAAATGCCTTCGGTGCACTGCCCGTTCAGCGCGTGGACGATGCGTATGCCGTCCGGCTTCTGCGCAAAGCTTATGATGCGGGAATCACGTTTTTTGACACGGCGCGCGCCTATTCCGACAGTGAACACAAGCTCGGCCTTGCGTTCGGGAAAACCGGTCTGCGAAAACATATCACGATCGCGACCAAAACGGGAGCGCGGACGGCGGAAAATTTCTGGCGCGACCTTGAAAAAAGTCTCACGGAGCTGAAAACGGATTACGTTGACATCTATCAGTTCCACAATCCCGCATTCTGCCCGAAGCCCGGCGACGGAACGGGACTGTATGAGGCGATGCTGTCCGCAAAGGAACAGGGCATGATCAGACACATCGGCATCACCAATCACCGTCTGTACGTTGCCGAGGAAGCGGTGAAGTCCGGTCTTTACGAAACGCTGCAGTTCCCGTTCTGCTATCTGGCGTCGGAAAAGGATATTGCGCTGGTAGAATTGTGCCGGGAACACAACATCGGCTTCATCGCCATGAAAGCACTGTCCGGGGGACTTATTACAAAGTCGGATGCGGCGTATGCCTATCTTGCGCAGTACGACAACGTGCTTCCTATCTGGGGTGTGCAGAGGGAATCAGAGCTGGACGAATTTCTGTCCTACATGGAAAACGAACCCCGGATGACAGAGGAGATCGCCGCGCTCATTGCATCCGACCGCGAAGCCCTTGTGGGAGAGTTCTGCCGGGGATGCGGATACTGTATGCCGTGCCCGGCGGACATCGAGATCAATAACTGCGCCCGCATGGCACAGCTCATCCGCCGCTCCCCATCGAAGAACTGGCTGACCGAAGAAAGTCAGGCAAAGATGATGAAGATCAAGGACTGCCTGCACTGCGGCGCGTGCGCAAAGAAATGTCCTTACGGTCTTGACACCCCGGCACTGCTCGCGCGCAATCTGGAGGACTACGAAAACATTCTCGCGGGTAAGGTGGAACTGTGAAAACGCTTGCGCCGTCGTATTATCCTTACTTTTCCTGCATTGCCGGGGACTGCCGCCACACCTGCTGTGCTGGATGGGAGATCGACATTGATGCGGATACGCGCGCGTATTACCGTTCTGTCGGCGGGGCGATCGGGGAACGGCTGGAAAATGCCATTGAAGAAGATGCAGAGGGTAATGCGTATTTCCGGCTGTGCGGCGAGGAGGAACGCTGTCCGTTTCTGAACCGCAGTAATCTCTGCGACCTCATCCTGTCCCTTGGGGAAGAAGCGTTGTGCGACATCTGTGCTGAGCATCCGCGGTATTACAATGTCTTTTCCGACCGCACGGAAACGGGTATCGGTCTGTGCTGTGAAGCGGCGGCAAAGCTGGTGCTGTCGTGGGAGGAGCCGGTGCGGCTTGTTGTGGTGGATGATGACGGTTTTGACGATGTTCTGCCGCCGACGGCAGAGGGAGCCTCCTGTCTTGCCCTGCGCGGGCAGGTGATCGACATTTTGCAGGACAGAACGAAACCCGTTCCTGCGCGCATCCGGGAGATGCTGTCGCTGTGCGGTGCATTTCCTGTGATTCCGGATGCCGGTATGTGGGCAGCGTATCTGTCCGGGCTGGAAATTCTTGACCCCGCATGGCAGAAAATGCTTGGAACGCTGACCGCGGCGGAGGACGTTCTGCCCGAGGTCACAGCGGAGCAGTTTCTTGTGTATCTTGTATACCGGCATTTTCCGAAAATGACGGAGGGCGTTTCTGCGCGGGCACTTGCCGGATTTGCCGCCGCCGCGTATGCTGTTATCAATGCGCTGTATGCGGTATCGGAAAGCCGTAATCCAGAAACGCTGTGGGAACTTGTCCGGTTGTTTTCGGCGGAAATCGAATATTCGGAGGAAAATCTGTGCGCGGTGCTGGAACTTGCTTTGCGTACATAACGCCCGTAGCACTTGACTTTACACCCGATGTGTGGTATAATATAGTATAGTATATATAACAGGAAAAACAAGAATCGAGGATTGCGAACTATCATGATCAATCTCAACGGCCGCCCGGCGAAAATGCTGCTGGTCTACCCGGACTATACGGACAGGGACTGCACAAAAAAGGTTTCCGGCGGCAACTATATGGAGGGTCTTGCATCCATCTCCGCGGTGCTCAAGCAGGGTGGACACGACTGTAAGCTTCTGCATCTTCTGTATCTGCATACAGAGGAGGATTACAAAGAAAAACTGAAAAAGCTATGGGACGAAAACGACGGTTTTGACATTGTCGGCTTCTCCGTGCGCACCACGGCATTCCCGGATGCACAGACCTATATCCGCTGGACAAAGGAGATTTACCCGGAGTCGTTTGTGCTTTGCGGCGGCTACCATCCGACGCTGGTTCCCGATGAGGTGCTGGCGGCGGAGGGCGTGGACTGCGTGTGTGTCGGTGACGGCGAATATGCGGAGCTGGAGCTGTGCGACAAGATGCGCGACGGACAGGATTATCTCGATGTGGAAAGCCTGTATTTCAAGCTGCCGGACGGTTCCTTCAAGCACAATCCCATCCGCCCGCTGTTTGAAAATCTCGACGTTCTGCCGATTCCGGACTTTGAGCTGTTCGATTATGACAATCTCGAATCGTCCAAGGTCGGGACCGCCATCGTCGTCGTGTCGCGCGGATGCTTCTATAACTGCACCTACTGCGGCAACGGCAACTTCCGCAAGGTCTATCCGAACAAAAAGATTTATGCGCGCTTCCGTTCGCCGGAAAACGCGATGCTGTATCTGAAAACCCTGCTCGCACGTCATCCGCAGATCAAGTTCATCAACTTCCGCGATGCCATTTTCAATATGTTCCCGGATTGGTTCGATACATTCATTGAAATGTATACGAAAGAGATCGGTCTGCCGTGTACGGGCAACATCCGCTTCGATATTCTGACAGAAGAAACGGTCAAGAAGATGAAAGCGGCGGGATTCTATACCATCGACATGGGGCTTGAATCCGGAGACCAGGAGATGCGCTTCAAGTATCTGCGCCGGTATCAGACGGACGAGATGATCATCCGCTGTTCCAACTGGTTCCATAAATACGGTATCGCCCAGCTGACTTATAACATCATCGGTCTGCCGCACGAGGACATTCACCGCGCGCTGAAAACCATCAAGCTCAATGCCCGCATCAAATCCGACCGCGTGATCCCGAATATTTTCTATCCATATGAGGGAACCGCGCTGTATGAGATTTCCAAGGAGGCAGGCTTCATCCCGGAGGGAGACTTCACGCAGAGACGTGTTCCGCTCGTTCAGCCGCAGTTCCCCGAGGAGCAGGTTCTGTTCATCGAGGCGTATTTCATGCACTTCGTCAAGCGTTATAAGCGGGCATTCGCCATGCCGCGCTGGATCGGGGAACCGTATGAAAAATGGCTTGACATCCGTGTCACGGGCAAGCACGTCCCGTATAAACAGCTTGTGTGGCTTCACGACCGCTACGCATCCGTACGAAATCATCTCAAGGATTTCCTTGTCAACCATCTGCCCGGACTGTATGTGAAGCTCCGGATGCTGAAGCACAAGAAAAAAGCGGATAAGTCCATCAAGTAAGAGGAATGATGTTTATGAAAATAGTATATAGAATCGATCAGGCGCTGTGCGTCAGCTGCGGTACCTGCGATATGGAGTGCCGCTTCGGCGCCATCCGTATCAGTGACCAGGGGAAGTTCTCCATTGATGCAGAGGTCTGCCGCGGCTGTGGTCTCTGTGCCGCTTCCTGCCCGGTCGATGCCGCAGTGAAAGCATAATTTCCATAAAGAAATTTCACAAAAGGTCTTGACAAAAACGCATTTTCAGTATAAAATATAGACATAGAGAATATTATAGTCACAGAAACGAGGTAAAACACAATGGCAGATGAGATTTACGAAGAACAGGATATTTATACGCTGACCGATGAGGACGGCAACGAGAGCCAGTTTGAGCTGCTCGCAAGCACAGAGGTAGACGGTGTTGTGTACCTCGCACTGGAACCGCTGGACGATAACCCCGATGATACCTACGTCATCTTAAAGCTCGTCCGCGACGAAAACGATGAAGAGGTTCTCGTCACCATCGACGACGACGACGAGTTCGACCGTATCGCCGACCTGTTCGAGGATGAATTCATGACCCTCGAATACCCCGCAGACGAACCGGACACCAATAAAAAGAAGAAGTAAAATTTTCATTCGGTTTTCCAAAACCTGAATCCAGAAACTTCCTTTTCGCCATGCGGCGGAAAGCCGACAGGAAAAATTCCCGCAAGAGAATTTCTTCCGGAAGTATTTTCTGAAAGAAAATACTTCTTTAATCTTTACGGGTGCGTTTACACGCTTGTAAACTGTGCCGAAAAATTTCCGCAGGAAATTTCTTCGTTTGATCTTTCCGCGCAAAGCGCGGAAATGTATGCCCGAGAATTTTCTGCGAATAATCTCCGAAAAATTTTCGGTATTGCGTCAGCAATATTTCGGGTTATGCCCGAAAAGAAAATTTCTTCGTTTGATCTTTCCGCGCAAAGCGCGGAAAGTGTGCCTGCTTGGTGCGTTATACCGTATTTTAATGAACCCACAATTATAACCATGGTGACCGGCTTCTCCGGCGGGAATGCAGGCCTCCGATGCGGTGCCGACTTTGAGCCGTGCTGCAGACGATGTTGGTTGTCACAAAACCGGGGAGAGGTCTTGCCAGACCTTGCATGTCAAGGGTTTATAATTAGTACGGTAGACGGCCGAAGCGGGCATATTTTTTTAAAATCTCAACCATCTATGTGAGTGCAGTATGATGAAAAATGTAAAACAATTCCTTGCAGCGGTGCTTCTGTGCCTTGTGAGTGTGACCTTTTTCTGCGTGCCGGTTTCCGCGGACATCGGAAATTCTTTTGATGACGGCGGATGGGATGCCGGAGGGGATTTTAGCGGCGGATATGATTATGATGCCGGCGGCTGGGATGATTACGGTTATGACTATGACGTCGGCGGGTCGTATGATTATGTATATGACAGCGATTATGACGGCGGAGGGGCGGTTTCTCCGGTGCTTGCGCTGGTTATCGTCCTTTTGTGCGTGTATATCGTTTACCGACGCACAAAGCGGGGGAACGGCGCGATGGGTTCCGGGGGCATGAATTCCGGCAGAATGGGTTCTGCGAGAAGTGGTTCCGGGAGCAGCGGTGGGATCCGGCAGGGCAATCCCGATGCGCAGAATCTATATGGGGAGCGCGTGACGGATGAGGATACCGTCATACAGGAAATCCAAGAGAACGACCCCGATTTTTCCGCATCGGACTTCAAGGCGTTTGTCGAGGACTGTTATCTGCGCCTGACCGAGGCGTGGGAGGCACGGGATTGGACGATCGCGCGGAATTTTGAGTCGGATGCGCTGTTCAACATCCACCGCGGACAGCTTGATGAGTACATCACGCAGAAGAAAACGAACCATATGGACGGACAGTGCGTGCTGTCCAAGGTTCTGACCGCGCACAAAAACGACGGAAAGACCGAGACGGTCGTCGTTCGTCTGAATGCGACACTGCTTGATTATGTTACCGACGACGAGAGCGGGGAAGTGCTGTCCGGTTCAAAAACACAGCGGTACAACCGCTTCTACCGCCTGGAATTTATTCGGACGGCGGGAACGAAGACCGATGCCTCCCACGGTCTGACCTCCCACGAGTGCCCCTCCTGCGGTGCACCCTTGCACCTGAACGCAACCGGGATATGTGAGTATTGCCAGAATGTCATCACGTCCGGGGATTATACCTGGGTGCTCAATGCTTACGGGAGATGGAACTGAATGAATAATAAGAGACTGCCGTGTGGACGGCAGTCTTTTTGTGTTAGGGGATTTAAGGATTGAGGCACCTGCTTCTCTGCGTTTGTAGGGGAGCCTATCAGGCGATGTCATTAACTTAGCGTTGATGTGCCCCTACAAATGAAAAATTCCGTTATCCCTTAAGTTAATGGCATTGCTATCAGGGTCCAGGTGATTTGGAAATCTTTCGCACCATCGAACGGTTTATTGATCCGCGGGGCTTAATAGGCTCCCCTACAAAAATTGTCGAATGGTATCGCATAATACAATAGCGCCGATGTTTATTCTCCTTCCCGGAGGAACCGGATATAATCGATCTCCATTGTTCCGACCGCGTTGAACGGGTCGAAGCGGAGCTTTTTGATCGTGCCCTGCCAGCCGGGGTTGTCGGTGAGGTCAATGCGGTAGGTCTCCCATTCGTCGCCGGAATCGGTGGAGGAGAGCTGTGCTTTGATCGTCATGGATTCGCTCATCGTGCCGTCAAAGCTGGTCGTGAAGTACATACACAATGCTTGTGCGTAATCGGAATTGTAGGCATAGCGGCAGCGGATTTCCATCGCCACATAATCGGCGGATTCCAGATCGACATCCGTTCCGAATGGAATGGTCGGGTCGGTATAGTCGGAGGAGGACATCGCGGTCATCGTGCCGCCGATGACGGACAGGCTCATGTGGGACGAACTCCAGCCCTCCGCATCGCCGTTTGTGTTAAATTCCCACTTGCCCGCTTCTCTGTCGGTGATGCCGGTGAAATACTCGTACTGCGACGTTTCGATATGCAGAATGCCGTTTTCATCCTCGGTATACGGATAACCGACATCGCCGCACAGCGTGGTGATGGGGATCATCGGCAGACCGTCCTCGGTGTACAGCGTATAGCCAAGCGGTTTTTCTGCGCCGTCCAGAAGATAGGTGTCCGCACCGACGGTGTAGACGACGGTATGACCGGCAATGTCCAGCGTCAGGCTCTGCGATGCTTTGTCCCAGGTGTGGAACGCATTCAGACGGTAATCAAGTGCAATCTTCGGGTCGAACGCGATGAGATACAGACCGTCCTTCGTCCCGGACAGAGTGTCCTCTGACCTGGTGACGGGCAACTGCATCGACACCTCCTGGTCATTGATGAAGACGGTCTCCACGATGTCTGCGGGTTTTCCGAGACATTCAATGGATACAATGCGGAAATAGTTTGCTTCCGGCGTTCCGGTGCCGGCGGTACACTGACCGGGGTCGATGCGGATGGCGGTCACGGTGTTCTGCCAGGTGGAAACGGTGGTCATATCCACAAGATAGGTCGAAAGTCCGTCTTCCGTTGCCGCAAATCGCGTTCCCTTGTCTGCCGCCCAGCTGTTGTCCTTGTCTGTAATGAAGAAGATCTCGCACGTCGTGCCGCGCGGTACGTCAACGGTCACGCGCAGATATTGCGTGTCAGAGGCGGCGACATTCAGCTTGTTTGTGACGACCAGCGCATCGCCGTCCGCATAGCCGGTCATGCCGTCTTCGGTGAACTGCACCTCTTTCATGGAGGAGTGGGATTTGTTCTTTTTCGATGTGAAATCGAGCGTTTCCAGCACATCGAGTGCGGATTCGTCCACTTCCATTGCGGCGTAGCCCTGTTTGCGCAAAACCTGCCGGTACTGCGGGTAAAGATGATTGATGCGTTCGCGCTGTTCTGCGGTCGGAACGACATTCAGCGACTCGTCCGCATCTTCTCCGGTGTAGATGTTCCGCAGGACATCCAGATAACCGAACCCGCCGTTTCCGGCAGACGGCATGATGTAGGTGCCCTCACCGTATTCGTTCCATGTCGAGAGCATGACGAAATTCTCCTGCCAGGTTCCGGCATCGGCATAGGCAGGAAGATATTCGTTGCGCACCCACAGATGCGCGGTCTCGTAGTCGTCCACGGTCATCATCGGATAACGCACACCGTGCCACGGAATGCTGTTGAAGCCGACGCTGACGGTGGGAACGGTGTACATCGAGGTGACGGCGGCACTGTTCAGGATAGAGGTCTGATTGACGGAGACCTCCGAGCCGGCACTGCCCCAGTTGTACGCATACGAGCCGTCAAAGCCCATGTTGGCAAGTTCGTCGGAGGAAGAACCGCAGGCAAGATAGATCATGCCGTCAAAGCCGAGTTTCTTTACTTCTTCTTCAAGATATGCAAAGCCCTCCGCGACCTTGTCCGCGCCGCCGAACGCATCGGCGAGCTTGTTTGTACCGAACACGCACAGAACGAGCTGATCGTCGATGGTCATATAGCGGCTGTCGCGGAAATAGTGTTCGATGAAATAGGGAACATAATAGTCTTTCCAGGCTTCCAGACCGTCGGGACGGGAGGCGTTGGATGCTTCCCAGATGAGACAGTATTTCATATAATCGCTGTATTCGGCGTACATATAACCGTCGTGCAGCTGTTCGTAGAGATGTGTCGGATGGATTGGGCCGTCGGATGTATTGGCATACCAGCAGAACGCCTGGAAGTCGATGCCGTGCTCCACCATATACTTGATTTCCCAGTCGGCAGTTTCGGGCGAACCCTCATCGTAGTAGCCGAGCACCGGCTCCGCATCGTCATACGGCGTGATCGTACCCCAGCCGTAATGCGTGCCCTCCCGCCACAACGAGCAGACGTTGATGCCGACGGTGTAATCCTCCTGTCCTGCGGGAATGACGGGTTCGGGGACATAGTCGTCGTGGGTGATTTTTCTTTGTACATGGATGCCGTCAAAGGGAACGGCGATCTTCGATTCGTTTGCCACGCGCACGGAATCGAGATAATCGGTCGAGACAGCAAACGGTACTTCGCCCGCTTTCCGTCCGTTGACCCAGATAACGGCGGTGTCGGTATCCGTGTGCGCTTCGATGCGGACGGAATACCAGACGTTCTGCACATAATTTTCGTAAATCTTAACACCGTTTGCATAAAAATCCGTTTTGTTGGTCGTGAACGTCACAACATCGTAACCGGATGCACCGACGGCAAATGCGGCGGTCTGACCGTTTGACAGGATAAACTCTGTGTCGGCGAGAACCGTGCCCTCGATCGGGGTGAATGTTTTTTCGGCAGAACCCTCGCGCACGGAAAGCTGACTGTCGGTCACCTTTACCGTTCCCACGGTCGTGAAGTCATAGGGTGCTTCTCCGGCGGTATAGTGCGCGAAATCCGCGTTGACGGCGTAGTTTGCCGTGATGCGGATGCGGCCGAACGTCGCGGCGGCGGTGCCCTCGTCGTCCGTTGCGAAACGGAAATTGACGATATTGCAGTCCTCGCCCGACGAAAGCAGTTCGCTTGTGCCCATTGACACGTCGTTGATGACCGTCTCCGCGGTTCCGGTGTCCAGGTTCAGTACGATGCGGAACGCATACTGGGACGACTCTTCTGCAGACAGTGCGGTCTCACTGCCGTCGGGGTTGACGATGCTCCATCCGCCGTTCCGCGTGATGAGTGTGTAGACCGGTGCGTCCGATTCCCCGCGGAACTGCAGGGAAAACCCGTCAAAGCCGGCGGTCACGCGCACGGAGGTCTCCAGCGTCAGGATGCCGGAGGAAACTTTGTTGAACTCGCGGATCATCGCCGTGCCGTCGGTGGTGCTGACGTCGGTCAGACTGCCGTAAGAGCCTTCAATGTCGGTGCGGGGCACACCGCCGGTGTTGTCCAGCCGCCAGCCGGAAGCGATGCCCTCCTTTGCGCTTGCGTAGGACGTGGCATCGACGAGCGTATAGGCTTCGTCCAGTGCTGTGGTTTCCAGTTTGTCAAGCACGGTAATGGCGGTTTCCGGTTCTGCCGTCTGCGTGCCGGTGTCGGAAATGTCCCCGCCGTCCGCGCTGTCGCAGGAGGGGAGCAGGAGCAGAGCGGCGGTGCAAAGGGGAACAAGGAATAGGAATGATTTCCATGCGGGGTGGGTCATGATGTGATCTCCTTTCGGGGGGATGCGGCAATTTAACGCATCCGTTTCTTTTTCTTCTCCGCATCTGCCTTTTCCTGCGCGGCGCGCTGGCGGCGGAGTTCGTCTGTCATATAGATATTTTCATATTCTTCCTCGTCGTTCTCTTCCTGCTTTGCCGCGCCGCGGAGCGCGTAATAGAAGATACAGCAGAACAGATAAACAAGCGAAAACGTAACAAGAAAAATCAGCAGATCAGATGCTGACGAAAATCCGGACGAGATGAGATAGAAAAAGACAACGGCTAAAATCAGCGTAATCGTCAGATGCAGGATCACGCGGAGCGCAGTCGGAAGTGTTTCCCGGGCATAAATGCGGTTGACCGCCGGAATGCACAAAGAAAAACCGAGACACGCCGCCGCCAGCAGAAACGACGGCCCGAGCAGGAGCCGCGCATCGGTGACGGCATACGGATTGTACATCATATCAAGGTACAGCCCGTAAAGAATGATCATGAGCAATTGCAGTGCGGTAAACCATACACAGACTTTCGTCAGATATGCGGTGAGTTTCCCGGGGGTCTTCGGCGGTTTGCGGTACAGAATGAGCGAATACGCAAGTGAGATGAGCAATGCCGCCGCATAAAAGACCGCGTGTCCGGTGACGGAGATGCCGCCGAGCATCATATCATAAAGCGCCTGCTCCTTTGTCGGGAAAACGAAAACAAGATACAGAAGAAAATGCAGAAGATTGAAAACTGTGTACAGAACACAGCTGCGGCGCAGGGTTCCCAAAAGGAAACGGTTGCGGTGGAGCCGTTTTTCCTCTGCCGCGCGCTCCTTTTCTTCGGCTTCCCGGTGTACTGCCTCTCGCGCTTCCTTTGCACGCGCCAGCACTTCGCGGGTGGCTTTCAGGGTTTCGGGAGTGGGGGGATTGGTATCGGGGGAATGCGGTTGTTGTCCGTTGTGCTGCATCGGTTCCTCCTTGGAGTTCATCGGGTGGCGGTATCGGCAAGCGGGGAGCCGGCAAATGCTGTTTCTGCCGCACAGCGGATCGCGGAAACGGCATCAGCTGGGTTTTGGGCTTTGAAGACAGCGGAGCCTGCAACGATGATGTTCGCGCCGCGGGATGCGGGAATCTCCACGTTGGATGCGGAAATGCCGCCGTCCACCTCGATCTCGATGTCATAGCCACCTTCACGGATCATGCGGGCGACCGCTTCGACGTTCGGCATCGTTTCCGACATGAATTTCTGACCGCCGAAGCCGGGCTCCACGGTCATGATGAGGATCATGTCGAGATACGGCAGAAGCGGTTCCAGAACGAACGCGGGTGTCGCCGGCTTGATGGAGACCGCCGCCTTTTTCCCGGCGGAACGGATGGCGCGGAGCACCTCCTCCTGGTTTTCACAGCTTTCGTAATGGATGGTGATGCCGTCGGCACCGGCGGCGATGAAATCGTCGATGTAGCGGATGGGTTCGGTGATCATCAGATGGACGTCGAAGAACATCCGGGAATGCAGACGGAGAGCGGAAATGATGCCTGCACCGAACGAAATGTTCGGCACGAACACGCCGTCCATGACGTCAAGATGCAGATATTCCGCGCCTGCCGCTTCCACGCGGGCGACGTCACGCTGTAAATTCGCAAAATCCGCCGCCAGAAGGGACGGGGCGATTTTCACGGAATGGGATGCTTTGGTTTCGGTATGGTTCATGAGAATACTCCTTGAATGTGGTGAAATGCAGAATTGTCTATATGACTGTGTCAACCATGACTGTGTCAACCATGACTGTGTCATGGGGGGCGTTGCCGTCATATACTGAAAACGGAAAACCGCGTACCGCCTGCCGGGCAAGGATGTCACAGCCGCAGGACGACGGAGAAGAACGTCCGCGCGGGCGGTATGTTTCCATTCTATTATAATATTATACCTTTTTTTCCGTCCGGTGTCAATCATTTTACAGAAAGATTCAGAAATAAATGGGAAAACCATATATTTTTCAGGACTCATCACAGAATGAACACATACGGATGGTACAATAATTGTATATCGGAATTTTTATATCGGATACATCCGGCACCTTTGGTCGGGTATGTCCGATATACGAACAGGAACCCAAACGGAAAGGAACTTCTATGCTGAAAAAAACACTTCCGGCACTTCTGCTTTGTCTTTTGCTGTCATCTGCGCAGGCGATGCTTGTCTCCTGCGGAGAGGATGCGGGGGCGGAGACCGGAACCGGGTCATCTTCGGGCGCGCTGAACGCGCTGGCGCAGGAAACCATGTCTGCCGACGAATATGCGGAATATTCCATCGCGGACGCGGAGAGCGCATATCCGGAGATTCCCGCCGTCATGGAATTTGTGTATGACGGAAGCGCGGATGATACGGTCACTTATGACGAATACCGTTATTATCAGCTGCTTTACAAAAACTATTTTGACAACGGGGACGAGACCTACTGGGACACCAATCCCGACATGGAAGCGCGTGTCAACGATCTTTACAATACCGAAATTCTCCGCAACCACGCGGTCGCGGCGGAGTGCAGAAAATACGGCATTTCCTTAACCGCGGAGGAGATTGTTGCCCTTGACACCGAAAACGCGGAAATGGTTTATGCGTTCGGCGGCATGGATTATTTTCTGGAAGCACTCGATATGTACTATATGAGCACATGGTTCTACAACTACTACTCGCAGGTGTCGTCCATGTATGACAAGCTCTATGATTATTATCTGGAAAACGGCCAAATCCTGACCGAGGAAGCCGACATCCGCGGACTGCTCAACACCGACGAATATGTCCGTGTCAAGCACATCCTCATCATGAACGATACCGGCGACGACCCGGCGGAAAATCTGGCGCTTGCCAATGACCTGCTCGCCCGGCTTCAGAGCGGGGAAGACTTTGATACCCTGATGAACGAATACTCCGAGGACACGGGGCTTGCCTCCTATCCCGACGGCTATTATTTCTTCTACGGTGAAATGGACGAAGCGTTTTCCGCGGCATCCTTTACGCTGGACGTCGGGGAGATGAGCGGCATCGTGGAGTCGTCCTATGGCTATCATATCATTCTCCGGTGCGAAAAGGAAAACACCTATCTTGACGAGAATTTCGCCGACATCAAAGCGACCTACCAGTCCCTGCGCTTCTATGAGGTGCTGGATGCCGTTTATGAGGATTGGGGTGTGGAATACTGCGAAAACTACGAAACGTATTCCGACTGGCATTATGCGGAAGATCTCGGAAATCTTTACACAACGACGGAATAAGGGAAATGACATTCAAGGCAATCGTATGCGGCAAAGCCGCTGTACTATATACCATTCCGAAGGACAATCTGAAAACGGATTACCTGTCGGTGGTCTTCACGCTTCCCCCCATCCGCGGAAAAACGGCGGAATATGCGCTCATCCCGGCTTTGCTTGCCTGCGGAAGCGAAAAATATCCGACCCACGGGGATTTTTCCCGTCAGCTTGATACCCTTTACAATGCGGGAATCGGATGCCGTACCGGAAAGAGCGGGGAACGGTATCAGATCGTGTTCCAGCTCCGGTGTCTGGAAACGCAGTGCGTGCCGGGCGGGGAAGATTTGTTTTCGGAAACGGTCGCCGTCTTTGCCGATATGCTTCTGCATCCGGCACTGGAAAACGGTGTCTTCCGGACAACATATGTGGAGCGCGAAAAGAAAAATCTGTGCGATGCCATCCGCTCCGACATCAACAACAAGGCAGGGTATGCGCTGAAGCGGCTCGACTGTGAAATGTTCCGGGAAGAGACCTACGGCATTCCCGTGCGCGGAACATTGGAAGAAGCATCGGCGATAACGCCTGCGGCACTTTATGATACCTACCGCGATATGCTTGCGCACGCGCCCGTCACCTGCCATTATGTCGGGAAGCTGTCGGCGGAGTCCGTGGCGGAGAAACTGCGCCCGTTGTTCGCAGAACTCGATGCGCTCCGGTGTGCGCCGTATTACGCGCCCGAAACCGAGGTCGTGCGGCAGGCACAGCATCCGGTGCGGGTCATAAGAGAAGAACAGCCGACCAGGCAGTCGCGCCTGTGCATCGGGTATCGGACGGGTGCGGTGCTTGCCGACGGGGATTATTATAAATTCGCTCTGTTCAACGAACTGCTCGGCGGATCGGCATCGTCGAAGCTGTTTCTCGATGTCAGAGAAGCGCGGGGACTGTGCTACGACATTTCCTCGTTCCCGGAGGGACAGAAAGGGATTCTCTACATCAGCTGCGGCATTTCCGCCGATGCGTATGACGAAGCCAAAGCCGCCATTGATGCGCAGATCGCGGCGATCCGGGACGGCGATATTTCCGATGCGGAATTTTCGGCGGCAAAGAAATCGCTGTGTGCCGGATACCGGGAGATCGAGGACGGTGCATCCTCCCTTGCGGCATGGTACGCAAACCGCCGCCAGGCGGGCATTGACACCTCCCCCGCGGAGACCGCCGCGCAGGTGATGACCTGCACCAAAGAAGACGTTGCCGCCTGTGCCGCACGCCTGACGGAGGACACCGTCTTTTTCATGTGCGGAACGCAGAGCGGAGATGCAGACGGAGAGGAGGACACGGAAGCGGATGAATACGGAGATTGAAACGCTGTATCACGACGGCATCCGGGAATCCTATACGCGCATCCGGCACAAAAGTGGCATGACCGTCTGCGTGATGCCGAAGGAAACCGCGGTGACTTATGCGTCGCTCGGTGTGCTGTGCGGGGCGGTTGACAACTGCTTTACGGTGAACGGCGAGCGCATGACGGTTCCCGACGGAACGGCACATTTTCTCGAACACAAGCTGTTTGCCGCCGGAGAAGACGAAGCGGATGCCATTGCGCGGTTTGCAGAACTCGGCGCGAATGCCGATGCCTACACGACCCCCGACATGACCGCGTATCTGTTTTCCGCGGCGGAAAATGAGCGGGCGGCGTTGGAAATTCTGCTGGATTTTGTGTTCCGGCCGTATTTTACCGAAGAAAACGTGGAGCGGGAACGCGCCATCATCGCGCAGGAAATCCGGATGTACGACGATGCACCGTCCCAGCGCGGCTATTACAACGCGGTGGAGTCGCTGTATCACACCCATCCCATCCGCGTGAACGTCGGCGGAACAGAGGAATCCATCCGGGACATCACGCCCGATGTGCTGTATACCTTTTACCGTGCCTTCTATCATCCGGTGAACATGGTTCTGACCGTTGCCGGAAATCTGTCGCCGGACGATGTGCTTGCCGTCTGCGATGCGTGCATTCCACACGACCTGCCGCCGTTTGTGACGGAGCGGATGTTTGAAAAAGAACCGGACACCGTATTCCGTCGGGAATACAGCGACACGGCGCAGATGTCCTCACCCGTTCTGTATTTCGGGGTCAAGGACACGGAACTGTCCTCCGACTGGACGGCGCGCGAAACGCACGCGGCGGCGGTGGACATTCTCAATGACATTCTGTTCTGTAAGTCCTCACCGCTTTACACCGACCTTTACGACCGCGGTCTCATCAACGGAAAATTCGGCTTTGAATACGAACTTGCCGCAACATATGCCTATGTTCTCATCACCGCGGAAACGGACGAGCCGGAAACGGTTGCCAAGGAGATACGGCAGCATCTTTCTGAGAGGGTACGGCTTCACGATATCACGGACGAGCAGTTTGAGCGATGCCGCCGCGTGATGTACGCAAGCGCCGTTACCGCCTTTGAATCGGCGGAGGACATGATGTCGGAATGTCTTGATGCTGCGATCGACGGCGGGGAAATGTTTTCTGCCCTTGACATCATGATGGCGGTCACAAAAGACGACCTTTTCCGGGTACTCGACCGGCTGTATACGCCGGAGCGGTACGCGGTCAGTATACTATATCCAGAAAGGATTTAACTCATTATGAACGACACGAATCTGATCGGTTTCCCGAATCTGGGCCTGGGGCCCTGGGAAATCTGCAAGTATGTCATCCACACGGACAATTTCCGCATTGCGTGGTACGGCATCATCATCACCCTCGGCATCATTGCAGCGGTTCTCTTGACCTGCCGGAATGCTAAAAAAGAAGGCTACACGGCGGACGATGTGCTTGATTACGCCATCTGGGTCGTACTCGTCGGTATTCTCGGCGCGCGTCTGTATTACGTTGCCATGACCTGGGACGGACGGTATGAATCGTTTCTGGATGTGTTCGCCATCTGGAACGGAGGACTCGCCATCTACGGCGGTATCATCGGCGGTGCCCTGACCATCATTGTCATTTCCTATCTCAAAGGAAAGAATATGCTGAAATTCTTTGACATGGTCGCGCCCGGCGTGATGATCGCGCAGGCCATCGGCCGCTGGGGCAACTTCTTCAACGCGGAAGCCTACGGCTCCATTCTGAAATACGAATTCCTCGGCAAGACCTTTGAGACCTCCCGTTTTGCGGGCATGGCGATCCCGTGGATCATGACCATCCAGACGGATGCCGAAGCGATCACCACTTATGCGCATCCGACGTTCCTTTACGAATCGCTGTGGAATATTCTCGGCTTCATTCTCATCATGCTCCGCTATCGGAACAAAAAGTTCGACGGGCAGATCGTGTTCTCCTATATCGTCTGGTACGGTTTCGGACGGATGTTCATCGAGGGCTTCCGCACCGACTCGCTGTATCTCGGCAACGTCCGCATTTCCCAGCTTCTGGCGCTCGGATGTGTCATTTTCGGCGTGATGTTCTATCATCTGCTCCGCAAGAAGGCAAAGCCCGTTCTCGCCGCCGCGCAGGATGCGGAGGAGTACGAGAACCTGTTCTCCGAAAAGAAAGAGACCGTGAAAAAGAAGAAGTCCGCGATGCGTGCGTATGCCGTTAACCCGAACACCGCAAAGGCGGAAGAGACTTCCGGCGATAGCGGCGAAGCTGTCAGTACCGCCACTGCAAACGCGATCCCGAAATCCGGCGTCATCGTCGGCGGCGCGGCAAAGACGGCACAGAAGACGGAAAACGCAGGTGAAAATGCGGCAGCCGCAGAAAATGCCGCATCCGACACCGAAGAATCCAATCAGTAATCAGCATAACAAAAAGGAAGATCCATTATGGCAAACATCATTGACGGTAAAAAAATCGCGGCGGAAACCCGTGCGGAAATCGCGGCAGCCGTGGAAGAACAAAAATCGCGCGGCATCACACCCGGTCTTGCGGTCGTGATCGTCGGCGAAAATCCGGCATCGCAGGTCTATGTCCGCGACAAGCACAAGGCGTGCGGGGAGGTCGGGATCTATTCAGAGGTCATCGAACTGCCCGAAACAACGACGGAGGAGGAACTGCTTTCCAAGGTCGCCGCGCTCAACAACGACGACCGCATCGACGGCATACTCGTCCAGCTCCCGCTCCCACGGCATATCAACGAGGAGCATATTCTGAATGCCATCCGCCCGGACAAGGATGTGGATGCATTCCATCCGGTCAACACCGGGAAGATCATGATCGGCAATCCCGATTTCCTGCCGTGTACGCCTGCGGGTGTCATGGTCATGCTGGAAAAGTCCGGTATTGAGATCGCGGGTAAGCACTGTGTCGTGGTTGGCCGTTCCAATATCGTCGGAAAACCGATGGCGATGCTCCTGCTCGCGGCAAACGGCACGGTGACGGTCTGCCACTCGAAAACGCGGGATCTGGCAGAGGTCACGCGGTCGGCGGATATTCTGGTCGTTGCTATTGGCCGTGCGGATTTCATCACGGGCGACATGGTAAAAGAGGGTGCTGTCGTCATTGACGTCGGCATGAACCGCCGCGCGGACGGCAAGCTGACCGGAGACGTGGATTTCGCATCGGTCAGCGAAAAGGCATCGTACATCACGCCTGTTCCCGGCGGGGTCGGCCCGATGACCATCACGATGCTTCTGCGGAATACGCTGACGGCGGCGGAATTGCATCACAAATCGTAAACAACCGTTGTGTCATGGCGTTCATCGTCATGACACATTTTCACATAATATCCGCCTTTCGGATATGCTGGAAAGTGAGGTAGGGAATATGTGCAATCTGAGCAACGGAGTGATGGAAACCGGACGGAGAAAAGGCCGTGCGGAGGGACGTGCGGAGGGGCGTGTTGAAGGCCGTAAATATGAACAGCGCGCTACCGCGGTGCGTCTTCTGAAAAAGCGTGCCGACATATCCTTTATCCGGGAGATCACGGAACTGCCGACGGAACAGATTCTGTCGCTCGCGCGGGAAAACGGGATTGCAGTATCCGGTGAATCCACGGAAAATTGATGCGTTTCGCTTTCGTTCACAGAATATTTACATTAAAAATCCGAAAATTCCGGGTAAAGTCAAGGAAACCTCTTGACAAACGCACCCGAAATATGGTATAATAGTATGCCGCATAAGAACAGGCTCCCAAAAGTCACGGTGAAATGCGTTTCGCACGGAAAACTGGTGGACTTGCCTTTATTTAGCGAGACATAAACGAAAGTGAGGTGCTTTCCATGTTTGCAGTCATTGAGACCGGCGGAAAGCAGTACAAGGTTCAGGAAGGCGACATCCTCTTCATCGAAAAGCTCGATGCAGCTGATGGCGACAAGGTTGTTTTTGATAAGGTTTATGCACTGTCCTCCGGTGACAAGTTCACCGTCGGTGCACCCGTTGTTGACGGTGCCAAGGTTACCGCCAATGTCATCAAGAACGGCAAGGGCAAGAAGATCTACGTTCTGAAGTACAAGTCCAAGAAGAACGAAAAGAAGAAGATCGGTCACAGACAGCCCTACACCAAGATCCAGATCGAAAAGATCGAAGGCTGAGATTTTTCCGCGATATGACGAAGATTGTTTTTTTCAGGCACAACGGTGCTTATTACGGATTCCGGGAAACCGGACACGCGGGGTTTGCGAGTGCGGGGCATGACGTCCTGTGCGCGGCACTTTCCGCGATGACGATGCTGGTCATCAATACCCTGGAAGTCGCGTATGCGGCGGACGTGGAGTATCAGATCGACGAAAAAACGACCGACATCACAGTACGGACGCGGTCGGCACTTCCGTCGAATCCCGATGAAAAGCAGCAGTATGCGGCACACGGTCTTCTTTATGGCTATTATTTACAGTTGAATGATATGCTGGAGAACTATTACGATTATCTTGACGTGGATGTCGAAGATGTCGCGCCCTGACAGAAACCCTTTGTTTTACGGAAATTCCGCCCGTTTGGTTTGTCAAACATCAGAAATTACATGTGGAGGTAATAGCCATGTTAAAGCTGAGCTTACAGTTCTTTGCTCATAAGAAAGGTGTCGGTTCTACCAAGAACGGCCGTGACTCCAATGCGCAGAGACTCGGTGTCAAGAAGTCCGACGGTCAGTCCGTTGTTGCTGGCAATATCATTGTCAGACAGAGAGGAACCAACTGCCGTCCGGGTGCCGGTGTCGGCATCGGCAAGGATGACACCCTTTTCGCTCTGATTGACGGTACCGTCAAGTTCGAGCGCATTGCAGGCGACAAGAAGCGCGTCAGCGTTTACGCAGCAGAGTAATTTTCTGCACCCCGTGTGGGTTCGTCCTGCCAAGGTTTCACAAAGAAAAGAGGTCGGTATATCTGATTTGAAAAAATTGGGTATGCCGGCTTTTTCGTTATAGTATCAGAAAAATGGAGAAAGACATTATGAAAAAGTGCATCAGACTGACTGTGCTTGCGGCGATTGTCCTGACGCAGACCTGCGGCTGCAGTCTTCCGGAGAACGTTAAAGAAGACCTTGCCTATATCAAAGAAAACGCGGATAAAATCGGTGATGCGATTGCGGGTGTTGCCGGTGCGATTGCGGAAAATCCGGATATTCTGAAATCGGAATCGGAGCCTGCCGTCAATTATACCGAAGATCTGGTCGATAAATACTGGACACTGTGCGCAATCGAGGATGAATACGGGTACACCGACAAGATTTATGAAGATGAGGAAAAGCGTTTTCTGCTGCTCGATGAATGGATCATGGTCTGGTTCGATCCCTGGGCAAGGAGCGAGGGGAACAAGGGCGACCTCAAGGTTAAATATATGAACGGCGACGTTCTGGAACAGCACATTTACCATTACGAGGTGGATGCGGACGGATTCAGCATCTATCACCAGAACCCGGATTCGGATTATTATAATAACGACGTTTACAATATCACGCCCTCCGACCCCGATTGGCCGTATATGCTTCCCTTGAAGGATGAATTCTGGCGCCTGAGCTACGACAGCGAAACAGAGATGGTCATCATCGACCGTGTTTACAAAGGACAGGAGGAGCCGTATATGCGCTGGTATCTTGAGGGCGAGGACTGGTATCCGGAATCCTGAAACATTGTAAAAGAGTAAAAATCGGCGTATTGCCGGAAGACAACAAACAACAGGAGGCACATTCATGCTGTACACCAATCCCGACCTTGGCAATTTTGCAAAGGATCCCGCTGTCATCGAGCTTGGCGGCGAAACATATCTGTACCATTCGATATATGAAAAGAACACGAAGATCCTCGGCATCGGCATCGCGCGCATGACCGCGGACAATACCTTTGAGCGCATCGCGGAATTTCCGCGGACGCAGGACTGTGAGAAAAATGGTGTCGGCGCGCCGGCGGCAATCGTCTTCGGGGACACGGTGCATCTGTTTTACCAGACCTACGGAAACGGCCCAAAGGATGCCATTTGTCATGCGGTGTCCCGCGACGGCGTGCATTTTGAAAAAGATGAGACCAATCCGGTCTTTGCACCGAGAGAACCGTGGGCGAAAATGCCCGATTGGTCATGCGGCCGTGCCATTGATGCGGACGTTGCCGTGCATGACGGGAAAGTATTCCTCTATTTTGCGACCCGCGACAAGGAATTCAAGCGGCAGATCACCGGCGCGGCATACTGTGAAATGCCGGAGAACCCGAATACGCCCGGTGCGTTTTCTGCCGGAAAATGGAAGTTGCACCCGGACATCGTTTTAGAACCGGAGCTTGATTGGGAGAAGACCTGTATTGAAGCGCCCGCCGCGCTGGAACAGGACGGACATGTGTACCTGTTTTACGCTGGTGCCTACAACTGCGCGCCGCAGTGGATCGGCTGTGCGGTTTCGGAGGACGGTCTGCATTTCCGCCGGCTGTTTGTCGAAGAACCGCTGATGAAGAACGGCGCACCCGGTTCCTGGAACGCAAGCGAATCCGGACATCCGTATATCTACCGCGCAGAGGACGGGACGGTCTGGCTTTATTACCAGGGGTCGCCCGATATGGGGAAGACGTGGTATCTGTCGCGGTGCCGTATCGCAATCGAGAACGGGATTCCGCGGATACTTTGATTATAATAAAACTTTCCCTTGTGGAGATAACATATTTATGTTAAAATAAATGGGAAAGGAGCGATTTTCATGCTTGACTATACCAAAATCAATTCCGAAACGTGGGATCTCTGGGCATCCAACGGCTGTGAATGGTCCCGCCCCATTTCCCACGACGATTATGAAATCGCACGGGAGGAGGATTTCGTCGTTTATCTGACCCCGTGCATTCCCGTGCCGCACAAGTGGTTCGGCGGCGCGCTTGCCGGACGGCGGCTTCTGGGACTCGCATCCGGCGGCGGACAGCAGATGCCGTATTTTGCGAAATTCGGCGCGGTCTGTACCGTGTTTGACAATTCCGAAAAACAGCTTGATGCGGAACGGCTCGTTGCCGGGCGCGAGGGATATCCCATCGACATCGTGCGCGGAGACATGACGAAGCCGCTTCCGTTTGAAGATGAAACGTTCGACCTCATCTTCCACCCGGTTTCCAATTGCTACATTGAAGATGTTCAGCACGTCTGGAACGAATGTCTGCGTATTCTGAAACCCGGCGGCATCCTGCTTGCCGGTATGGACAACGGCATCAACTTCCTGTTTGAGGACGATGCCGAGCCGCTCGTGGTCGTCAACCGGCTTCCGTTCAATCCACTGAAAATGCCGGCGAAGCGCCGGAACGCCATGATCGAAAACGGTGAGGGTGTGCAGTTCAGCCACACTCTGGAAGAACAGATCGGCGGTCAGCTGCGGGCGGGATTTGTGCTGAAAGACCTGTATGAAGACCGCGACAGACCCGGCTCGGGTGTGACTCGGGAATTTTGTCCGCAGTATTTTGCGACGATGGCGTTAAAACCGAAACAAAGTACACTTAAAAAGTAAATTAATTTTTCAAAACCCCTTGACAAATCCACGGAAATAGTGTATAATAGAAGCGTACCGGAAAGAAGACCAAAATCACCGGACACCGAAAGGATGAAAGACACAATGCACCTCACAAGAGAGGCGGATTATGCGATACGGATTATGTACACCCTTGCGGTAAATAATGAGCTGACCGATGCGCAGTCCATTTCCGAGTCCATCGCCGTGACAAGACGATTTACACTGAAAATACTCGCAAAGCTGGCAGATGCCGGTCTCGTCAATTCCAAATTGGGTGCCGGCGGGGGATATTACCTTGCAAGACCGTCGGACAGTATTTCGATTGCCGACATTCTGGAAGCCATCGAGGGGCCGCTGATTATCAGTACGTGTCTCGCGGGCGGATATACCTGCGAGCGGGTCGGCAACTGTGCCAACTGCGTATTCCACTGTATGTTTGAAACGCTGAACGCAGAGCTGAAAGCCAAGCTTTCCGCAGTCAGCATCGGAGAGGCGGCAGACATGAATCCGTCGCAGATGATACAGCGGGTACAGAATATGTCGGGACAGGCAATGTCCGTCTTGACGGAATCCATCACAGACAAAACCAACATCACAAAAAATCATCCGGAAATCAGGAGGAATTCTACAATGAAAAAGTTCGTTTGCAAAGTTTGCGGTTATATCCACGAAGGTGACGCGGCTCCCGAAAAATGTCCGCAGTGCAAGGCACCGGCATCCAAGTTCGAGGAAATGAAGGGTGAGATGACCTGGGCGGCGGAACACACCGTCGGCGTTGCGCAGGGTGTTTCCCAGGACATCATCGACGATCTTCGTGCCAACTTCAACGGTGAGTGCACCGAAGTCGGTATGTATCTGGCAATGGCGCGTGTCGCACACCGCGAGGGCTATCCGGAAATCGGTCTCTACTGGGAAAAGGCGGCATACGAAGAAGCAGAGCACGCCGCAAAGTTCGCAGAGCTGCTTGGCGAAGTCGTGACCGATTCCACCGAAAAGAACCTGAC
>JAFUPC010000014.1 GCA_017481495.1 Clostridia bacterium
AGTAATTATCACCACCAACAGAAAATGTAATTGTGTGGTCAGGCACTAAAGAAAGTTGTTTCAATATGTATAATCTATCCAATGGTTCAGTTTCTTCAAAAATTTTTAACATTAGATATGAAATGACAAATCGCAAAGATCGTTTATTTATAGTTATCCCTGTACGTGTTACAGGTATACAGATATTATCAATATTATACTCTGTATCTTCTCGGGGTGCATATGAGAGGAGTATGGTTTTATAATCTTTAAATATAGAAGCAGTTGAACGTACTATTGCTTCACATCCGTGGTTTTTACTACCTCCATGTGCATATAAATATAGGTTCATAATTTTTTCCTGTTAATTATTTATAATGTCATATAATTTTTGTATTTCATTTAAATGTTTATATTTTTCTTTTTCCAGTTTTGCTACGAAACTGTTCTGCATTTCGAGATTTTCAAGTAACAATTTGATACTTTCATACATCGCATCTGAGGTCATATCCTTAGCAATCAAACCATTTTCGCCATTTGTTACTTGCTCATATACGACAGGCAGTGGTGTAACAACCATAGGTTTACAAAGAATCCGTGCTTCCTGAATAGTTAATCCCCAGCCTTCCCAGGAGGAAGTCTGGACATAAATATCACAGTTCTTAATGTAAGGAAATGGATTATTTTTGTTTCCGAGAAGAATTACACGTTCCCTTACATCATACTCACAACATGAGGTTTCGATTTTCTCTCGAAGTATACCGTCCCCAACAAGATACCAGTATATATCATACCCTGCATCTATCAATTTCCTTGTTATTTGCGGAATTATCTCTTGGCCTTTTTGAGGATGCAATCTTCCCACAGTAACAATTATTTTTCCGCTTGGAGGATTCATATCGAATATTTCAACTTCTGACTTTTTTAATAATTCAGGGACATTAATCAAATTATACTGAACACAGGCTTTTTTATCCTGCAGCTGATATTCGTCAGTAAATTCTCTTTTCAGTGCTTCCGAAACACAAACAATTTTATCAAATCTTTTGGCTGCAATTTTACTGCGTTTAATGAAGTCTTTATCAACACCGATTAACGGACCATGTTCCCACAGCAATCGTTTACCTGCGTGAATTTCTTCAGCCATACCGATCACTGCCATATCAAGTCCATCATAAGCTATAACACAATCGTATCGTTCCTGCAATCGTGCGCCGACCTTTACCGCCCAATAATCTTTTTCACACCCTTTGGACAGCTTGCACCTCAAATAATAATAACACTTTTTAACAACTGCAAGAAATTTTCCTTTCTTTATCAGACTAATTAAACATCCAATTACATCACTCTGGGGATAATGCACCGTAACATGCTCCGGTATTTCAGATTCAAGTTGTCCACCACGGCTCGTAAGGTATAGATCCGCAGTATATTTATTTCTATCAATCGTATTCAACAGACACAGCAGTTCTTTCTCAATACCACCCATATTGAATTGGGACATCACAAATAATATTTTCTTCATATATGCTTTTGGACTCTCCTTTTCACCGCATTCCAGCACCCTTTCAAAATCACGATCTTTCGTGCGGCTTCATCCGGATATCGCAGACTCCTGCGCCATGTTCTCACGATCTTCCGCTCTATTACCGAATCCGCCACAGCTTCGTCCGAGATAAATCTGTTCGGAACGATATAAAATACGTTTTTCTGTTCAACGTAGGCAGCGAGATCCATCTTTCTCTGCCTGATATGCACATACAGCATTTCCCTCTTTACAAGCTGTCCTTTTTCCACATGACAGGCATACAAACACCCATTCTCCCAGACGAAAACCATATTATTAACCGGTTCAATGTCCCAGTCCTCACGGTTTTGGTCAAAGATGTACCGCTGAAACCTGCTGACAAAGGGAATCAAATCACAGAAGCTGTCATTACAGTAGTACGTTTTGACCTGTTCCTGCTTCATGATACGATTGATGCAGGTATGTCCGTCTGTCGGCCACTCGTCAAAAATCCAGTGGCGTTCCGTGCAAAAAGCATCGCGGTATCCTTCTTTGCGTGCTTCATCCTGTATCTGATACATCCGATTGATCTCCGGTGAATTCCGGAACAGTGTAAAATGTCCGAGACACAGAATTTTGTCGTATGAAGAAAGAATTTCTTCTGTAATGAAGTGATTGATTTTTCCGAAATACTGATCAAGATCGCAATGTCCCCAGAACCGGTATTCCCGTAGTTCTTCCGCAAATATTTCACCGAAAGCCGCACGGAAATCACAGATTTTATACGGGTACTTTAAAGCAATCGGAAAATCAAAGTGCGACTGCACACGCCCGACAAACGCATCGAATGTTGTATACTGAACATGGATATTTACGGGATATTCATATGTGCTGTGATCGTCTGTGACAATCAGCCAGTCATATTCCGGGTTTTCCGCACAGGTGCGGAGCCAGACCGGAAAAGTATTTGGAAGAGGTCCGAAATAGGGGATGATAAAGCAGGTGGTTTTCATGTTATTTCCTCAAGCGCTCCCTGAAGCCATATAGTTCTGTATATAGGCAACGGCGCTTTTTTTTATTTGAAAGCAATAGGACAACCAATCTGAGTTTACTGTTGAATGAAACAGAAGGGCATTTGAAAATATCTGATTTATACCGATTCATAAAATTATACAGCTTTTCAAGTTCTTCCGATGTATTATCTATTTTGTATAAATTTCCGATGTTATACAAAACAACCATCCATGCTTTTGCCAAGCAGATATCAAATGCTTTTTTATGTCGTTCAGCTGCTATAGAGACATTGTGTTCCCATCCATAAAACCAATCCATTTTCTTGAGTGAATAGCCTGTGGATGTAATGCTGTTTGCGCGCTGGCGATAAAAATAAATTTTTTCGGAAATATCACAAACTTTTGTACAACGTTCAAGCAAATCCAACATGATAGCTTCGTCTTCGTGAATTCTGCCAACAGGAAAAAGAATCGGTTTGTGGATTTCACGACGATACAACTTTCCCCATGCACCCCAGTCATACTGTGTATAATAGATAATTGCACTTTCTGTATCATAACATACAAAGGAGATTTGTGTCGTTTTGTCTTGACAATTCCAGTCTTCTCGGGGAAGTGTTCCGTCCAAAAAACTAAAAGGAGTGGAACATACAATATCTGCTCCAAATTTCTGAATCTGCTGTACAAGAAGCTCAATTGCATCACTTCGAATAAAGTCATCTGAATCAAGAAAGAATAAATAATCACCGCCGGCTTCAGACATTCCGACATTTCTTGCGTCTGATAATCCACCATTCTCCTTATGAATGACTTTAATCCGGCTATCTTCTTTAGAATAATCATCACACATTTCCCCACACCGGTCAGGCGAACCGTCATCCACCAGAATGATTTCCAGATTACGATACGTCTGGTTCATTACAGAACGAACGCATTCGTCAAGATATGCTTCGACTTTATAAACCGGAATGATGATAGAAACAAGTGGACAGTCGTTCATGGATAACTCCTTATGATTTTCGTTTCAGACGGATCAACGCTCGATACCATGAAAACGGTAAATACGTTAGCACGAATGCACGAACCCGATCCGTCGCATATTGGTATGGGATATTCCGGAATGCTTTTTTCTCGGCCCGCAATTCCTCGCACAAAGTTTTTGTTTCATTTTTATATGCCCCCTCGGCAAGCGCCATCTCCGTCAGCGACCACAAAATACTGCTTCTGTATCTTGCGGCGGCAAGGTCGGTCAATTCGGGGTGATGGGATTGAATCCATTCGAGATTGGCTTTGCAATGGCGGTACCATGCAAGTTTTTTGGGGGAGAAAGATGCTGTTGTGATGCTTTCGGGGCGGCATCGATATAAATATACCACCTGCTTCGTCACAACGACTTTTTCACAATTTTCAAGAAGCGGAAGCACGATTGCTTCGTCCTCATTGATTTCCCCCTTGGGAAATAAAGTATTTTTATGTACAGAAGTCCGGTACAGTCTCGCCCACGATGCACAGCCTTTTTGGAACATTTCTGCCATTGCTTCTGTATTGTTCAGAGTTTTCACATCAGATGAAGCATTTATAACCGGAATTTCAGGCTCGTTGTCGAATCGAACATAATCGCCGATAACCAGCTGTGCTTGGTATTCGACCGCAAGTGTATACAGTATATTTACAGCAGTTAATGTCAACAGATCATCGCTGTCTACAAACATCAGATATTCACCCGAACAAACGGAAAGTCCTGCATTTCTGGCATCCGACAATCCCCCATTCTCCCGATGAATCACCCTGACCCTACTGTCCTTTTCAGCATATTCATCACAGATTGCGGGGCAGTTGTCGGGCGAACCGTCATCGACGAGGATGATTTCAAGATTGCGGTATGTCTGTGCGAGGATCGAATCGACACAGTCGCGCAGGTAGGGTTCCACTTTGTAGACCGGCACGATGACCGAAATCAGAGGTTGTTTATCAGCTTCTCCCACGTCTCCACGATCCTTTCTTCCTTGAATTTTTCCATGTCCATCACGGCGTTGTCGGAAAATGCTTTCCGCAGTTCCGCGTTTTCGATGAGCGCGCACAGTTTTTCCGCCATGGTGTCCGTTTCATACGGCGGGACGAGGTAGCCGTTGACGCCGTCGCGGATGATGTCGGACGGGCCGGTGTTGATGTCGAAGCTGACGAGCGGCAGGCGGTGTGCTTTGGCTTCCAGCAGGACCATCGGCAGGCCCTCCATGTCGGACGTCAGGACGTAAACGGCGGCGTTCCGGTAATATTCCGCCATGTTCTGCACGGCGCCGACAAAACGGATGTTGTTTTCCAGCCCCGCTTCTCTGACGGCGGCTTCGAGCTTTTTTCGTTCCGGGCCGTCGCCGCAGATCAGCCAGTTCCAGTCGGGGTGTCGGGCGAAGACCGTTTTTCCGATTTCCGGGATGCGGTCGAACCGCTTGATTTTACCGAGAATCCCAGCGGAAAGGACGGTTTTTGATGTCGTGTGATAGGAAACGTCGCCGGCAGTTTCCGGTGCGGGGTTCGGAATGACGTGAACGGGGACACAATGCTTGATACCGGATTCATAATTCTGCTTGTCGCGCGCGGTCAGGACGACCATTACGTCGCTGTGCTTTGCGGCAAAACGCCGCAGATGCGGGAAAATCCGCGAATCCCAGTTGTTGTAAAAGTTGGAATGCTCCCATGTGATGACCCGTGCATTCGTGCCCGCCCCTGCCGCCGCGCAGATGCCGATGTATCCCATGCCGGTGTCCACGTTGATGACGGTATCGACTCGGTTCTGTCGGATATAACGGCGGATGGCGCGGATTTTTCCGATTGTGGACTGTTCCGGGAGTGTTTTGTGGATGACTGCATTAGCAAGCGGATAGAACAGGGCGGCATTCTGCCTATGCAGACTGATGATATGTACGGTATGATGTGCGGATAAAGCGGACGACAGCCGGGCTGTCATGCGTTCGGTGCCGCCGGGGCGGGAGAGGTCGCCCTCAAGGAACAGGATTTTCATAAGCTGTCAAGCATCTCCTCAACCGCTCTCACCGTTCTCTCCCGGCTGAAAACCTGTCCTCTCTCTACTGCCATTTTCCGATAATGCACCAGCATCTCCGGCTCCGACAGCATCCGTTTCATGCCCCGGTAAATGCCCTCCTCGCTGTTTTCGACGACCAGACCGTATTCGTCGTGTTCCCCGAGCAGTTCCTTTGCGCCGGAGCAGTCCGTGCTGACGACGGGCGCGCCGACGACCAGCGCTTCCGTAACCGCGGTGGAAAATCCCTCACGGCGGGAGGAGCAGACGTATAAGTCACAGCGGGCAACATACGGATACGGATTTTCCTTGAAGCCGAGCAGGAGAAACGAATTTTCCACGCCGTATTCCCTGATCTTCCGGCGAAGATTTTGTTCCTCCTCTCCGATGCCGAGAATGCAGACGGTGTGGGGGTAGCCTTCGTCAAGGAGGCGTTTGTGGACGGAGAGGAGGCGGTCGAAGCCTTTGACAGAAATCAACCGACCTGTACTGCAAACGGTTAAATGATTTATCGGATACTGGAAATCCGATGGAATTAGTTTTGCTTTTTTCTTAATTTCTTCGGTTTCATTCGTGTTATACAAGACACAGATATCGTTATGATTAAAATATTCCGTAAAATATTTTTCAACATCTTGCGAGACCATAACAAGCTTATCATATGAAGAATAACATCTCCGCGCTTCACTTAATGAACGAAAACTGCATGATGCAATACGTGACGATGTCATTCCAGTATGAATCCATGCTACCTTTTTGGTGTCTTTCTCATGACAACCGGACAAAATTCGCGCTGTAACTCCTTCAAGATAAGATATAACAATATCGTACTTATCATCTATTATGCAAGAATAAAGCACTTCCGGTGAAAATAACTTCTGTATATGGGTGTTCCCACGAATTACATGGCTAAATCCGGGCTTATAATGTATGTGTTGTTTCAAATACTGTCGATTTATTCCAACGTTAAATAATGTCTGAACAGTCACATCATATTTATTCTGATCAAGATTATTAACAAGATTTACTAATACCCGTTCAGCACCGCCGTGGGCGAGATTTGGTATGAAAAATAACAATTTCTTTTTCATTATCTATTCAAAAATGACTCGTGATATAATCCCATAAACCAATTTTCATGAACATTGTATCAAAATGGCGGGCAATGACATTGTCATAATAAAAATAACCACAATATCCAATAATACATGATGCTTTCAAGAATGCCTGATGTCTGTCATACAGTTTATTTAACATCCATGGTAATACAACAACCACTGCCGGAAGAAAATAATTTGCAAGCCGTGCAAAATAATTTGCGGTTCCAAAGATACCGACAAACATCAACAGCGCATGAATCATACTCATATTGAACATAAGATATTCGGTCCTGCCTACATTATAAAACAAAAAATTTTTATATGGAACAGACAATACCAACGGCACGAACGCAACCAAAACCCGAAACAGATTGACGCCCTCTCCGACAAACGATTCTTCATTGTAATTTGCCCCTATCATATCAGTAACATCCAAAATCGTTCCCAATAACGATTCAAGCGTAAAACCGATAATTATGAATGCAATGATACAAATATATGTACGGGAACTCCACGGTCGGAATATCAGAAATGGCACCACTAAATAAACGATTGAGTATGGATGAAACAGGCAAGCCAGAAAAATAAAAAGAATGTAACGTCCCCATTTACGATCTACTGCAGCCATAACCGCCCAAAGGCATAATCCCGTCGCCATACATTGTTTAATTGCCGCAAACGTAAATGTATAAAATCCGGTTGCGAACATAAGAAAAATTCCAAATGTAAAATGTGGACAAAACTTTCGTATAAACAAGATATATGGTATGATTGTCATAAAAGCATATGACATTAAAAAATCCTGTGTGGACAAACCAAGTGTTTTCATGATACTGTTCAGCAACCCAAACCCATATCCACCGGCTAAAGATGCATCATCAGAAGTCCAGAAATTTTGAACAAGCGGTGCTTGTTCATACATTTGTTTATAAGTAACAGTGTCATTATACCATGTCCGCAATCCGCAAAATAATGAAAGAACAAGAATCAATATAAATGTGTAAAATTTGTCATATTTCTTTTTTGAGATGCATAAATGATCATCACGTATCTCTATTACAAGAGCAACACAAATGCTGAAGACCAGTATCGGCATTAATTCACTCAATAGAATAACCTCCGATTAACCTTTGATACATAAATATATATATAGCAATATTCCCGGCGGGATTGCTGCATATGTTAATAATTTTCGCGGTGTATTTTTAAGAAAGTTCTTCTTCGCCAACATACTTTCCGCAACATAATGAATCGCAAAACGGTATCTGTGCCGCGATGTTGCATTCGGATATGTCATGATAAACTTCCGATAAAAAATATAATTATTCAGATTCTTTTTATATGACTTGATAATATTCCGCGTATATCCGTCAGGCATATATTCGACAACGCATACCGGTTCATTGTAGACGAGCATTTTATGTGTCAAATCGACAAGAAAATATTTATAGCAAGTCGGGAACAATTTCTCCCCCGGATATTCCGGTGAATGAAAAGGACGAATCAGTTCTGGACGGTATACCTGCTTTTTATCGCCTTTCACACCCATGCGATTATATAAATCATACACAGTCGCACTTTTGACGTCAGGTAAAGAAGAACCAATCACATTTCCGTTTTCTGTAATATCAAGAAATATCATTCCGGCATACTGCTCATCTTTGTCTTTCTGCCAATGCGATACAATCTTCTCTACTGCATCATCGGTCATGTAGTCATCCGAATCTATGCACACTGCCAGTTCTGTAAAGATATTATCGTATGCAACATTGTAACCGGTATGCATTCCGCCGTTTTCTTTATAAAGATATTTGATTGGAATTCTATTTTCCCCGATCCATGTTTCTACAAGATTTCTTGTATCGTCCGTAGAACCGTCATCGACAATCAGCCATTCAAAATCATTGCAGGTCTGACGAAGCAGACTTTCATAACATTTATGAAGACAATAAGCACGGTTATATGTAAGCGTGAATACAGTTAGTGTGGGCATACAGAACAGTCATCCTTTTGCAATACATCATATATGATTTTTCCAATATCATTGATATTTACTGTAACTGGGATTTCAAGAATACAACATTGTGTTTTTCTGAAGTTTTCAAACATAATATGATTCATTTGACTGAAAATTTCATCATAACGAAACAGACCGCATCCACACATCTGATATACATCATTAAGTTTTGATGCAAATATTTCACAAGATGTTACGGAAACCGCTTTGGAAACGATGATTTGTACTTCTGCATCAGTTAAAATTAAATTTTCTTTTCTGGTTCTTTCCAACCAAACTGTTTTTTGGGGTATTCCACCTGCAGACAACTGCACCGCTGAAAACAAATCATACGGCGATATGCGGACAGACTGCGGATTATGCTTACGAATATATGCCAATACTCCCGGGAAAGGACGCAAAATACGCTTGACTGTCGGTATCATTTTACTCATCAAATTACTGACAGCAATATTTTTGACTGTATGACTTTTACCGGATTGAAACACTTCCGGAAACAATTTCCGGTGATAAGGGTAAATCACAAACGGTTTCAAAAAAGAGGCAGCAGATGTATCATCAATAATAATCAAATCATCACCAAGAAGTCTCCAGTCATGATTTCGTACAAACTCACATACCGTTGCAGTTTTACCGACACCACCCCAGGATGGCATTAAATATACTTTCCCATCTTTTTCAACACCGGCACCATGAATCATCGTATAACCGCAAAGAAGCAAAGAAATTTCAAGGAGAATAACCAACCACTCATTACATTCCTGTGATACCGTCAGAGAAATACGCTTTTCGTCGGTTCTTTCTATTTTGGCACCGTATGCAAGATCAATATACAAATTATCTCCAATATACGTCTGATCCCCGATCCACCGTGCATTTTCCGTTGATATTTTCTTTACATAATGGACTTCAATGAAAGCTTTACACTGATTGTACATTTCTACGGTTCTATCTGCCAGATATTTATGGAAAAACAGTGTTTCCGTCCATGGATATTGATCATCCACGCAGATGCCTACCAATTTATTGATCGAATAATAATTCATTATATCTCATCCAGTTTGTTAATTGTTTGTTTAATAACAATTTCTTTTCGATATACCGCTTCCATCCGCTCCCGCCCCGCAAGGCCGAACGCGATGCGTTCTTCGTGCGACAGCAAGCAAAAGCGTTTCATTGCTTCGTAAAGGGACTCTGTGTTCCCGGGTTCGCACAGGAAACCGCTTATGTTTTCTTCGACGGCTTCCATACAGCCGTGGATGCGGCTGGTGATGAGCGGTCTGCCCGAAGATGCCGCTTCCAGCAGGACATTTGACATTCCCTCGTGATAACTCGGCAGTACAACACAATGCGCCATTTCATAAAACGGCTTTACATCCTGCTGATACCCATGAAATACGATGATGCCGTCGTTCTGCAATCTCTCAATTTTTTGTTGGTAGGATTCCTCAAACATTCCGACCACGTCCAGAATCACGTCGTCACCGTATTCTTTTTTCAGCCGCATCATGGCACAAAACAGCTCGTCCACGCCCTTTTCTTTCATGATGCGTCCGACGAACAGGAAATGCACCGGCTTTTCCGGGGGATACTGCAACAGCGGATACTCGTCGGTGTCGATTCCGGCACCCTTCAGAACCTGTGTTTTTTCTTTTTTCACCACACCGGCGTTCACAAGTACCTCGCGGTTGCCCTCATTTTCAAAAAAGACGACTTTGGCTTTTGCCAGTCCTGCTTTATACATGGTGAAGACCAGTTTTTGCAGGATTCCGCCGCCCTCGATGGCAGAGCCAAGACCGGTGATATTTGCGGCAAACGGAATTTTAGCCATCCGGCAGGCAAGTCCGCCGTAGATGTTCGGCTTGATGGTATAGGAAATCACCAGATCGGGCTGGATCTCTTTCAGAATCCTGCAGTACTTACGGTACAGGCTGATGTCACGAACCGGATTCATGCCGCGGCGGTCAAGCGTGGTTTCGATATACCGGCAGCCGATTTTTTCAAGTTCCGGGACGAGATCGCCCCTGGGAAGCGAAATGAAGACCTCGTTTTCTCCCCTCAGAAGTTCCTCTAAAAGTGCTCTGCGGAATTTATACAGACCGATGTCGAAATTTGCCAGAACAAGGATCCTTTTATTGACGATGCGCCGGGACTCCGACATAGATTCCACTCTCCGTAATATTTTTGACGACCACAGCACCCGCACCGACGGTCGTTCCGCCGCAGACTGTGATATTGTTTCTTACCGCCGCGCCAATGCCGACATGGGTTCCCTCCCCGATGTGTACGGTTCCGCCGAGTGCGGCGGCGGGGGAAATATGCACATAATCCTCGATCCGGTCATCGTGCTCTATGATCGCGCCTGTGTTGATGATGCAATGCTTTCCGACGGATGCACCTGCATTGACAACTGCCATCGGCAGAATGACACTTCCCGCACCGATTCGGGCATACCGGGACACCACTGCACGGGGATGAATCGCCGTATACCATGTGACGTTCAGAACTTGCGCGAATTGTTTTCGGATGTTGTTGTTTCCGATGGCGATGAGAAACGGGTGATTCCTGTATTTTTCAAAATCCGTCGTTTTTCCGAGAACCGGGAAGCCGAGAACCGTATCGTTTGTGCTTAAATTGTCGTCGAGAATGCCGAAAACAGTATCCCCTGCCGCGCAGATACAGTCCATGACGACCTTTGCATGACCGCCGCCGCCAATGACAATGACCTCATCCAACATGAAGCTGTTCCCTTTCTTTTATCGCACTTCCCGTAAATTCTTCCATTGTCGCCGCCGTTTCTGATGAAATTCCTTCCTTTATCAGCACACACCGCACGGTCATATGGATGATTTTCGCATCTGTCATAAAGCTGATATGCTCCGTATACCACACATCATGCGCAAACCGTTCTTCCCACGAAAGCAGATTCCGCCCATGCACCTGCGCCCATCCGGTCAGACCGGGACGGACATCGTGGCGGTGTTTCTGTTCCTCATTATATAAAGGAAGATATTTCACCAGCAGCGGACGGGGTCCCACAATGGACATATCTCCGTTAAAAATATTCAACAATTCCGGCAGTTCATCAAGAGACAGCGCGCGAAGTTTTCTGCCAAACGGAGTCAGCCGTTCCTCGTCGGACAAAAGCTTTCCGTCCTTTTCCGTGTTCAGCATGGTGCGGAACTTGTACAACTTGAAAATCTCTTCGTCCTTGCCGGGGCGTTCCTGACAGAAGAGTACCGGGGAGCCGAGCTTGATCTTAACCAGAATTGCCACGATCAGGAGAACCGGAGAAAGTACGATCAGCGCAAGACCTGACAGGAGAATATCGAGCAGCCGCTTTATGTATTTTTCGTAAAAGGTCGGTTGATGTTTCATTCGGATTCCTTGAACAGTTTCTTTATGACATTGCACACGCGGTCGACGTCGTCTGGGGTCATTTTGGTATCACTTGGCAGACACACGCCCCGTTGGAACAAGTCATCTGAAACCGCGCGCTTCTCCACCGTGACAAGCTTTGCATCCGCGAACACCGGCTGTGCGTGCATCGGCTTCCAGAGATGCCGGCCCTCGATGTTTTCCTTTGCCAGCGCATTGATCAGTTCTGTCGGTGTAACATGGGAATCTTCATGGATTAAAACCGAAGTCAGCCAGAAATTGGATGTGCTTCCCTGCTGTTCCGCTTGAAATGTGAGCGGACAGGCTTGCAGATTTTCCATATACCGCTTGTGAATGGCGCGTTTCTGCGCAATGCGCTGCCCTAACACCTGCATCTGACCGCGGCCGATTCCAGCGCTGATGTTGCTCATGCGGTAATTGTATCCGATTTCCTCGTGCTGGTACCACGGGAACGGTTCTCTGGCCTGTGTTGCGAGCTTCAAGGCGTGCTTTGCATCGGCTTCGTCTTTACACAGAAGCATCCCGCCGCCGGAGGTCGTGATGATCTTGTTTCCGTTGAACGACAGAACGCCGTACTGCCCGATGGTTCCGCATTTTCTCCCGCAAGATTCACTGCCGAGCGCTTCCGCGGCATCCTCGATCAGTGGGATCTTATATGTATCACAGATTTCGCAGATGGTTTCCAGCTTTGCGGGATTTCCGTAAAGATGAACAACAATCACGGCTTTCGGAATACCGTATCGGTCGATTGCTTTCTGCAATGCCGCCGGGTCCATATTCCAAGTATCCTGCTCACTGTCGATGAAAACCGGCTCCGCGCCGACATAAGTGATCGGATTCGCCGATGCGGAGAACGTCAGATCCTGACAGAATACCCTGTCGCCTTTTCCAACACCTGCACAGATGAGAGATAAGTGCAGTGCAGCGGTTCCGGCGGACAGTGCAACGATATTTTCCGCTCCGGTATACGCTTTCATCGCGGTTTCAAATTCATTGACATTTTCGCCCAGCGGTGCAATCCAATTTTTCCGGAATGCATCGTGGATATAGTCAAGCTCCCAGCCGTCATCGGACATATGGGGACTTGACAGAAATATGTGGTCGGTCATTCTATTGACACTTCCATTCATCAAAGATTGACATCGGAATGTTCCATAAATTCCCGATGTTGTGATGCTGTATTTCCCTCTGCGGTTCCGTCATATTTGTGCAATTTTCAGGTGTTCACCGCAGGGCATCTATATATATAATTATCCATATGATATTATAGCACAAAACCGATTTTTTGTCAACATTTCAAAGTCACAAAAGGTGCAGGAATTATTCTGATGCAGGTGATTTTTGTTCCTTTTTATAAAATTTATCCGGATGATCTCTTGACTTTTTATGTGAAATCTGGTATACTATGTGTATCTTTTATGAACAATATGGTTTTTTTAAAACCATATCGGAGGTACATTATGAAAAACAAGAAAACAGCACTCATGTTTCTTCTGGCCGTTGTCCTGCTGGCTGCGGGCATGACCGCCTGCGGCGGGGACGGAGATGCCGCAAACGACACGGAAAATGCCGGCACGCAGGCGGAGACTACCGTGGAGACCGAACCGCTTGACGAGCTGGAAGCCCGCAAGCTGGTGGATGACGGTATGGGAACGAAAGATTTCGGCGGCGAAGATTTCCGTATCCTCACATCTGACGGCGGTACCGGCTATCTGTATGTCGAAGAGACCACTGGCGACATTGTCGATGATGCCATCTGGACACGCAATACGAATGTGGAAGAACGCTTCAATGTCAATATCAATGTCATTTACGATGCTTCCTATTCCGATTCCTCCAAATACCTGACCAATCTCATCAGTGCAGGTGAGGATGCCATTGATCTCGTCTGTATGCAGGTCGTTGAAATGGGTATGCTTGCACTTTCTGATTATTACATGAACTGGTATGACATTCCCAATATCAATTTTGAGCAGCCCTGGTGGTCCGATTCCACGATTGACTGCCTGACTTATGCCGGTGTCTGCCCGATAGCGATCGGCGATATGGTCATTTCCGCAATGTCCGGTACTTACTGTGTCTACTACAACAAGTCCCTTGCAGCAAATTATGATCTTCCGAATATGTACGATGTTGTCAATGAAGGTAAATGGACACTCGATTATCTCATCGGGATCACCAAGGGAATCTACGCCGACCTGAACCAGAACGGTACTGCCGATGCAGAAGACCTTTATGGTTATTCCTCCGATGCCCGTTCCAACATGGACGCTTTTCTCTGGGCCTTTGACAACCCCATCTTCACAAAGAAAGGAGACGAGCTGGTCTACACTTACAAGACTGAAAAGCTCAATGAGATCGTAACCAAGCTTGTCGATACGTTCTCACAGTATGAAGGCATCTCCACCGACTTCACCGGCGGATTCAACTACTCCATCAACCTGTTCTCCGAATCCCGTTCCGTGTTCTCCAACGGTACCGTCGGTGCATCCCTGTGGGCAACCTCCGACCTGGATGACGATATGGGCTTCCTGCCGTATCCGAAGTGGGAAGAAGCACAGAGCAGCTACTACACGATGGTCGATGGCAGCCACCAGGCACTCGCAGTTCCCGTCACGGCAAGCAATCTGGAGATGATCGGTACCGTCACAGAAGCGATGAATGCGGAATCCTGGAAGCTCATTGTTCCCGCATACTATGACACCGCGCTTAAAGTCAAAGCGACCCGTGATGAAGAATCCATTGCGATGCTGGATCTGATCATGGCAAGCCGCAAGTTCGACTTCGGCTACATCTATGACAGCTGGGAAGGCTCCTCTTTCATTCTGGAAAAGCTGGTGCGCGAAAAGAACACCAACTTTGAATCCTATTACGCAAAGCAGGAAAAGAGCATCACCGCACACTACGATTCTGTCATCGAATACTTCGCAAATTACGAGGGCTGATTTTCCTCCGCAGCAATTTCACAGATACCGTTTTCCGTTTTCCAGGAAGACGGTATTTTTTTCGGAAATTTTGAAAATTTCGGAATTTCGGAAATTCACGGATTTTTTTATTCCGACCACTTGACAATCCTTTCGTTTTATGGTATACTTATATCGAGAGTTAGCGAAGGCTAACTTTTATCAAGAACGAGAGTTAGCGTATGCTAACAACTACATAACAAGTCCATGAATCAAAAGGAGATGAACGCATGAGCGTCGTAATCGTAGGAGGAAATGAATGTATGACCCGTCAGTACAAGAATCTGTGCGGCGAATACAACTGCAAAGCAAAGGTATACCCGAAAATGAACAACGGACTGCGGGACATCGGTTCCCCGGATCTGCTGATTCTGTTCACCAACACCGTATCGCATAAAATGGTGCATCTGGTTCTCGGAGCCAAAGCGGAAAAGACCCGCGTCGCCCGTTCCCACAGCAGTTCCATCGCGGCGCTGCGCGGGATTCTGGACGAACACGTTGGCTGATGTGCCGCGGCACCAAAAAATCCATCGGAAACGGAGGTCACCGTCATGTCAGAGAAACTCATCGTCCGCCACTGTTCCCCCACGCTTGCCGGACTGAAAACCGGAAGCCTGTTCCCATGTCCCTGCCCTGCCGGAAATCCGGAGGAGATCCTCGCGTTCATCCGGAACATGAACCGCACCCTCTCCAAAAAGGGCATCCGTGTCGTCCCGATGCGGTTTACCGGGAACAATATTCTCATTTATTTGTATCGCCCTGCCAGATTGAAGCGTGACCTTTGTCATCCGCTAGCGTGCCGGGTACTTACGGAGAACGGATATACCTGCGAAAGTGCGGAGCAATGTGTCGGATGTCTGATGCGCCGTTTGCGGGAGGGGCACGGCAATGAGGATTTTCCGCACGAGATCGGTCTGTTTCTCGGGTATCCGCCGGAGGATGTCTGCGGCTTCATCGACAGTAAAACAGGGCACACGGCGCCGCCATGCAAATGTACCGGCTGCTGGAAGGTCTATGGCGATGAAGTGCGCGCGCAGAAGCTGTTCGCACAGTACAGAAAATGCACCGCCGTCTACTGCGCTCACCATGCAAACGGCGATTCGCTTGATAAATTGACTGTAAAAGAATCCGTATAACAGAACACGGGGTACCGCGATCCGTTTTGCGGTACCCCATATTTTTATTCATTTATGAAAGCAGAACAGTCGTCATTGCGTATGCACTCACGGGAACCAGAACGGTATTGTCTCCGCTGATCTCACACGTTCCGATGGGCGTTTCGTTGATGTCTGCCAACGTCGCTTCTCTGACCGGGAATGCAGGATGCAGGGTCACCGTGCCGTTTTCTCCGGCGGTCTCCGCGATGCGGACAAGCAGTGCGCCGCTGTCCTCTGCCAGCTTGACGGCGCTTGTCATGGCATTGCCCTCCAAACGCAGAAGCGAACCGTTCAGCGCAAGTGTGCCGTCATGCTTCGTTCCTGCCGCAAAGCTGACCGGATGGACATAGCATTCCGCCATGCGGCGCGCGTCAGCGTTGTTCTGTGCGGAACCGACACCGATACGCATATGGTGTTTTCCAAGCTCTGGATACGGGTCGGGATCATATGCGCCGCGGATGAGTGTCACAGCACCCGAATTGTCCGTGCCGCGGAAGCCGTATTTGCTGTCGGTCACAAGCACAAGACCCTGACCGTCGCCATCTGCCGCCTGCATATAGCTGTTTGCGGGAACATCGTGCGCAAGATCGGGACGTGCGACCTCGCCGAACGGAATGTTGTATCGGTATTCCTCCACAGCATATGCCGCCGGAACATGGAAATTCAGCTGCGGAATGCCCACAGCGGGCGAGCCGACCTCGTGCCAATCCACGTCAAACGTGAAATCAATATGCGCGGCACCCCGGTACAGCACCGCCGTGACACGGACACTGGACGAAGCGAATGCGATTTCGTAAACGACCGTTGAGCGCAGAGGCTCACAGCGGGTTTCAAGCAGCTTCACGTTGCCGGAGCAGTTGAGGATCTCCGTTGTCATATACGGGCCGACACGCCAGGAGGTCATGCCGAATTTCGGGTTTTCGGTGATCAGCCGCAGAGCGCACGCGGGGCGTTCCTTCGTGACGAGCACTTTTCCCGTCCGCTTGTCGGTCATCTGTGTGCAGAGCATCGTCTTTGCATCGAACACAGCGCGGAGATGATCGTTTTCCATCACCACGTCGTAGTCGCCATATCGGTCAACGAGCGGTTCCGTCGGACCGAATGTGTAATTCATATCCGCCTCGGTGTTTTCCTTTATGATGCAGGTCGTGTAGCCGAACGCGGGAATGTCTGCTTCGATGAGCAGGCGGGTGTACATATGTCCCCAATACCCCTGCCCTCCGGCGGTGATCTGCCATTTCAGCGGATTTCCGTCCGTGTCGGTGATCTCCACACGATTCCAGTTGCCGGTATAATCCCAGACCGTGACACGGACAGGCTCGTGACGGTCGTACATTGTGCTGTTGAACAGATGCACCGCGCGTACCTTGCCGCGCCCGCGTTCCGTCTGCGGGAACAGATAGTTTGCATTGTTCTCCACACCATATCCGACACCGCCGCCCTCGGCGATGGTCAGACGGTTGTCTTCAAACGGAATTGCTGTGGTATCCATATTTGCGGCAAGTGTCTGCATGGCGGTATTGGCACAGGTATCGATATCCGCCATCGCACGCTGAAATTCGCCGAGCGCATACTCGCGCGTTTCCGTGATGCCGGAACCAGGCAGAATGTCGTGGAAATGGTTGAACAGGATTTTCCGCCATGCCGTTTCGTACTGCGCGTTCTTTTTTTGCATTCCGCAAAGGATTCCCGCCGCCGCCGACAGGCATTCGGATTCATACATCCGGTCTTCCGCGATGCGGTTGCTCATCTTGATACGGCTCTGTGTGGTATAGCATCCGGTGAACACGAAGTTCAGCTCCCGGTCAATGACGGGCAGACGGTCGCGGATGGTTTCAAGCTTGCGGAAATATTCGTGGAATGTACCGAAGCGGATGGTGGGATACAACGGCCAGGACTGCATATCGAGAATGGTCTCAATATCGCGCCGCGTCGGGCCGCCGCCGTGGTCGCCGACCCCGTAAACACGCAGTACCGTCGGGAAATCATACATCCCGACCATATCCGGTGCATCGGCAAAATAGAACGCATCCACTGTGCTGTTGTACCAGTGGCATTCTCTTGCCACAAGCAGGGATTTTCCGGATTTCGATTTCCAGTTGTAAAGATACCCGTCGTCGTTGCCGCGGCAGTGATAATAATAGTCAACGCCGCCATTTTGGCAGATCTCCGGGACATTGGCACTGTGTCCGAATGTATCCGGTTCAAAATCCACGCGCAGACTGTCGGGGTCGATGCCGAACAGGTTGGAAAGATACCGTTTGGTATACAGGATGTGCCGGACAAGCGATTCACCGTTCGGCATATTTTTGTCGGTCTCCACCCATGTGGATGCGGTCAGTTCCCATCTTCCCTCGTGAACGCGCGTGCGGATCTCGTCAAGCATTTCCGGTGCGTGCTCTTCAATGATGCGGTACACCGATGCCTGCGACTGCGAAAATGTGAAATCCGGATATTCCCGCATCAGATTCAGAATCGTGCGGAACGTATCAACGGTCAGAGATGCCGTTTCCTGATACCCCCACATCCAGTTCATGTCGATGTGGGCATGGGATGCGCAGATGACCTCGATTTTTTTCGCTTCTGCGGAATAAGCGGAAAATTCCTCTTCCAATGCAAGCGCATCCGCCTTTGTGACGGCGCCGTTTTCAGTGTGAAGACAGTAAAGTTTATCTGCCGCCGCTTCCAGTTCGGAATCCCAGATTCCGCCTTTGATGGCGGAGAGGTGGGACAGATAGGTCAGCTCCGATGTGATGCGGGCAAACCAGTAATTGTTCTGGGTGACATGTTTCAAGTCCTCCAGCATATTGTGCAGGTGCATATTCTTACCTCCGGGATGTATTTTTATGGTAATATTATACACGAAAAAACAAGTCTTGTAAAGGGAAAAAATAAAAAATACCGGGTGCAAATGTTGCGCAAAAGGAACGGATTGCTTCCGTTTCCGCAATATTCCGATCAACGGTTATCGAACATTACCATATATCCATGCGCTTTCGCATCCTTTTGTTAAATCTTTGCCAATTTTGAGGAAAGTTTCACAAACCCCTTGATTTTTCGGCGGATTTGCGGTATAATATAGGGGTAAAATTTTTTCGTTCGGGGGAGAATTTTACTGTTTTATTAAGAAAAATACTGTCTGATACAGAAAAGGATATACTTATATGGAAAACTTCAAGAAAATCGGTGTGCTGACGTCCGGCGGCGACGCACCGGGTATGAACGCTGCCATCCGTGCCATTGTCAGATCGGCACTTGACCGCGGTGTAGAGGTTGTCGGTATTTACGACGGCTATCGCGGTATGATTGAAGATAACATGAAGCTGCTGGGTTCCGGAGATGTGACCAACATCATCAGCCGCGGCGGTACGGTTCTGTACTCCGCACGCTGTGACGAATTCCGTTATGAAGAGGGTATGCAGAAAGCCATTGCCAACTGCAGAAAGCACGGCATTGACGGTGTCATCGCCATCGGCGGCGACGGCACGTTCCGCGGCGCAACGGATCTGTCCAACCGCGGTCTGCCCACCATCGGCGTTCCCGGCTCCATCGACAACGACATCACTGCATCCGACTATTCCGTCGGCTTTGATACTGCCATGAATACCGTCGTCGATATGTGCGACCGTCTGCGCGACACCTGCGAGTCCCACGCGCGCTGCAACGTCATCGAAGTCATGGGCCGCACTGCCGGTCATATCGCACTCCGTGCGGGCATCGCATCCGGTGCATCCGCGGTCTGCATCAATGAGCTTCCCTTTGACGAAGAGGCTTGTATGCAGCGTCTCATCGCCGAAAAGGAATCCGGCAAGCACAGCTTCCTCGTATTCGTTGCAGAAGGCAACGGCGATTTCGGCGAACAGTTGACGAAGCGCATTGAGGAAAGAACCGGCATCGAGACCCGTTTCGCACGTCTCGGTCATGTCCAACGCGGCGGCATCCCGACACTCGAAGACCGTTTCACTGCAACCCAGATGGGTGCAAAGGCTGTGGAATGTCTGCTTGCAGGTCAGAGCAATGTCGTCGTCTGCAAGCGCGGCAACGACATCGTCACCTACGACATCAATTATGCGCAGAACATCGACCGGATGTACAAGCACAAGCTTTCCGACGAACAGATCGCCGCACTCGACCCCGCAGTCAGAGCGGAAATGGAAGCGTTCTGCAAAATGCGCCTTGACCAGATTACGGAGCTTTACAACCTCGCATATGAGGTCGCACGCTGATTGTTTTCCTCCGCATTCTGAGAAAAGCAATCTGCACAAAAATTCCACGTTATCATTCCCGGAAGTTCAGGGAAAAAAGCCTTTGCATCTTCCGCGAAAATATGGTATAATATCATAAGCACCCCATTCCCCGCACAACACAATAAAAAATTACAACGAGTAGTCCTCACAGACGTAAAACCGGTTGGTGAGACTGCCCGTTGTTTTTTTGTGCTTTTGTGTCATTTTCCAAAAGAAAGGATTTATTTATGAGCTCCAAACATTCCGATTCCGTAAATCAGACGCTTGCCAATGCACCGCTTGGCACGCTGATGCGCCGGTACGCATTGCCGTGCATCATTTCCCTTCTGGTCGCGGCGCTTTACAACATCGTTGATCAGATCTTCATTGCAAACGCTTCCTACCTCGGCTCTGCCGGAAACGCAGCAAACACCGCCGTTTATCCGCTGACCGTCATTGCGCTTGCGGTTGCCGTCATGATCGGCGATGGCTGCTGTGCATTCGTCTCCATTGCGCTCGGCGCGGATAACCGGCAAGATGCCGACCGCAGTGTCGGTAATTCCGTTCTGCTGTCCGTTGTCAGCGGTGTCGTGCTGATGCTTGTATTTCTTCTGTTCGATGACCCGATTCTGATGGCATTCGGCGGCGGTGTCAATGAGACCACCTTTGCACACGCAAAGGAATATTTCTTCTGGATCTCCCTCGGCATTCCGTTTTATGTCTTCGGTCAGGCGATGAATCCGATCATCCGTGCCGACGGCAATCCGCGTTTTGCGATGATCGCGACCCTTGCCGGCGCCATTCTGAACATCATCCTCGACCCGATCTTCATTTATCCCTTGAAGCTCGGCATGGCGGGTGCGGCGATCGCAACGGTTCTGGGACAGGTTCTGACCACGGTGCTCTCGCTTCTGTACCTGCGTAAAATGCACATCCTGCATCTTGGAAAGAACGATTTCCGTCCCGCCCTGAAGCTCTGCGGGAAATTCCTCTCCCTCGGTGTCTGTAGCTTCCTTGCGCAGATCTCCCTTGTCGCGGCGATGGCGGCGATCAACAATATGCTCCGCATTTACAGCGCTTCCGACCCCGTATTCGGTCAGGCGGCATACACGCACATTCCGATGGCGGTCGTCGGTATCGTCATGAAGGTGTTCCAGATCATCATTTCCATCGTCATCGGCATGGCGGCGGGCTGTATTCCGATTGTCGGTTTCCAGGTCGGTGCGAACCGTCCCGACCGTGCCAAGGGCATTCTGACCCGGCTGATGGCGGGCGAATTTCTCGTGGGGCTGGTGTCGCTTCTCATCGTGGAATGCTTCCCGAATGCGCTGATCTCCGTGTTCGGCTCCGCCGGGGAAAGCGTGTATTACACGGAATTTGCGGTCAAAGCGTTCCGCACCTACCTCTGCCTGCTTCCGCTGGCGTGCGTCAACAAAGCCGCATTCATCTTTTTGCAGGCACTCGGACGGCCGTGGGTATCGACGTTCCTCTCCATGCTCCGTGAAGTGGTACTCGGCGTGGGACTTGCGCTCCTGCTCCCCCGCTTCTTTGCGCTGGACGGCGTGCTTTATTCCATGCCCGCGGCGGACCTTGTCACGTTCCTTTTCTCGGCGGTGATCCTGTTTTTCACCTACCGGCAGTTCAACCGGGAAATTAAAGCCGCGAAATCTGTGTAGAATCCATAATTAAAAACAAAGGGATGTCCCAAAAAAGGCATCCCTCTTTTTATGATAATTTTTTAGAAAAATCATACTTCCAGATAATTTTTGACCAGTGCATTCAGAAGCTCGTCGCGGTCGATTTTCCGGATAAGGCCGCGGGCGTTGTTGTGGTTTGTGATGTAGGTCGGGTCCTCGGAGAGAATGTAACCGACAATCTGGTTGATGGGGTTATAACCCTTTTCAATCAATGCGCGATAAACGGTCTGCAGGGTACGCTTCATTTCCAGCTCCCGTTCGTCCGCAATCGAAAATGTGATGGTCTTGTCGTTTTCAAAATTTGCCATTACAGTCACTCCTTTATTTTTGATGCTTCTATGATACCGCAAAACGGCGGAAAAAGCAAGTATTTTGTCTGTTCTGTATCATAATTTTAACATTTTGACCGTTATTATAACTTGAACAGCTCTTTCGGATCCGACGGCACGAACAGCGATGCGCCCTCCCCTGCGTCCCTTGCACTGACAAGCCGGGAAACGAGCTGCTTTGCGTGTCCGTTGACATATGCCGTGACGACCGGGTCGGGTTTTAAGTCGGCAGTCATCGTGCGGATGGCTTCGGTCGTCATATGCTCGATCTCGCGCGTGGTCTTGCGGTACAGACCTGCATACAGTGTCCCGACTTCCTCCTCCGTCAAAACAAGAATGCCGGTATATTTTCCGAGAATGGATGCGCCGAGCGCGTTGTTGATGATGACGGAGAAGAGGTTGATCTGCATATCCTCCGTCGTCGTTTTGTGCATGGCGGCATAAGAGGAAAACAGCAGTGCCTTTTCCTCCGGCTCAAACAGGGCGGCAAAGCGGTTTTCCGTCAGACAGCGGGTCAGATAATCCCGCAGGAAATGGATGCCGTGGACATTGTTCCGTAAAATCCCCGCGCCGTCTGCCAGCGGATAGGTGAGGTCCCTTATTACTGTATGGCCGGAATACCGGTAATCATAACAGTCCAGCCATGCGCGGATTTCTTCATCCAGTGTTGTATTGTATGCGGTGTTGTCGGTCGTTATGCGCGTTTTTTTCGCCTGGACGGACAGTCCGACCGTCTCACAGACAAGGGATTTCAGTGCCCGTTGTCCGGCACGGTACATATCCTCTACGCACATCGCCTGCACCGCGTTGATGGCATACATCGGGTCATGGAAGCCGAGCAGGTAGGTATCGACGGAATAGAAAATGGCATCCAGCTGGGTCTGCGCACAGATCTCATCCACCGTGACGGTACCTGTGCGGCGCAGTTCGCGGAGACGGTCCTCCAATATGCCGCGTATCTGCATCTGTACATCATCCACAAGCTCGATGGGGAGCAGTCCGACCCGCAGTGCTTCCGCAATCAATGTCTGCGTGTAGCGGGATGCGTGAATGTTGCGCCGGTTGATGAGCGGAAATCTGTCGCGCGTGCGTTCCCGCTCTGTGAATGTTCCTTGAATCATAATCCTGTTCCGTGCCTCCTCTCCGACATGAGAAATTTCACAAAACCTCTTGACAGGGTGAACATTTCGTGCTATAATAGAGCAGAGCATCAAATAGATTTTGTGCATTCTATACGATATATTCATTATATCATCGAAAAGCATTTTTGTCAAGGAATTTCCGGGGCATTTTTTGCAAAATTCACAAAAAATTTTATATTTTCCATATAAAAATCTCCTCCTCCAAAGCTGCGGTGCTGTCGGGGAGGAAATTCCAGAAAAGTGAGGACTTGATTTCATGAAACATTTACCTGTTGCCGTTCAGCTGTATTCAGTCCGCGATGAGATGGCGCGCGATGTGGAGGGTACCCTTTCCGCCGTACACGATATGGGTTATGACGGCGTTGAATTTGCCGGTCTGTGCGGCCTGTCTCCCAAAGAAATGAAAGCGTTGTGCGAAAAGTACAGTCTGACCCCCATCTCCGCACACGTTGCGCTGGATGAAATGCTTTCCGACCCCGAAAAGGTCATCGGCGATTATGCAGAGGTCGGTGTCAAGTACATCGCCGTTCCGTATCTGCAGGAAGATCGCCGTCCCGGCACACCCGGCTGGGAAAAGACCATTGCAGACATCAAGCTCTGCGCAAAGGTCGCAAAGGAAAAAGGCATCCAGATGCTGTACCACAACCACGATTTTGAATTTGTCAAGATCAACGGCAAGTATGCGCTCGACATTCTGTATGATGAGATCTGTGCAGACCTTCTGAAAACCGAAGTCGATACCTGCTGGGTCAGCGTTGCCGGCGAAAAGCCCGCCGATTACATCCGCAAGTACACCGGCCGTTCCCCCGTCGTCCATCTGAAGGACTACGTCATGGCAGGCAAGAAGCCCGACAATATGTATGAGCTGATCGGCATCAAGCCGGAGGGCGAAGCCGCAAGCGAAGAAGCATTTGGTTTCCGTCCCGTCGGTCACGGCTATCAGGACATTCCCGCGATCCTCGCCGCATCCGAGGATGCTGGTGCGCTCTGGGTCGTTGTCGAACAGGATAGACCGGGTCCGGACAAGACACCCGTGGAATCCATCCGCGCAAGCCGCGAATATCTCGCATCGCTCGGCTGGTAAGCTTTTCTCTGAATCAAACAAACGCATTTCCGTCTTTTTCCGGCAGAAATGCGTTTTCTTTTTGTTATTTTTTCGTTTCCCGATAACGATTTAGGTCATCCGACGGCGAGGTTCCGAAAAATTTCCGGTACTGTCGGAAATAGGTCGAATAATCCCCGAAGCCGCCGGTCGCGTATCCTGCCGTCACGCTGTCCTGCAAATACATATTCTGCTGTGCGGCGAGCAGGCGTTTCCGTATCGCATAACTGCGGATGCCCGTTCCCATCACCGCACGGAAGCGGCGGTTCAGATATGAGCGGTCGAACGAAAGCTGTGCGGCAAGGTCTTCCATCCGCCAGTCGTCGTTCAGATGGGCGTTGACATAGGTCAGAATGTCGCTGACAAGACTGTCGCCGCAGGCGGCTTCGATGGGCCGTTGTCCGATGAGACACCGCGATAAAATCGCCGCAAGCGCGCAGATAACCGTCTGCCGCCGTTGTACCGGCTCCGCGGAAAAGACCATTTCCAGCGACATCCGCACATACCCGTCCTCATCGCGGAACGCATACGCGCCGTTCCCCGTCCCCGCCCCGGACGGCATTCTGAACCCGTCACACAAAGCGGCAAGCGCACCGTCAAAAATCTCCCGGCGGAAGATCAGTGCCATGCGCTCGTATGCCGGCGCCTCTGTCCCTGCATCGGTTTCCGGCAGAACCGTCGGCTGGATGAAATGCGTTTCCCCCGGCCGGAGCAATAAAAACACACCCGGCTCCATGCGGTACGGCATATTTTCCACGATCATCGTTCCCGTACCCGACAGAAAATAATACAGTTCATACCGGTCATGGATGTGTGCATCAAAGGTAAGCGACGGCAGTGCTCCCGCCGCCGTCCGGGAATGATGCAGATAAATATCGGCATCCCGGTAACTGTTTATGATGTCCATGCGCGGCACCTCCAAGAGTTCATTTTTAATAATATCATTATAGCACAACCAGAAAGCAGATGTCAAGTGTCACCCGGTGTTCTTCGGCAGACTGCACAAAACGGGACATCCGTTTTTGGTACTTTCGCCGAACTTTTTCCGCTTCACGCAAAACCGGTTGATTTTTGATTCTATATTATGTATAATATAAATGGGAATTGAAAATTTTTCAGGTTTTTTCTCCGCAGGACGGAACTTTTTCCGATTTTCTGCGTCTGTTATGATATAAGATGAAATTCCCGATGAAAGGAGCTTCCTCCATGAAAAACAATGACAACCGTTCCCGAAAACCGATTTCGGAAAAGCGCGTGATGTTTTATGCTGCCGCGATCGCGGTTCTGGCGCTGACCGTAACGCTGATGATCGCATTTCTGCCGAAACTGATTTCCGGCATGAACGAAGATTCCGCCAAAAGAACCCTGCGCAACCCAACCGTGTCGCAGACCGATACCGGTTCTTCCGGCGCGGGACTCCTGGATGGCATGACCACCGGCGCGTATACCCTTGGCATCTCCGGCTCCGGGGACGAGGGAAACCTTTACAATGTTCCCGCCAATGCCGCGCTGTCCCTCTCTGCCACGGGATGGACGGCGGACACGCTTTTGTCTTCCCTCTGCATCACGCAGGCGGACACGGATGCGGCGGTGGACGTTACCGTTTCCGAAGCAGCCAGCGGCGGGTTTCTCATCTCTCCTGCCGCGGGGACATGGAGCCGGGATACCCTTTACCGCGTGACCCTGACGGAGGAGGACACCGCATCTCCCGTTTACTCCGCAGCATTCCAGACCGAGCATCCGTTTTCCGTAAAAAGTATATATCCCGGCAACGAAGTTACCGATGTTCCGGTGGATACAGGCATTGAGATCACCTTCTCCGACCCGGTCAAAAGCGCCGATTTTGCCTCGTTTATTGAAGTGACCCCGGCGATCTCCGGTCGGTTTGAACTGTATCCCGACGGCAAGACCGTCGTCATCATCCCCGATGACAAGCTCTCCCCCGCAACCCAGTATGCGGTACATATCAAAACGGGCCTTGTCGCCGACAATGGGCAGACCCTCCCCACATCCCGCCTGTCCGTCTTCTGCACGGAATCCCGAGCGGATGCGGCATCGGACGGTGTCACCCTGTCCTTAAATACAGACAGCGACATTGTCACCTCGCCCGGAACTGCGGGAATGATCTCCTACAATGCGTATCTTTACAATTCGGACAGCGTGATCGGCGAGCTTGCGTTTTCGGCAAAGATTTATGCGTATCCGTCAGCCGACTCCGCTGTTGCCGCGATGCGCGACGGTTTTGCGGCGCGGAAAACTGCGCTGTATGAGGAAAACACCGTTCCGACAGACGGTCTGTCCCTTGTCTGGGAGGGCGTGCCGGAATCCTACCGGAACACGGAAAATTCCGGAAACCGTCGGGAGACCGGATACATTTATCTACCGCTGCTTGAAGCGGGGACGTATCTTGTGGAACTTTCCGCAGTTTCCCCCGTGGGTGCGGAAACGGCAAAGCAGCTGTTCTGCCAGGTCACGCCCCTGCGTGTCTATACCGAAAGTGCCGACGGCGAAACGCTTCTCTGGGTCAACCGCACGGACAGTGCAGACGGCACACCTTCTGCTACGCAGGGGGTGGAGATCACCGCGACCCTGTTTGACAACACGCTCTGGATGACCGAAGCGGAAGCCGAAAGCGGAAAATCCTCCTCCGCATTCCGCTCCGTCACGGCACTGACCGATGAGAACGGGCTTGCGCGCTTTTCCCACGATGCGACTGACGCCGCCCTTCTGCTTCTGCGCCATGTGGACAGAACGCTCATCACCTGCATCCAGACGGCAGAGCCGACAAATTACAACGGCATCCGCGCAAGCATCTATACCGACCGTTCGGTGTTTTTTTCGGACGATACCGTTTCCCTGTTCGGCTTTCTCGGCCGTTCCTATGCGGCGCAGACCCTGCCGCAGTTGCTGAACCTGTATGTCGGTTCCTCCGGTGTTGCCATTCCCGTCACCGTTTCGGAGGACGGCACGTTTGAGAGCAGTTTTCCGATTGAGGACTGGTCGGGGACATATCTCTCCTACCGTCTTACAGCAGAAACCGCAGACAGCTCCGAGTCCCAGCTCTATTACGGAAGTGTACGCATCACGCAGGACGAAAAGCCGGTTTACCAAATGGAACTGTCGCTTGACAAGCTGTTCTATACCTATGAGGACACTTATGCCGTTGTAACTCTTTCCACGTCGTTCTTTGACGGAACGCCTGCCGCCGGGCTGAAGCTGTCGCTTTCCTCCAACATCACAAATGAAGACATCACACTTGTCACCGACGAGCACGGGCAGGCGGTTTATGCGTGGAAGCTCGGACTTCCCTATGTTTACAGAGTCACAGATACCGATGCCGTCACCATCACGTTCCGGGCATCTCTTATCGGATACGAAACGGTTTCCCTGTCGGACAGCGCATCTGCGTACTACTTCCATTCCTCGGGTGTTTTTGAATACAAACGCGAAAACGCCAATGAGACCCGTGTCACATTGAACATGCTGGATACATCTTCCCTTTCGTCCGCCGCAGATTTTTCCTCTGCCGCCGGCTACAATGACAACACCAAGGGTGCGCCGCTGGATGCAAACATCGCGGTCAGACTGTACAAAACGGAATATATCCGGACAAAGGACGGCACGGTCTACGACCCCATATCCAAGACATTTGCCGAGACCTACACCTGGGACGAAAAGACCACAACGGAAAAGACATTCCGAACGGAAACGGAAAACGGTATTCTCACGCTTCCGCACTACGATGCTTCCTCGTTCAACGGCTATTACCGGTATGAAGTTTCCTGGCGCGACAATGTCACCGGAAAGACCTATACCCGTTCCTTTTCCGCAAACCGCGGACGGGCGGACACAGTCTCTTATCGGGAAACGCAGTCCTATTCCCTTTTCCCGTCCGCCGACAGCGCGCTTCCGGGTGATGTTCTGACAACGGAGCTGTACTTCGGTAACGCACCCGTGACGGAGCATCTTCCGGTTCTCTTTACCCATTACATCGGAAAGGACGGACGGGTCTCGGAAACCGTTCTGTCATCCGGGCCTTTTACCCATACCTTCACCTTTGACGAATCTTGTACCCTTGGTACTGCCGTGCTTGCGACCGTGTTCGACGGAGAGGACTACATTCAGGTGCCGGCGGCATCCTACCGGTACGATTATACCGCGGCAAATCACGCCGACATGACCGTCTCCGCCGACCGCGATTCTTACAAGCCGGGCGAGACAGCCAGGATCACCGTATCCGCGCCGGCGCTGGCGGGTGGAACGGTTCTGTTAAGCGTTGTGGACGAGGCGTGCTTTGCGCTCGGGGAAAACGACGTTGACCCGCTGGCGGAATATTTTTCCTCGACCAATTACGGCTCGGTCATGTATCTTTATGAGGAATTTTACGGAGGTTCCTATTACAGTTACACGATGAACTCCTCCTTTGGTGCATATGTCCCGTATATCCTGCGCGGACAGAATATCGGCCTTATCAGCCTGTTGTCCCAGCGGTTTTCGGATGTGTATTATGTAACCGATGAATGCGAAGAAGAATCCGCCGTTCTGGACGAAGCACCTGCCACAGGCGGCAATGCCGCCGTCAGCGACACCTACATCCGCGAGACCTTCCTTGACACCGCGGCGTTTTTCCGTGTTACGCTTGACGAAAACGGATACGCGCAGACCGCGCTCACGGTTCCCGACAACATCACCTCCTGGCGCATCACGGCGATCGGTGCTGCCGGCGTGGGTGCATCTGCCGACCCTGCGGCCGTGTCCTCCGGTGTCCGCATCGGCATGACAGTCAGCAATACGGTCTGCACTTTGCCGTTCTTTGTCAACGTCACCCTGCCCGATCTGTTTCTGTGCGCGGATGAGATCGCCTTTTCCGCCCGCGCCGCAGGCACTCTGCGTGCCAAAGAACCGGATGCCGCTGTCACCTATCACGCGGAACTGATCGACGAAACATGGAATACCGTCGCGCAAATGGATGTCACAGCGGCGGCATCCAACACGGCATGGTTTGCCTTTGATGCGCTCCCGGCGGGAGAATATACCGCGGTCGTGATTGCTGTTCTTGCCGACACTGCCGCGGATGCGGTGCGCCTGCCGTTCCGTGTCGCGGAAACGGCACAGGTCGTCGATTACACCGAAACCGTTTCGCCCGAAGAGATCGCACAGCTTTCCCCGGCGGCGTATCCGCTGACCCTGACATTCCGCGACAACACTGATGCCCTGTATTACGAAACACTTTCCGCTCTGCGGCATGGGAACACCACCCGCACGGAAACGCTTGTGGCACAGTATGCCGCACGGAAGATCGGAGAAACAGTACTCGGTCTTACAGATACCTGGTATTCCACCGGTATGACGGCCGAGGAGCTTGCAAAAGAGCTGAACCAATATTCCGGTTTTCTGCCCCTGAACCGGTACGGGGAGGGCGATGCGCTCCTGACCGCGAAAATCGTGTATGCCGTGCCGGATGCGCTGACAGCGAAGACGAAGGCGACGCTCATTTCCCTTTACAATACACTTCTCTCCTCGGCGGAAGCCACCGAAACGGAGGTCTGCGCTTCTCTGATGGCACTTGCCGCGATGGGAGAACCGGTGCTTGACACCCTTTACCATACCGCCGCCCTTGCCGCCGATGCACCGACCGATGCCAAATTGTATATTGCCGCCGCGTTTGCCGCCGCGGGGGATTCTGCCGCCGCACAGACGGTACTGGCAAATGTCACTGCGGTTCTCGGCAGGACGATGGCGGACGGCGCGTTCTGCATCTCCGATGCGTCCACAGAAGAAGCCATCCGTCTGACCGCACTTGCCCTGCTCCCCGCTGTGAAAATCGCGCCCGACACCGCGTATGCGATGGTAAAGTATCTCGACAATCACACCTCTGGCGTCACGCTTTACGCGGTGGAGCTTGCGGCGTTCATTTCCTATTATCATCCGACGGCAAAAGAGACCGCATCGTTTTCCTTTGACCTCGGCGCATCCGATCCGCTGACCGTGACCCTGCCGCGCGGGCGCGGTTACACGCTCGTGCTGACGAAATCCGATCATGCCGCGTTTACGATGCTTTCCGCCGATGACAGCATCACGGTGGATGCTTCTTACGGTGCCGCACCCGCCGATGTGTTCGCAGACCGCGCCGATGATGAGACTCTGCACATGGAAAAGGTCATCACACCGTATGACACGGAAAACGGCATCTACAAGGTCACACTGACCGTTTCCGGTATGTCGGATGCGGACAGTCTTGCGTTTTCCCTTTCGGACACGATTCCCTCGGGCGCACGGTACATCGGTATGGCACGCGGAGACACCTCGAACAGCTTCTGCTCGCTGTGGCTTTCCAACGACGGAGGTCAGCAGATGCACGGGTCGCTGTACATTTACGACGAGACCTACGGCAAAGAGCTGACGGGAAAACAGACATATGTGTTCCGCGGCAGTGTTTCCTATCTCATCCGCGGTGCGGTCAAGGGAACCTTTGCGGCGGAACCTGCGCTTGCCGTTTCCCGCGATGCCGATACGTTTGCGGCAACGGAAGCGCTGACCGTTACGGTACGGGATGGGGAATGGACTGTGAAATAATTCAATTTTACCAAAGGAGGAAATTTTATGTTTATCCCCGAAACCTGCATTGAGGAGCATCTGACCGGATCTGATTACTTGATTTCACTGCAATTTATCCGTTTTCTGCGGGAGCGCGGACTGACATTTGAGCGGGATGAGGGCTTCTGGAAGAATAAAATTTATTTTTATATAAAGAATGGCGACCGCTGTATCGCTTATCTCGCCGTCTGCGACCCGGACGAGCCGGAAAATCGATGGACGGTCTGGTCGGATGACATGGATCTCTCCCATATCGGTGCGGATGCGGTATCCGATGACATCCGCACACTTGCGTGGCAGTATGTCGACACGTGCGGAAACTGTGGTTCCTGCGGCGGCGGAGTGCCGAAAGTGATTTTCGGGCGGGAGTTTCCGCGTGTCTGCGGATGTACATTCCGGGTGGACAATGCGGATGAAAAGGCACTTGGATTTTTGAAGGAGATGGTAAGGATGGCGATGGGGGATTTGGAATAACGCATTCATTACAGAAAAAAGAGGATGCCCGGTGGGAGGAACATCCTCTATTCATAACAGATAACATAGGGGCAATACAATAAAAGTTTTCGTTATCACCCATCCTTTTGCGCAAAGCGCAACTTCATTTGAGACAGTATCTCAACATTGTTCATTTGTATCCGCCAATACAAAACGATATTCTCACTGCGCTTGAAATGATGTTGCACTTTATGCAAATGATGTTGTGTCCTGCGGACACAAATGAAAAAATCCAACTCGTATGAGCTGGATTTTCTGGCGGAGAAGGAGAGATTCGAACTCTCGAACTATTTTTGGTAGTTACGCGATTTCCAGTCGCGCGCGCTCGACCAAC
>JAFUPC010000121.1 GCA_017481495.1 Clostridia bacterium
ACCATCAAAAAGGTCTTTGCCCAGCTGGAATCCGACGGCATGATCGTCACGGGAAAATCGTCCGAGCTGCTCGGTGCGGCATCCGCGATGCTGCTCAACGCGCTCAAATATCTCGCCGGCATTCCGGACGACACCCTGCTCATCTCCCCCGCGGTTCTCGAACCGATCGCCAACCTCAAAACGAAGTGCTTCGGCAACAAAAATCCCCGCCTGCACACGGACGAAACGCTCATCGCGCTTGCCATCTGTGCCGCCACCGACGAAACCGCCGCGCGCGCCTACGCCCAGCTTCCCCGTCTCAAGGGCGCGGAAATGCACTCCACCGTCGTGCTGTCCGCCGTGGACGATTCCACAACCAAAAAGCTCGGCATCCGCCTGACCTGCGAGCCGGTATATCAGGCAAAGAAGCTGTCATAACGATACGCCCCCGATTCCCAAAGAAAGGCGGTGCCGCCCCGATGAAGGAACTTGATTTTGTCAAGAATGCGCTGGAACAAATCGAGACGAACTACGGCGTGCAGATCGTCATCAAGGACTGCTATTCCATCATGAAACTGCGGCCCGCGTTTTCGGATATTCTGAAACGGTTTCTGATCCATTGGGATCCGTTCTGTATCTGCATGAAACGCAATCTCTCTGCGCGCAAGGTGTGTACACATTTCGGCAACACCCACATGGGACGGCGCATGAACAATACTCCCGCGGAATATGAGCACGGCGCGTGTGTGACCTGTCCGTTTGGCGTGCGGGAGCTATATTATCCCATCCGCTGTGCGGGTCACATCATCGGCGCGCTGATCATGGGATACACCGCTTGTGAAGAAAAAGCACGGGAAGAAGCGTTTTCGGGTGCCGCCACGCACGGCATTCCGCGCGAAACCTTCGTCCCCCTGTACGAAAAGCACATCGCCCGGCGCACACTTCCCGACCGGGACAGTGCCGCGTACCGCGAATTTGCGCTGTGCGGGGAAATGCTGTCTCTGATCTGCGAAAAAGAGCTGTCGGAGCTGCACATCGACGTGCTGTTCCGGTACGATTTTATCTTCGACAATTCCAATACCTTTCTGAACCCCGAAGAAAATATGCAATTCTTCTCCCGCACGATGCAGGGCGAAAATCGCCGCATGACGGTGATCCTGAACGCCATTTACTACATTCAGGAAAACTATACCCGCAAAATCACCGTGGACGAGATCGCCCGTTACTGCTACTGCTCCGCTTCCACATTAAGCCACATTTTCGCCAAAAACTACGGCATGACCATCGGCCGTCTCATCCAGAACATCCGCTGTGACCGCGCCAAGGTTCTCCTGCGCGACAGCAGTGCCTCCGTCGGACAGATCGCGCTGGAATGCGGCTTTACCACGCCGGATTATTTTACGTCGGTGTTCAAGTCCATGACCGGAATGACGCCGACGGAGTACAGGAAGTGAGGGTGGGGGATGTTGTCAACCTAAAGGCGACGATGGTGATTTAATAGAAAGACGGGCATACAGGCGACTGCGCTTCCCCTGTTCAGCTTCGCTGAACGTAACAGGGAAGGCGTAACGTCGCCGTCTCGTTATTTTTTCCTTGCCAAAACAGCATCGTCGCCCTTAAGTTTGACAGTATCTCCCTTTACCCCCCATATTTCCAACAAAAACAAACCCCTCCGCCGTGCCATACAAAGCATCGGCGGAGGGAATTTTTATCCAAATGGCTCGATACCGTTATTTACGCAGAAGCTTTCCTGCGACCGCATCGGTGTGGGCAAAGCGTTTTGCAAGGTCTTCTCCCGTCATGGAAGAATCCGTATTCCATGTTTTTTCCGCAAGGGCGGGAATGCGTTCGCGGATGAGGGTGGATTCGGCTTGGCAGGCATTCTCGTTTGAGGGCAGGGAGACCAGCCCATCGCCCCAGGCGCAGATCTGACCGCCGAGCACGGGGGCATTCTCCGGAACAACAATGTCCTGCGTGGAGGCGATGGATTTCGGCCACCAGTGCCGCCAGGTATGGATGTTCCAGTCGAGAATTTCCGCGGGCGTCCAGTGCGTGTTCGGCGTGACGATGTAGAGCGGCTTCCAGGAGCAGTTGATGAGCGTGAAACCGCCGTCAAGCAGATCGGGCGCGAGCTGATAATACGACTCCCACGCGACGACAATGACGTCTTTGGAGATCAGATGGTTGTACTCCTTGGAAAAGCCTTCCCAGATGACGGGGGTCACGCCTTTGGAGAGCACATAATCGGTCATGCGCTGCAGATAGTGCGCGTAGAGCGCGTGAACGTTTTCAAGACCGTGCGCTTCTCTGTACGCGCGGCATCCGGGACAGTCGTCCCAGCGGGCGATCGCCGCTTCGTCGCCGCCGAGGTGGATGTACGGCGCATCCGGGAACAGGGCAAGCGTTTCGTCGAGAATGGTTTCCAGCGCGGAGAAGGTCTTTTCCTCTGCACACATGATGCCGTGGGAACCGAAAATGTCCGGGTAGGTCTGATTGAAGCGCGTGCAGTGACCGGGCAGGTCGACCTCCGGAACGAGCGTGACACCGCGTTCACGGGCATAGGCGGCAAGCGCGCGCAACTCTTCCTTGGAATAGGTACGGTTTTCGCTCGGCAGAAGCGGGAACGCATCTGAGGGGAGTGTGAAGCTCTGGTCATCGGTGAAATGCAACTGCAGGCGCGAGAGCTTGTAAAGCCAGCACAGGTCGACCGCATCGTAAAGATATTTCACGGGATGCCATTTGCGCGCAAGGTCACCCATCAGACCGCGCCAGGGCGCGGAGGGCGCATCTTCGATGTGCATCGCGGGGCAGAGAAGACCGCCGTCGGCAGCTTCAAAGGACAGAAGCAGTGTCGCAAACGCATACGACAGCGCGGTTGTGTCCCCGGCGGAAACCGAAACGTGACCGTCGGCGGCGTCGATGCGGTACCGGCCGTCGGGCGTGCCCGTTTCACAGGTGCAGACAATTGCGGCTTCTTCGGCGGGCGCGGAAACAAACAGCACGTTCCACGCGCGGTCGCAGTAATCGACAAACGCGCGGACGGCACCGCGGACATCGCCGCTGTCGAAGCCGGTTACATGATAGGTCAGCGGCAGAACGAAAGATTCTCCCGTGGCAGACAATGTTTTGGGGGCGGGGAGCAGGTTTTGAATATTCATCTGTGATACCTCTTATTGTAATCGTCAAACAGTGCGTCGTAATTTGCCTTGATCTCGGCAAGCGTGCCGGCGGATTCGTAGTTGAACACGCCCTGATAACCGACTTCTTCAAAGGCGGCAAGCAGTGCCATCCAGTCGATCTTTCCGCGCTCGTCGCGGGGGAGCCAGTGCCGCTCGTCCGCATAGTCGTGGTCGGAGATGTGCGTTGTGATGATGCGGTTCCCAAGTGCGCGGACGGCATCCTCGGACTTTTCTTTCAGAAAATGGTTGACATCCACGCAGGCATACACGCCGGGGATTCCTTCAAGGATGGAGATCCCCTCAGCCGCCGTGTTGAATAAGCAGGTGCGCGGCAGAGATTCGACGGCGATGGGCGTTTTTGTCCATGCGGTCATCGTCACAAGAGAATCGTGCAGGGCGGCAAGCTGTGCGGGACGGATGTCGTCGGGGATCGGCTCAAAGCTTCCGTGGATGATGTAGCAGTAAGGGGCATAAGCATCAATGACGGGCAGGATCTCGCGGAGGTTGTCAAGTGCCTCTCTGCGTACTGCGGGGTCATGATGCGCAAAATTCCAGTGCGGGCCGAAGGAAATGTGGACACCGTTGAAATACAGTCCGGAGCTTTTCGTGATCTCAAGACCGTCCTTCAGACCTTTCATCGCTTCGATCTCCTTATCTCTGTGCGGCCAGTGTGCGCAGAGGTCGAGATCCATTGCATCAAAGCCAAGCGACTTCGCTTCTTTGACCTGTTCCGCAAAGCCGTCGCGGAACAGGGAGAGGGATTTGCCGAGTCGGAGTTTGTACATAATAAACCTCACTTGTTGAAATTAATATAAAATTCACAAAAAATTCATCATAACAACACAATACGATAGTATAATGATTGTGAAATATATTTTCAGCTAATTTTTGAGTAAAGGAAATGTGTAAACTCTTGAAATGAAACGATTTATAAAGATTTACATAATTATTGTGCTTTTGTTTATATTGGTGGGGTGTTCAAACGATACTACTGTAATAACAGGTGAAAAAATGATATTAACAAGTAGTATTACGGAAAAATCGAATGACGAAACAAATTCTGCGGAATTCACGACCCAAATCATGATTGATGCTTCCGTAATTGATATGGTGGAAACATATTCATTTCCCGTTTATTATAAAGAATACGTAATAGCACAGGACGGAAGTTTTTCTAAAGGGACACCACAAACTTATCGGGCAAATGCACAGGAAATTCTGTCGAATTTTTTTCGTATGTACACAGGGGAAAACATTATTTTTTCTGCGGAGGATGACATTACGGGTGCATTTTATCAATACGAAGGAACGACATTTTCTGCCGGTTATGACAGTATCAGTTTTCGGATATCGGGCGATATTGATGATTTAAATAGCATTTTGGAACATCCTTATGTAAAAGCTATGATTTCCTTTTGTGGTATCTCGGATGTCACTGTCCTGAATTATCGAAACAGAGGTTTGACTGTTGGCACGGATTACGATTATATCCTAATGCAGAAATCGGAATTATCGATTGAAACAGGCATTCCGTATTTGGGACGCGGATTGGTATCAATGATTACAATCTCCGGATATGATGACTTCATTCTGGTATCTGGTACAAAGAAAGATAATGGTTTTCCTGAGTTATATTTAGAGAATTCCAGTATTCTTTTGCCGGATGAAGCGGTCAAAGCATGGTATTTCGATTACGCGGATTATGAGGAAATGACATTCCGGGTTGTGGATATTGTATATGAAGGTGGTCGAAACAGGGCAACATGGAATTATATTCTGCCATATTACTGTGTACAGTATTGGCACGGTGAAGTCGTGGTCGAAGAAAAAATTCCCATGTATGATGAAGAACAGTTTGTATATGAGGAGGATTCTGTCGGTTAATTGGGATAAATCGGAGTGGCACTAACATACCTCACCGGATTATATATCCTACCGTTCTTCCGAATTTTATTTTTCATGATGAAATTTCTGGAAAACGAAGAATTTGGGATATTTTTGCCCTACGGGGTGTTGCAAATTTTCAAGTTGCAACACCCCTGTTTATATTTTCAATATCAGATTGCAGATCGCCACTGCCACCGGTATCGTGAACATGGAAAGCAGGGTGGACATCCCGACGGTTTTAGACGCGTAGTCCGGCCGCAGGTCGTAAATTTCCGCGAACATGGCGGTGACGGCGGCGGTCGGCAGGGATGCCATGATGGTGAAGAAGATCACGCGGTCGTCGGACATTCCGCACAGATGATACACAAGCGCGATCAGTGTCGGTGCGGCAAGCAGGCGCAGAAACGAGAAAATGTACATCTGTGCATCCAGGAAAATTTCTTTCAGCGGCAGACGGGACAGATTCGCGCCGATGACCAGCAGGACGATGGGCGTGCAGATGTTGTTCATGTACCCGACTGTCGCCGCGACGGGCGCGGGGAGCTTTATCTGCAAGACAAATAAGAGAAATCCGAGCAGACACGGGGTTGTGCCGTGGTTGAGCACCATTTTCAAGGGGTTGATTTTGATCTGTTCCCCGCCGGAATGCTTGCCTTTGGCGCGTGCCAGCACGATCATGCCGTAGGACCAGACCGACAGATTGAACGCGACCACATAAAACGCGCCCCAGAACAGCCCCATATCGCCGAACAGTGTGGAGAGAATGGGAAATCCCATGAATCCCGCATTGACAAACGTCATACTGTACTCGGTCAGAATGCGCTCCGTTTTGTCGCGGCGGACGTAATGCGCCGACAGAAACGCAAACAGCGCTAAAATGGCATGGGAAAGCAGACCGATGCCGAGGATTCCCAGACCCGCCATCAGGTTCTCGCGGGAATATTCGACGTTGACAAGTGCATTGACCAGCATGAACGGCTGTGCCACGTTGACGGTCAGTTTGGAAAGCTTTTTGGACATCGGCTCGTCGATGATCCCGGTTTTCGCGGAATATAAGCCGATCAAGATCAGTAAAAGCATGGAGGTCACAGCCTGTGCCGTGACGGAAAATGAGACGGTCATGATGTTTTGAAACCTTTTGTGGGATGGTAAATTTCATAAATCGAAAATGGCTCTGCCATTTTCTTCCTTAATATTTCGTCCAACGGACGAAATATATCATACGCCGACAAGCGTATATCATTCACCTTTAGCGGACACCCGTCAAAGGTGGATATCATATTTCCGCAAATGCGGAAATATATCACGCAGTCAACGTTCACGTTGACAGCATCGTCTCCCGATACTTCTCCGCAATGCGCTTCATATCTTCCATCATATCCTCTTTCTTTGTAGCATCGCGCAGAAGCGCGGAGGGATGATAGACGGCGCACATATCAAATGCGCCGCGCTGATACCAGATCCCGTGCTCCCGTGTGATGCGGAAATCGGGCTTGATCAGGCGCATGGCAGAGATGCGGCCGAGGCAGACGATGATTTTCGGGCGAATGATGCGGATCTGGGCGCGCAGGTGCTCCATGCACACATCTTCTTCTTCGGGGAGCGGGTCGCGGTTGTGCGGCGGACGGCATTTCAGAATATTGGCGATGTAAACGTCCTCGCGCGGAATGCCGACGGCGTACAGATACCGGTCGAGCAGCTGTCCCGCCGCACCGACGAATGGAATGCCCGTGGCATCCTCCCGCTCTCCCGGTGCTTCGCCGACAAACATCAGGGCGGCAGAAGCGCTTCCCACGCCGAAAACGAGATTCGTCCGCGTTTTTCCGAGGGGACAGGCGTGACAAGTTTCGCAGGCGGTTTTCTGTGCCGCCAGTCTGGTTTCTTGTTCGGTCATAATGGATACGGTTTCCTTTACGGTGTATCGGGTGATGGAAATGATTGGTTGTGTTTTGCGGGAACGGACGCCCCCGCGAATGCCGCAAGACGTTCCACGGCACCATGTGCGGCAAGACAGACCGCGTGCTCCGCAAGGCACAGAAGCATCGACGACGATGCGATGCGCGTTCCGTATTCTTCCAGTATCACAACGGCGGAAAGTCCCCGCTGGTTCTGCGGCTCGGAAAGGGCAAGGCAGAACCGCGCTTCCTCCCCCCCGGGACGGCGTTCCAAAATATAAACCGCGCTGTCACCGCAGTAGCCGCGCAGAAGCAGAAGACGGCAGAGAAAGAACAGCGTCTGCGGTGCGCACGGTTCCAATGCGTAAAGCGTACAAAGAGGAGGGAAGGCATTCTGCCCGGCAGAATGCCCGGCGGCGTGCGCCGGTGCGTGGGGAGAGGGTGGCGGAGCCGGAAAAACGGCTTCGTTATGTAGAGGTGTGGCTGAATCCATTGGCAGGTATTTCCTTTCATTCATATTCGGAGTTTCGGATACTAATATTATAATCCATTTCACCGAAAAAGGAAACCCTCAATTTCTGGAAGTCGGGGGGAGAATGTTCCCGGACGGTTCAGTCATAAATATAATAAGGCAGCAGAGGTCTTCCGCCCAGCTCAAAGACGTAATCCTTGGAACGGAGCAGGGCGACCAGCTCCGCGCCGTTCTGCGGCTTTACTTTCGCGCGCAGGGAGGAGGTGCCTTCGTGGCCGCGGTGGTGCAGGTCGGTGCCGATGGTGACGATCGGGATATTTTCCTGCTGTGCATACCGCGAGGCGATGGTGACACGGGAATTGTGGCCGGGATGCAGGTTGAACGCTTCGATGGCGTCCATGTGCGCGCCGTCTATCGGCTCAATGCCGTTGCGGAACGGATGCGCCTGGAGGATCAGACGGTCGGGGCTGTTGTATTTTTCGTAAAATTCCCGGAAGGTCAGTCCGAACTGCGTAACCGTTTCCCGCAGGAATGCTTCGTCAATGCCGTAGACCAGATAGTCGTTGCAGTTTTCGTGGAAACGGTATTCCGCACCCAAAATGACGGTCATGCCTGCCGCTTCGCCAAACTCTTTCGTCTTGTAAAAATCTTCCAGATACTTGCCGACGGGGTCGTCCGCACCCATGTAGGTGCCGCCCTCAAAGAAGTGGTTCGTCACGCAGACCGTGTCGCATCCGGTCGCTTTCAGCCGTTCGATGAATTCCGCGGGAACCAGCTCCGAACATCCGGAGGCAGGGGAGGTGTGCGCGTGGAGTTCGATTTTGTATTTGTATTGGTCAAGATACGCCTTGATTTCGGCGGGGAGATTGGTGGTCATTTGAAAAATACTCCTTTGAAAAAAATCCTTTCCTATATTATAAATCAAAACGCGGAAAATGTACAGGGGTTTTGCGAAAAAAGTACGAAAAATTTTTTTGCACCCGCATATTCAAAAACGCGAGAAAATCAAAGAAAACGAGAGAAAAAACGAGCAATCCAAAACCTAAATTAAAATTTTGAAAAAACTTTTTGAAAACCCATTGACAAATGCGCCGTTATGTGATATAATATAACACGTTCTGTAAAGATATCACACGGTGTTTCCCGGACAAGCGATGCGGGCGGCACCTGTCACAATAACGGAGGAAAGTACAATGTCCACTTACATGGCAAAAAAGGAAACGCTGGAACGCGCTTGGTATATCATTGACGCGGCAGGCAAGCCCGTCGGCAAGACCGCAGCGCTCGCAGCTTCCATTCTCAACGGCAAGCACAAGCCCACATACACCCCTCATGTTGACTGCGGCGACCATGTCGTCATCATCAACGCTGAAAAGGCAGTTTTCACCGGCAAGAAGATGACCGATAAGATCTACTACCATCATTCCGGTTATATCGGCGGCCTGAAGTTCATTCCCGCAGGTCAGCTGATGAAGACCAAGCCCGAAGCAGTTCTGGAAATGGCAGTCAAGGGTATGCTTCCCCACAACTCCATCGGTTCCGCAAGCTTCAACCGTCTCAAGGTCTACGCAGGCAGCGAGCACAAGCAGCAGGCGCAGAACCCCACCCCCATCGAGGCGTAATCGGACAAGATAGAAAGGAAGTATTTGAAAATGATGTATACAAGTGCTAAGCCCTACTTCTACGGCACGGGCAGAAGAAAGAAGTCCACCGCAAGAGTCCGCATCATGCCCGGTACCGGTGTGATCACCATCAACGGCCGCGACATCGACGACTATTTCGGTCTCGAAACCATGAAGCTCATCGTCAACCAGCCCTTCGGCGTTACCGGCACGGAAGGCAAGTTTGACATCATCGCAAACGTCCGCGGCGGCGGTTTCTCCGGTCAGGCCGGCGCGATCCGTCACGGCGTTGCAAAGGCACTCCTGCAGGCTGACGAAACCAACCGTCCCGCCCTCAAGAAGGCAGGCTTCCTCACTCGTGACCCGAGAATGAAGGAAAGAAAGAAGTACGGTCTCAAGGCAGCTCGCCGCGCACCGCAGTTCTCCAAGAGATAAGTTTACCCCGAGTGGGTTACGGAGATCCCCGAAAGCAAGTATTTTCGGGGATTTTCTTGTATTCGGATTTCATAAAAAGATTACAGCTCTCACAAGCGCAAGAGCTGTTTTTTTTCGCCCGGAAATGAGCATTATCTTCCCCGTCATCCCCCCAAAACCTCAAAAATCAATTCCCCGAAATGATGCGTGGAATCCATCCCATCCCTGACCGCATCAACATAAATTTTATAATACCCATCCTCCGCACACCGCGTATCGAAATCCAGCGTCACGTCATACGGATAACTCTTTCCTGCTTCCAAAAGGATACCGACGTCGCAGGAAATGCTGTCGCCCGGGGCGGTATCGACCCATTCATTCCCATCCCAGAACAGGATGCGGTAACCGCAATGTCCGATCATGAGGTCATAGGAATACCGGTTCGTGACCGTCAGGGTGACGGTCTTTTGTCCGCTTTGGCGGGGAAGCACCGTTTCTTCCGTTTCGAGAACCAACAGCGACTGCCGTGCGGCGGGAGCAGGGGCGGAAGTCTCCGCGGCAGATACCTCCGCGGCGGATGTCTCCGCATTTGACACGGTGCGGTCAGACACAGCGGGAGATGCTTTGGGTGCGGAACAGGAACCGATACACGCGGACAGGGACAAAAGTAAACAAACAGTGAAAATCCGGATTTTCATGGATACCTCCGATCATGCGGGCGTGGTGGAAACTTCTGTAGGAAACGGAACCGTTCTGCTTTGATTATATCAGATTTTCCACAGCCTGTCAAGCACCGCGCGCAAGATTTTCCTTCGTCAGAAGTCACAAAATTCACCCCGCCGCTTTGTACAATTCCACGAAAAAAAGGAACTTTGGCAAAACCTCTTGCGGGAAACACGAAAATGTACTATAATATATAAGATACCCATCGTAAAATGACAGGAAATTATCCCTCCGAAAGGATTTTTCAATAACATGAACATCGACCAACTCTTAAAGTCCGTCTCCAAGCCCGGTCGTTACACGGGCGGGGAGATTGGGCAGATTATCAAAGACAAAGCGGACGTCCGATGCCGGTGGGCGTTCTGTTTTCCCGACACCTACGAAATCGGGATGTCGAATCTCGGCATCCGGCTGCTGTACGGTGCGCTGAACCGGGAAGACGGCATCTGGTGCGAGCGGTGCTTTGCGCCGTGGACGGACATGGAAGAACAAATGCGCCGGTACGACATTCCGCTCTGGGCACTGGAAAGCGGCGATCCGCTGACGGCGTTCGACGTCGTTGCGTTCACGCTCGGCTATGAGCTGTCCTATTCCAACGTCCTCTATATGCTCGACCTTGCGCGTATTCCCCTGACACATGAAGAACGTGCCGCGCGGGAAGCGGCGGGGGAGCGGATGCCCATCATCATCGGCGGCGGATGCTGTACCTACAATCCGGAGCCGCTTACGGACTTTTTTGACCTCTTTTCCATCGGAGAGGGCGAGGAAGCACTGCCCCAGTTGTCCCGCCTTTATATGGAAATGAAAGAAAACGGCACCTACACGCGAGAAGATTTTCTGCACGAAGCGGCAAAGCTGGGCGGCTTCTATGTGCCGTCGTTCTACACGGTAACCTATCACGACGACGGAACGATTTCCGCTGTTACGAAAAAATACGATGACATTCCCGACCGGGTGACAAAGTGTATCATCAAAAATTTCGATACCTCCTATTTCCCCGAAAGCACGTTCATGCCGTTCATCGACACGGTGCAGGACCGCGTGATGCTGGAGGTCTACCGCGGCTGTCCGCGCGGATGTCGGTTCTGTCAGGCGGGCATGGTCTACCGTCCCATCCGCGAAAAATCACCCGATGTGCTGGCGCGGCAGGCGAAGTGTCTGTACGAAAACACCGGGTACGAGGAAATTTCCCTTTCCTCCCTTTCCATCAGCGACTATACGCGCCTGACGGAGCTGACCGAAGAACTGCTTTCCTGGACGGACGATGCGCGGGTCAATCTCGCCCTGCCGTCCCTGCGTGCGGATACGTTCACCAAAGAGCTGATGGAGCGCATTTCCTCCGTCCGCACCAGCACCCTGACCTTTGCGCCGGAAGCCGGCACCCAGCGTCTGCGCGATGTCATCAACAAAAACGTCACCGAAGAAGAAATTCTGCGCGCGTGCAATGTCGCGTTCGCCGCCGGAAAGAATCAGGTCAAGCTGTACTTCATGATCGGTCATCCGACCGAAACCAGGGAAGACCTGGACGGCATCTATGACCTGTCGGAGCACGTTGTGCACGAATTCTACGTCAACAAGCGGCAGGACAAGCAGCTCGGAAAACCGAACAAAGGCGGCGTGCAGGTCACGTTGTCCACAGCGGCGTTCGTGCCGAAGCCCTTTACCGCGTTCCAGTGGGAAAAGCAGGATGCGCTTGATGTGACCATGGAAAAACAGCAGTATCTGCGCGGCATCATCACCGACCGCAAGGTGAAGTTCAACTATCACGATGCCAAGGTCGGCCGTATCGAGGGGGTCTTTGCCCGCGGGGACAGAAAGCTCTGCCGGGCACTGCTCGAAGCGCATCGGCGCGGAGTACGGTTTGATGCGTGGGAAGAATTTTTCTCCTATGAGACGTGGATGGAAATTTTCTCCGCTGTCGGCGTGGACCCGGATTTCTATACGACAAGAGGCTTTGGTGAGGACGAAATTCTGCCGTGGGACGTCATCGACTGCGGCGTGACAAAGGAATTTCTCCTGCGCGAAAAACACAAGGCATACGAAACGAAAACAACGAAAAACTGCATGGAGGCGTGTTCCGCCTGCGGTGCAGACAGACTGGGAGGGGAACAGACATGGTGCAACCGCGAACTTTGCAAATACAGGCAGAAAAACTGAACTGCGCCGCACCCGCGCCAAGAGATACCGTCGCGCCGGATTTTCTCATGGACGACATTCATCCGCAGAGCAGAACGCTGACGGTGCGCCTTGGCTTTTACAAGGTCGGGCGGATGCAGTTTATCTCGCATCTGGACTTACAGCGGTTCATGAAGCGGGCATTCGTGCGGTCGGGACTGCCGATCTGGTTTTCCGAGGGGTTCAATCCGCACCCGAAAATGGTCTTCTCGACCCCGCTTTCCATCGGCATTCAGTCCCTGTGCGAGTTTGCGGATACCAAAATGACATCTCCCGTCACCCCGGCGCAGATATTGGATGCGCTGAATCCCTGTATGCCCGATGAGCTGCAGCTGTTTTATGCCGCGCCGCCTAAAATGAAAATGACCGACATCGGCTTTGCGCGGTATGAAATGCACCTGCACCACCCCGCAGTCACAAAGGAAACCGGCGCCGCGGTCGCCGCCGAACTGGATGCGATGTATTCCGCCCCGCTGATTCTGTCCAAACGCTCCAAATCCGGCGATAAGGACACCGACATCTCGCCCTTTATCCGGAAAACGGAAACGGTGTTCGACCGGGAAACGGGGAATCTGCACATCCGCGCAACGCTGTGCGCCGACAACGCGAATTTCCTGAATCCCGAATACCTCATCCGCGCCGCGGCGGAAAAAGGGCTTGTCTTTGACGACCCCATGACCGCGTGGTACGACATCATGCGCACCGAAATCCTCTGCGCCGACGGGACAACGCCGTTCTGCTGATGCGGATGGAGGATATATTTACAGAAAGAACGAGCGGAACGCCGAAGGCGTTCCGCTTTTTTGTTGGTGGGGGAATTGGCAAGGATATAAGCCAAACGGTTCGCATCCTTTCCAAAGAAAGGTTAATTACTTTCCGTCCGATACTTCACGACCGATTCCGTGACATTGGACAGCACGATCTCCCCGTTCTGATTGTAAATATCCATCGTCGTTTCGCAGATGCCGTTGTACGGATTGCGGCGCTCGATGCGGGTCACGCGGACGTCGCCCCACAGAACATCGTCGGCAAAGACGGGTTTCTTCCACTCGATGTGCGTGGATTTTCCTGCGATCAGCTCGTCGCCGAAAATGTCCGTTTCCAATACCTTTGACCAGATGGACATAAACGTCATGACACCGGGCGCGATGAGCTTGCCGTACCGCGTGGTCTTCGCGTATTCGGGGTCGGTGTGGATGCGGATGGGGTCGTAGTCCTTTGCGAATGCAACCATTTTGTCATAGTTGATGCGCACGGATTCCGTTCTGAAATGCAGATCGGGGGAAATATCGTCAAGATACATACGTTTTCTTCCTTTTATTATAAGAATATACAGTACCTATATTGTACCACATATCACGGAAAAATACAACCCCGGTGACGGAAATTTTTATAACATCGAAAGGATCTCCGCGTATTCCGCCGTTTCGCGTACCCCGGCATAGAAAACGTCTTCCGTTTCAAGATCGTGCTGCAGTTCCGCACGCAGACAGGGATATCCCTCATGTCGCCGGTCATACGGATGTGCGCGGAACAGAAGAGCCCCGGAGGAGACCACGTCGGGAAGCGCATCGTGCTTGCAGGCGCAGTCGGCACAAAGACGGAGATACGCAAAGGCGCGGTCGCAGTCGCCCATGAGAAACGCTTCTTCCGCCATCCCCTGGAAGTTGCGCGCTTTGCGGGTCAGCTTGAACGCAAGATCGTCGGTCTCGTAAAGCGCATCGTAGACGGCGTTGCTCTTTTCATACAGTGCAATGCGCTCTCCCGGAGCATACGAATTTGCGATCTTCCGCACGGAAAGCCAGAATTCATAGCCGAGCTTTAAGATGATGTTGTCCTGTACATGGCAGAGCAGTTCGTCTCCGTCGAGAAAATTGCGCAGAACGTCTTCCTGCGTGTCGTAATAATTGGGAAGCGTTTTCGCGGCGGCGATCGCTTTTTCTGTTTCGCCCATGTTGTAAAGTGCGTGACAGCGCGTGCGTTCAAGCCAGCTTCGGAGAGACGTGTCAGTCGAATGCGTCAGCACGTCGTCGCAGATGGAAACAGCGCGCGCGGGGTCGGATTTCTGAATGGCGGAGGAAAGCCAGCAAAGCAGGCGGTGATTGTTCGGAAAACGCGACAGACCCTCCTCGCACAGCGGCGCGATCTCGTCAAACCGGTAATGGCAGTCCGCTTCCCGGCACCGCGCGATGATGGCATCGACTTCTTCCTCTTCCCGCAGGGTGTCCACCCCGAGCAGACCGTCCACCGTGATGTGGAAAAATCCTGCGATCTTTGGCAAAAGCGTGATGTCCGGATACGACTCCGCCCGCTCCCATTTGGAAACGGTCTGGAACGAAACGCCGAGCCGCGCGGCAAGCTGTTCCTGTGAAAGCGAAAGCGCCTGCCGGTGCCGGCGGATGTTTTGGGAAAGATGTAATTCCATAATAAATGCTCCTTTGTGGGAATAATGACGGTACCGTTTGTGATACCATTATACCATAAAGGAGCATATTTTGCAATAACGCCGTCGGAGAGGCGGATTCTACGGATGGGGGAATTTTTCGGTGTGTGATGTGTAATTCCGGTGTTTTGGATAATGTGATGTGACCCTGACGATTTCGTGTAACGCTGTGAGTTTCCGGGATTTTGTAGGGGTGTCCAGGTTTCGCGAAGCGAAACCCTCATGCCGCCCGAAATCAATAAATCTTTCGCAGACGTATCAGAACTTTCTGAATAACATTCCGGACAGGCTGAAAAATCTTTCAATGGTACGACAGATTTTCAAATCACCGGGCGGCATAAGCATTTCGCTTCGCGAAACCGGGATGCCCTTACACCCATAATAAATGTCGTCTTTCTTGAATTGACAATATCACCTTATTCTTGCTTGACCCAGATCGGACTTGTCCACGCAAACCGTCCGTCCGTCAGCTCCACGCGCAGATAATAGACATCCGTTTCGTTTTCCTGATGCGAATCCACGATCACCTTGTGCGCGCTCTTTGCCATAATGTAATCGCGGCAGTTCTTCACAATTGTCGCGCGCTTCACCGGTGCATCGGCTTTTACGGAATAGGTGATGACAAGGTCTTCGCCCGCGCGGCGGGTAAATTCCTCCCCCATGAAATGTTCCCCGATGCGGAAATCGACCGTGATGTTGCCGTGCATGGGAAGCGAAACGTCCCCGCGCATGAAGCCGTAGCAGCGTTTCTTTTTCAGCGCATCAAAGAGGGCGGGAAGCGTGTTTTCTTCTGCCCATACCCCTGTGACACCGGGATATTTCGCTGGATAACCGAGACTTTCCACGACAAGACCGTTGTTCGCGGAATGATCGTCGGAGGCGGCGATGACTGCCGTTTTTCCGCCGCGGGCAAGTGCATCCTGCCAGAATCCGCCCTCGCAGGCGGTCGCGCTGTCAAAGGCGGGATGATTCATGTACTCTGCGCAGTCGCCGCGGGAAATAATTTCGAGATGAGAGGGAAGCAGTTCCACCGGCATATGCGCCAGATCCGCGCCGGAATCGAGCGAATAGGTGTCATGCGGCGCAACGAATACGTCGTCCCGCGCAAGCACGGCGGCAAGCTCTTCTTTGGTAATCATGCCGTCGGCCGCACCGCGGATCATTTCCCCGTCGTGGCTGTTATAATATACGACCATATTGTCGTAAAACGGATACGAATCGCGCTCATAGGCAAGGATCGTTGTGAATGTGCCGGGGGCGTTGTATTCTTTGACTTTTTCTTTGATGTAATCCCATTTCGTTTCGGTCGGCACGGTGTCGTCCGGCTCCCACAGGGACGGTTTCGACAGTCCGCCGTGGTCGTGGTCGGAGAGGGCGGCGAAATCGAGCTTTGCCACGTCGCGCAGGCGGGTGAAATAGGTGTCGATGTCCGGCGCACCGTCGGAGAGGTTGGTGTGTCCGTGCAGTTCACCGAAATAGACGTGATAGGGATTGTCCTTCGGCGCAAATTCTTCGGCGGCGGCAAACATTTTTGCGTACATTTCCGACGGGGGCAGGGGCTGTTTTCCGGAATAGACGACGTCGGTCGCCTTTTCGCATTTCAGGGTGTCCGCAAAACGGCGGGCAAGGGTTCGGTCGGGGTGGTTCATAGATATATGCTCCATTCATGAATAGGATACCATTAGCATACCACGGAATCGCGGATCTGTCAAGAGAAAACGGAATAAATGGAATAAAAAATAACAAATTCTGTGAAATTCTTGACATTCTCTGCAATTTGTGTTATACTGGTTCTATCATTTATGATATGTTTCGGGAGGACTCCAATGAACACGAAAAAAATCCGGTGCGGTGTCTGTTCGACAGACTTTGAATCCGCATCCCATCCGCCTTATTCCGCGCATACCCTGTTTGCAAAGATGCACGCGCTCGGCTTTTCCTGCGTGCAGTTCGCGTTTTCGTCCGTTTCGGAAACGCAGTTTACGCCGACCGGCTCCATTGAGATTCCGGCGGAGATTCCACAGCACGCAATGACCGCCATCCGCTCCGCCGCCGATACCTACGGCATCCCGGTAACTGCCGTCAACGGCACATTTAACATGGCACACCCGGACAAGGCAATCCGCGAAGAGGGCATCCGCCGGTTCCCCGTCTTATGCAAAGCGGCAAAAGAGCTTGGCGCGAACTACATCACGCTCTGCTCCGGCACCCGCAATCCCGACAATCTGTGGTCGCCGTCGGAGGACAATCTGTCCGACGGTGCATGGGAGGATATGCGCGACACCATTACCCGCTGTACCGAAATCGCCGCGGACTACGGCATCACACTCGCCATCGAGTCGGAGGCATCCAACATCATCTCCACGCCCGAACGCGCGCGCCGCATCATGGATGAGGTCGGAATGCCGAATCTGAAAATGATCCTCGACTGCGCAAATCTCTTCCACACAGGTCACGCGCACAAGGATGAAGTCCTCCCGACCCTTGACCGCGCGTTCCGCTACTACGGACACGACATCGTCATCGCGCACGGCAAGGACATCGCGGCGGGCGACGGCATCACGTTCTGCGCCACCGGCCGCGGCATCGTCGATTTTGCGTATACCGCAAGGCTCCTGCGCGAGGTCGGCTTTTCCGGCGATATGTTCTTGCACGGCATCTACGACGAGGACGATATGCCGCGCGCCAAGGCGCATTGGGAATGTGCGGCGCGGGGGGAAGCGTAAAATCGGATAAAAACGAAAACACGACAGGCGGCCGCTTTTTGGGGCGGGGCTGTCGTGTTTTTTGATTCGGATTTGTAGGAAATTTACAAAAAGCAATTGACATACCGTGAATGTTGTGTTATAATAAATCAGAAAACAAACCGTGTTTTCGGTGATACCGTATTCCATCATTTCAGGAGCCACCATATGAAACACCCATTCCGAACCCTCATTCCCGTTCCACTGCTTCTATCCCTGCTTTTTTCCGCCTGCCAAACCGAAGACACAGCATCATTTTCCGTAAAAGACCAGATTAACGCTTCTCTTGCGCGGGCATCGTGTGTCTTTGACGGAGATTTGTACTTTATTTCCCACCAAAGCACGCCGCTGATGAAGTATGACCCGGATACGAACCGGATCACGCTTGTCTGCACGAAAGACCGGTGTGACCATACGGACGAGACCCTGTGCGACGGCAATGCAAGTTTCTTTACCTACTGCGTGGTGACGGATGGGGAAGCAATCTATCTGTCCGGCGAGTCCTTTGTTGACGATGTCGTCCGGAACTGCATTTATCGGTTTGACGCACGGTCGCAATCCTGCGTTCTTCTGGAAGACCATGCGTTTGTCGGCGGACAGACTGCGAATCTTTTTCAGCTTTGCGACGGTCAGCTGTACTATATGCAGAAATATCCGACGGAATCGGCGAAATTTGAAGATATGTCCGCGCTGTACCGAAAGGAGATTGGGACAGCGGCGGAGCCTGTATTGGTTCTGGATGAAATGCCGGCGTACAGTTGCTTTGCGTTTGACGAAACCGGCGGTTATCTCACACAAAATGCAGCGCTGACGGATGAGAACGGAGAAGTGCTGGATGATGCGGCGTATTGGGTGTCGTTTGCGGGTGATAATGAAACGCTTGTCTACCTTCGGCTGTCGGGGGAAGTGATGCTTTGGGACGGTACCGGTGAACCGGTACAGATTATGCCGCCGACCGTGGGATTCGTCAGTTTTTTCGGGAATTCCGTGTATGCGCTCGATGCCGGAATGGGGACGGCGGACGGAGAGCCGTACTGCATTTACCGTTATGATACGGTGACGCAAACGACCGATACCTGCCTCTTTGAACTGCCGGTGGAGCGTCTGCGGTTGATTGGTGTGACGGAATCCGGTGCTTTGCTGAAGGATTACACACAGCTTGATGGAATTGCGTATTATTTTTACTCTTTTGAAACAGGGGAAGTCACGGATGTGATATACGATCTTGTCGTGGACGAAGAGCATCCGCTCGGATATTGAGGACACGCCGCTATGAACAATATCCGATATCTGATAGGACTTGCACTTCTCCTGCTTCTGTGTCTTGTTTCCTGTACCCCCGCGGACGGTGACGGTGTCACGTCGGAAACCGTTGCCGCGACGCCGCCCGTCGTATCGGAATCCGGAATTACCTACAGCTTCACCGAGGTCATGCCGGAAAATGCACGGCTGGTTTTTGCGGATATGGGGACGTATGACAGCTTCATTCAGTCGTCGGCGGTATCGCACGACAGAACGAAAGCCTATTTTCTGTGCGTGGACGGAACGCTTCTGACCTACGACACCGCGGACGACAGCGTGACGTCCGGGGTACTCTACACCGACGGTGCACCGAACAGCACCCTGCTTGACGTTCCGGCGGAACTGTATGAACGCGGTGTGCGGATTGCGGCACTGATCCGGCTGACGACGGAAACCGAAAACGGCTTGCAGTACGCAAACGAACTGCGGCTGTACGACGGCGCACTGACCCTGCTCGGTGCGTATCCGGTCGGAGAGGGCAACGGCGCGACCGGGTACGCGGAATTTGCGGATGCGGATACGCTTTGCTATCTTTGGAACGGAACGCTCCGTCTGTCCGACTATCGGGAAAACAAAACGCTGTTTTCCTCGGACATGAAATGCTCCCGACTGTATTCCGGAATGTGGGCGGCATCGCAGAGCAGTACCCTGTACCGCTTTGATGCCGCGGCACGGCAATTTACAAAGTACGATTTTGATACCGATCATCTTTACGGCGGAATCGAATATTTCTTTTCGGGGGATGAAATACGGTATACAAGAGAAAACAAACTGTATCTGTATACGCCGGAAACGGGACAGGCGCGCTGTATTGCGGATTTCGGCAATTCCGGATTCCCGTCTGTACAGCCGTTTGATCTTTTCGTGCTTGATGACGAACATATATTCCTGCAGGAATCCACGGGGAACGGAAACGAAATCGTCCTTTGGCGTTCTGCGGGTGCCGACCGGGATGAGCGGTGTGTGATTACCGTTGCATATACCGATTCTGCCGATACGCTGGAAGAAGCCGCCGCCGCGTTCAACCGTTCCCAAAGCGAATACCGGGTGGAACTGAAAGCGTATCAGGGCTCGGCGCGCGATGCAATCTACGACGCGCTGGATATGGACATCGTGCAGGGCGGCGGTGCGGATATCTACTGTCTGCCCGATGTGGAAAAGGTGCAGAATTACGCATCCAAGGGACTGTTTGCCGATCTCGGTGCGCTGGCGGAACAATATGCGGATTCCGATGCGTTTACGGATGATTTGTTTGCGGGGGTGCGGTCGCTGTTTGAAGAGGATGACGGTACGCTCTGCTGGGTTTCTCCGTATGTAAAGCTTTACGGTACGGTCTGCAGGAAAGAAACCGCCGATGCTCTTGCGGACGGTTCCGTTTCCGCACTTACCGCATACGCGGCGGCAAAGGGTACGGCAATCATCGGGCGCTGTGAGCGATCGTTTTATCTCCGCGCCATTCTGTCCTCCGCCGAACAGAATTTTATCCGTGCAAAAACGGGAACGTGCGGTTTTGCGGCGGATGAATTCACGGAACTGCTTACATGGATGAACACGCTGTCAAAAAAGGAAATCGGGATCGATTCCTCTGTTGACGTTTCCGCATACCGTGACGGCGATATTCTGCTTTTCCCGTTTTATACCAATTCTCTGTCAACGTGCGTTCTGTATCAGCACATTTTCGGCACGGACGCGCTTGTGCTGACCGGATTTCCGCATGAAGGCGCCGTCCCGTCCGGGGTGGTCGTGGAACCCGGCAGCTGTTACGCCGTTGCCGCCGCCGCGGATGAAACCGTACAAAGAGGTGCGTGGCGCTTTCTTTCCGCGGTTTTTGCGGCGGATTCGCTGACGTCCGGATTTTTCTCCGACATGATTTGTACCACGAAAAGCGCATTTGCGAAAACGGTGGAATTGCAGACCGCAAGGCATTTCTACTGCTCGTATCACGACGAAACGCTGAAAAGCTCTCTTGCGCAAAAGGAATACGACGAAAATCTGACCGCATATTACCGTGCGGAGTCCGCCATGTTCGACTGCGTATACAACGCGCTGGAATCCGGCTCCCCGGTTCTGATGATGGATGGCGCGGTGTATGACATCCTTGCGGAGGAGCTGTCGTATTTCTTTGCCGGTGTCAAAAACGAAACCGAGACCGCCGACATCATCCAAAGCCGCGTGTCCATTTATCTTGCGGAGCGGCAATGACGGAATTTCCATATAATTTTTCTATCTTTTCCCGAAAGTTCTTTACAAAATCCGCATTTCATGGTATAATAATAGATAGAATGGATTCGTATTATTTTTTACAAAGGAGATGATACCATGAAAGCAAAGTACACGGTCTCCGGCGCGCTGGCACTGCTGCTTCTGACGTCTGCTCTGGCGGCGTGCGGAAACGACAGTACACAGAGTACGGATACGACCGCATCCGTCGGAGGTGACACGACGGCATCCGTGACCGAAACGCCCGAGGACACGCGCGAGTCGCACAAGGTTCCCGTGGACAGTCTTGATTTCGGCGGGGAAGAGCTGAATCTCGTCGGCTTTGACTGGCAGGGGTATAAATTCTACTTCTTTGCCGAGGAAGAAAACGGCGACGTCATGAACGATGCGCTGTACAACCGCAACCGCGTGGTCGAGGATGCGCTGAACGTCAGGATCGTGAACGAAATCTACGGCGAAAACTGCAACGATTACATCACGGCACTCAAGCCCATCATCCTTGCGGGCGATGATGTCTATGATATGATGTTCAACCACTGTATCGCCGGCATTTCGACCTACGCATCTGAGGGGTATCTTTACAATCTCGACAATCTGCCGTACATCGACATGGAGGCGGAATGGTGGAACCGGGAACAGATGGATGTCCTGCGGCTCGGCGAAAACACCTATTATGCGGTCAATGATATGATGATTCCGTGCCCGTACGTCATTTTCTTCAACAAGGCAATGGTAGAACGGCTCGATATGGAAAATCCATATAAACTGGTCTACGAGGGCACCTGGACACTCGATAAATTCGAAGAAATGGCGCGCCTTGCCGTCGATGACGTCAACGGTGACGGTAAAATGGACGAAAACGACAGCTGGGGCGTTTCCGCAAACGAGGTCTCCAAGTACATCAGCTTCATGACCGGCGCGGGACAGTACATCACCGAAACCGACGCCGACGGCTATGTTCAGCTTGCGCTCAACACCGAAAAAACGCAGTCCCTGATGGAGCGGTTTGAGGAAATGACCAAGGATGACGTCATTTACATCCCGCCGACCATGGAACGCGCGGATATGCTGACCATCGACACTGACCGTCTGATGTTCCAGCTGGATGCGATTTCCGATGCGGAGCTTCTGCGCGATTATACCGTTGATTTCGGTTTCCTGCCGTATCCCAAGTATGACGAGAGCCAGAAGGACTATATTTCCCTTGACTGGGGCGGTCTGCTGTCCGTTCCCTGCACCATCTCCAATCCGGAACTGGTCGGCGCGGCGATGGAGCTGTTTGCATGGGAAAGCGCAAACGAGGTCATTCCGACCTACTACGACACGGTTCTGACCGGCAAGCTTGCGCGCGACGACGATGCGGTGAAGATGATGGATATCCTCTTCGACACCGTTGCGTATGAGATCGGCGGCAACTACTTCGGATTCTCCGCCGGCTTCGGCGACCTGTTCTATTCCCTGCCGCGCCTTGCCATCGAGAAAGAGTCCTCCGACTTTGCATCGTTCTATAACAAGAATCTGAAAGCCGCGCAGAAAACCATCGACAGCTTCTACGAAAATCTCGAAAATACCGAATCGGTGAACTGAATCTTCCGGGAACGGAATGTTCCGGGAAAGGAATGTTCCGGGTGCAGTCTGCGCATACTATGCTGTGCAGATACGCGGAATCTTATTTTCCCGATTTTATCACCATTACAAAATCATGTCAACCCAAATAAAAAGGAGAAAAATAAAAATGACAATCACCAAAGAAAGCATTATCGGCGATGTTCTCGATTACGATATGGGCACCGCAGAATTCTTCCTGGAAATCGGTATGCACTGCCTCGGCTGTCCCTCTGCAAGAGGCGAAAGCATTGAGGACGCCTGTGAAGTTCACGGCACGGATGCCGACGAACTGGTTGAGAAGATCAACGAGTATCTCGCAGGCAAAGAATAAGACAACCCAGCGTGAGGGCGGTGCCGCAAGAGCACTGCTCTTTTCGTGTCAGGGGAAATAAGCGTTCGGGCCGCCCTGCGACCCGCAGAAACGGAGGTAACAAGACAATGGAAACCCGACTTGACCCCCGCCTTGCCTGTGCGGCGCAGTTTGTGCGGCAGGGCGCGGTGTTCGCCGACATCGGAACGGATCACGCCTATCTGCCGATCGCACTCGTGCAGAGAAATGCCGTTCTGCGTGCCGTTGCCGCGGATGTCGCACAAAAACCGCTGGAAAGTGCGCGGGCACATCTTGCCGTGAGCGCAGAAGAGAACCCCGCACTCCGTGACCGCATTGACCTTGTTCTGACCGACGGACTTGCGGGACTGGAACATTATTCACCGCACATCACGGATATTGCCATCTGCGGGATGGGTGGGGAGTTGATCGCAAGGATTCTTTCTGATGCGCCGTTCGTGCGGGATCCGGACATCCGCTTGATTTTACAGCCGATGACGATGCAGCCGTATCTTCGGCGGTGGCTCGGCGCAAACGGCTTTGAAACGACCGCCGAGCGGCTTTGCAGAACGGCGAACGGAAAGCTGTATTCCGTGCTCTGCGTGCAGTATACGGGAAATGTGAACGTTCCCTGCGATGCCGATGCCCTGCTTGGGGAGAAGATTCTGTCTGACTCCGAAAACAGGGATTTTCTGCGGGAATATCTGCTTCTGCGGCGGGAGAATCTTGCGAAGATTGTCAGCGGTCGGACTTCTGCGGGGCAAGGGGCGGAATGTACAGCCGAAGCCGCGGCATTGGCACGGGCGGAGGAGTTGCTGGCGGAGATGTGAAACGATACACGTTCGGCGGCTTGAAAATCGTTCGTACTGTTGAAAGGTTTTCAGGTCACCGCTTCGCAGTGATGTACCTCATCCACCGTCGGGCCCCTGCCCAACGGTCCCCCTTCCCCAAGGGGAAGGTTTTTCGTGCGAACCGTCAAGCCTGCATTTTTTATCAAAGAAAAACGGAAAGTAAAACGATACACATAAAATTGTGCAACGATACACACAAAATCAGAACCAACTGTTTAACGATACACAAAAGGAGACCAACGAATGCCGACCATTCTTGATATATACAATTTTCTCGACATAAAATGTCCACGCAGTCTTTCGTGCGCATGGGACAACGACGGTATGATGTGCGTGCCGGATAAAAATGCACCGGTAACAAAGATTCTCTGCGCGCTGGATGTCACAGAGCGCACAATTGAGGAAGCGGAGGAGGAGGGATGTGATTGCATTGTTTCGCACCATCCGCTGATATTCCACAAACTTTCCTCCATTCATGACGGGGATGTGACCGCTGCCCGCGTGATACGGCTTTTACAAAAGAATATCGCCGTGCTGTCGTTCCACACCCGGCTCGATGCCGCCTCCGGCGGGGTCAACGATACGCTGTGCCGGAAGCTCGGTCTTGCACCGACGGGGCCGTTCGGATGCGATGGCGAAGCACTCGGACGGCTTGCGGAATACGCCGTTCCAATGCCGCTTGCCAGCTTCTGCGCACAGGTCAAGGCGTCGCTCGGTACGCCCGTTCTCCATGCGGTTTCCGCAAAGAAACAGGTGAAAAAGCTCGCCATTCTCGGCGGAGACGGCAAGGACGACTGGGAAGCCGCGCTTGCTGCGGGTGCGGACACGTACCTGACCGGAACGATGAGCTACAACACGCTTCTGGATGCGAAAGCCGCAGGACTGAACGTCGTCGCGGCGGGACACTATTTCACCGAAATACCCGTGATGGAAACGGTCGCAGGCTGGCTGACGGATGAATTTCCGGACATCACCGTCGGCGTGGCTGAATGCCTGTGTGAGGTGTTGTCGATCTGATGGTGGTAAGAAACGCCGTCGCCGCGGATGCGGCAGAGTTATGCGCATTATGCCGGGATGAAATGGGATATGAATATCCCATGGATGCTTTTGCCGGGAAGCTGGATGTACTGCTGCAATGTAAAACTGACAGAATTTTTACGGCGGAGGAGAACGGCAGGGTCGTCGGATTTGTCCACGCCTGCGATTATGATGTCCTGTATGCACCGCATATGAAAAACATCATGGGCATCGCCGTGTCATCCGATTTCCGCGGACAGGGAATCGGGCGTGCGCTTCTCGGTGCCGTTGAAGCATGGGCGGAGGAAACCGGTGCCGTTGGAATCCGTCTGACCTCCGGGGAAAGCCGCACCGGTGCGCACGCGTTTTATCGCGCGTGCGGGTATGAATACACGAAGACGCAGTTCAATTTCAGAAAATTGCTGACGACGGGCGATAAGACAAAAAAATAAAAATCCCCCCCAAAAAAAGTTTTTGAAGATTCCAAAGGGACTTTTTCCAAACAGTCCCTTTGGCGGGGTCACAGGGGCAGCGCCCCTCCCCCGTCCCACAATAACGAAAGGAACATCGTATATGGCATTTGATGCAGGCATGGTCGCCGCGGTTGCCGCTGAATTGCGGAGAACGCTTCCGGGCGGGCGTGTCGATAAAATTTCACAGCCGGAGAAGGATGAGATCACACTCGCTGTCCGCGTGGCGGACGGAACGTATGCAAGGCTGTGCATTTCGGCGGGGAATAATAACCCGCATATCAATCTCACATCCCAGCAGAAAGAGAACCCGATGACAGCACCCATGTTCTGTATGCTGCTGCGCAAGCACCTGTCGGGCGCAAGGGTGCTCGATGTCCGACAGAAGGGCTTTGAGCGCGTCATCGAGCTGCGGTTTGAAACGAGGGACGAGATGGGATTCCTTTGTGAGCGCCGCATCATCGCGGAGATCATGGGGAAATATTCCAATATCATCTTCTGCGACGGAGAAAACAAAATTCTCGGCGCGGTCAAGCCGGTCGATTTTTCGACAAGCCAGAAGCGGCAGGTTTTGCCGGGCATGACGTATGAGCTTCCGCCCCCGCAGGATAAACGCGACCCGCTTACCGAAACGGAGGAGGGATTTTTATCCCTTGCGGAAAATGCCCCCGCGGGACAGGCGGCGGATAAATTCATTGTAAACAATTATCTCGGCATCGCGCCCGTGACCGCGCGGGAGATGGTTTTTTCGGTTGCCGGAAAAACGGATGTGCCGATGTCGATGATGCCCGCAAAGCTGCTCTGGGGCGCGTTTTCGGCGGTGTTTGACAACATTCGTGCGGAGCACTTTGTGCCGGTGCTTCTGTCGGACGAGAACGACAAGCCGGTCGAGTATGCGTTCATCGAGACAAAACAGTACGGAAGCAATATCAAGGCGGAAACGGTCGAGAGCTTCGGTGTCCTCATCGACCGGTATTTTGCGGAGCGTGACCATGTGGATCGCGTGAAACAGCGCGCGGCGGATATTTTCAAACTGCTGACAAACGCGGAGACCAGACTGAACAAGAAGATTCTCCAGCAGGAAAAAGAGCTGGACGACTGCAAGGAAAAGGACAAATTCAAGAAGTGGGGAGACCTTGTCACCGCCAATATCTGGCAGTTGGAGCGCGGCATGACCGAGGCGGAGCTCATTGATTATGAGACGGAAGACCTTTCCACGGTGAAGATCGCGCTTGACAACCGGCTGTCCCCGTCGCAGAACGCGCAGAAGTTCTATAAGCGTTATAATAAGGCAAAGAACGCGGAGAGCGCGCTGACGGAGCAGATTCTGCTTGCCAAAGGAGAGCTTGCGTATCTTGACACGGTGTTTGATGCCCTGACGCACGCGGAAACGGAGAATGACCTTGACGAGATCCGGGACGAATTGTACCATTCCGGCTACGCATCGCGCATGAAATCCTACGCCCAGCGCAAAAACAAGCCGGTCAAACCGCTGGAATTCCGCACGACAAACGGCTACCGCGTGCTCTGCGGCAAGAACAACCACCAGAACGAGTACATCACGCACAAGCTGGCGGGCAGAGGGGACATCTGGTTCCACATCAAGAACCAGCCGGGTTCCCACGTCGTTCTGTTCTGCGGGGAGGACGATTTCGATTCCGTTCCGGAGCAGGACTTCACCGATGCGGCAACGATCGCGGCGTATTATTCCAAATCGGGAGAAGCAAAGCACGTTGCGGTCGATTATACCCCCGTGCGCAATCTGAAAAAACCGCCGTCCGCAAAGCCGGGCATGGTCATCTATCACAAGAACTGGTCGGCATACGTCACGCCGGACGAAAAAGCGGTCGATGCCATGCGCATCACGGGGAAAAAGAGAATATAAGCCGTTTTTGCCGATTGCAAAAACAGTTCCCAAAGGAGAACCACAGAAAAAATACTATGTCTGAAACCGAAACCATACAGGAAAAAACTGCCGCCAACGACTTTACCGAGGGCAGCATTTTCAAAAAGCTCATTACGTTCATGATGCCGATTCTGGGTGCCCTGATCTTGCAGGCGATGTACGGCGCGGTGGACATTCTCGTTGTCGGCTGGTTCGGCACGGATGCCGGGATTTCCGGCGTTTCGACCGGCAGCGGCATCGTTAATCTCATCACCTTTTCCGTTGCCGGACTGTCGATGGCGGTCACAGTGCTGATGGGACGGTATCTCGGCGAAAAACGCGCGGAGCGCATCGGACCATTGCTTGGCGGAAGCATCTGCTTTTTCGGCGCGCTGTCCGTTCTGCTTGCTGTCGTGCTGTTCGTTTTTGCAAGACCGCTTGCGATCTTCATGCAGGCACCGGCGGAAGCCATTGATGTCACAGTCGAGTACGTCCGCATCTGCGGGGTCGGTATTCTGTTCATCGTTGCGTACAACGTCATCAGCAGTGTGTTCCGCGGCATGGGGAACGCGCGCCTACCCTTGATTTTCGTCGGCATCGCGTGTGTCGTCAACATCGTCGGAGACCTGTTGTTCGTCGCGGTGTTTGACATGAACGTCGCGGGTGCCGCGCTTGCGACCGTCCTTGCGCAGGCGGTCAGCGTCATTCTGTCGCTGTTTATTATCCGGAAACAGAAACTGCCCTTTACCGTAAAAAAACAGGACATCCGCTTCAACCGGGAGATCCTGTCTATTTTGAAGATCGGCGGGCCGATTGCCTTGCAGGAGATTTTGACGAACCTGTCGTTTCTGGCACTCTGCGCGTTTATCAACCGGCTGGGGCTGGACGCATCGTCCGGGTATGGCGTTGCCAACCGTCTGACGTCGTTCGTTCTGCTTCTTCCGTCGTCGCTCATGCAGTCGATGGCATCGTTCATTGCGCAAAATGTCGGTGCCGGAAAAGAGGATCGCGCCCGCCGCGGCATGGTGACGGGTATGATGATCGGCGCATCCATCGGTGTGGTCATCGGTCTGTTTTCCTACCTGCGGGGGGACTTGATGGCGATGATCTTCACCGACAATCCCGCGTACATCGAAAAAGCGGCGGAATATCTGCGTGGCTTCGCCTTGGAAGCGGTTGTCACGAGTATTCTGTTCAGCTTCATGGGCTATTTCAACGGCCACGGACAGACCATGTTCGTCATGGCGCAGGGCCTTGCGCAGACGTTCCTCGTCCGCCTGCCGATGTCGTATTTTATGAGCATTCGGGAAAACGCGAACCTTGAATACATCGGCTACGCCGCCCCCGCCGCAACGGTGTTCGGGATTATGCTGAACCTGGCGTATTACATCTGGTATACGCGGAAGATGGATCGGACGAACGGTTTGAAATGAATACGAAAACGGTGACTTGTGCTGGGAGGGCGGGGTCACTGTTTTGTTTCTTATCTCTCAACTCCCCACCTAATGCGCAAACAAAAAGATCGCGTGCTTGTGAATCGGATAATACCAGTAGAAAAACCGCTTCTGCAAAACGGAATCCCGTCCGCGTTCTCCGTTGTACAGAAGCATAAACGGCAGAGCCAGCACCATCAGGTGCTGGTCGCCAAAGCCGTACAGTCCTTGAAACATCCCGATGCCGAGCGCCGCGGTGACGTAGCAGAGCACGCAGAACGCGAAAAACACCGCGCACTGCCGCAGCTTCCGGCGCGTGAAATCCCGGACGGGGGCGGTCTTCGTTCCGCCCGCGAAGTAGATGCACAGGCCCATCAGAACGAATATGTAGGAATATTCCGCATCGGCGGCGGTGGGGAGGAAGGCACAGCGGAGACCGTCGATCAGAACGCTGACCGACATATTGCGGTCGGTGACCGTCCGGAGGTAACCGATGAATCTGGAGATCACGCATTCGTTGATGAGGATCGGCACAAAGATCGAGCCGAAAAACAGCGCCACCTGGAACAGCACGCCCCGCCGGTCGCCGGTCTTCGCTTTTTCAAGTAAGGTTTCCAGAATGTCGATGCCGAGAACCGTGTAGAAAAACGTCACCATCATGTCGCCGGAATGACAGGTTTCGTCGAACAGGAACAGATACACGGGATTCGTGACGGCGGAAAGTAGCCCGATCGCCATGTTTGCGAAATACAGACGGCGGAGAAAGCGTCTGCGGTTTTGCGTGTGCCGCGCGCTTTCCAATACAACGAACAGAAACAGCGGCGCGGCGATGCGGCCGATTGTGCGGAATATATCGGATATGGGAGAGAGTATCGAAATATAATTGGTATATGCCCCAATGTGGTCAAAGGTCATGAAGACAAGCGCGAGCCATTTCAGCGTATTTGCGGACAGAATGGCGGGGAATTGCCGGCGGGTGTGCATGGTGCGTGTCATTTGTGTACTCCTTTTGGGAAAATTTTCGGGACAGAAAAAGACTCTGGTGAGGTCAGCCTTGAAACGCTGTACATTCATCGGAGTCTGACAATATTGTACCATATCCGGCAGATTCTGTGAAGACGCTTTGCAAAAATTCCCCGAAACGTCCGCCGCCTTTTCTAAAAAACGACCTGCAAAAGCACCATATACACGACCGTCCCCGCGGCAATCGACAGAAGCATCTGCCGCTTCCACAGATGCAGTCCCACGACAACGAGTACGGCAATCAGCTCCGGCAGACCGTGCGGAGACGCGGTGACGGAAACGCCCTTGAAGCAGTAGACCACGAGCATTCCGAACACGGCGGCGGGAAGCACGCGGCCGAGATAGCGGACAAACGGCGGGGTCTGTTTTCCGGCGGGGAAGAGCAGAAACGGCAGAAAGCGGGTCGCCATCGTGGCAAGCACGACGACACCGATGGTAAGAAGCTGTTGGGGAAGGGTCATCAGCATACGTCATCCGCTCCTTTCGTGTGGGAATCGTCCGTGGCATGGGAACCATCCGTGGGATGAGAATCATCCGTGGGATGAGAATCGTCCGCTTTTGTTCCTGATGCCGCGAGAAAATAGCGGTCAAGCGGCTTCTGTCCGACGGTCAGAATGAGAAGAATGCCGAGCATCGCCGGGAGCAGGAAATCGTTTGCGCCAAAGAGGATGAGCGACAAAAGCGATACCGCAAGGCCTATGACCGCCGACGGAATGTTTTCTTTCTTTGATAACTGCTCAATTAAAATCACGACGAACATCGCCGTCATGCAGAAGTCCAGTCCTTCCGTTGGGAACGGGAACACCGCGCCCGCAAGCGACCCCGCCGTGCATCCGACAAACCAGTACAGCCGGTCAAGCTTCGTGACGTAATAATAAAACCATTCGCGATCAATGCCATCCGGAATCTCCGCCGAGCAGTTGACGGAAAACGTCTCGTCCGACAGACCGTAAATAAAGTAGAACTTGTGAAAGCCTTTCACGTCCCGGTACTTGTCAAGCATTGAAATGCCGTAAAACAGGTGGCGCGCATTCAGCATTAAAATCATGAGAAAGGTTTCCAGCGGCCGGAACGCATCGAGCAGTAAACTTGCCGTGACAAATTCCGCCGAGCCTGCGTACACCAGACACGATGTCACCATCGGATACCAGAGGGGCAGACCCGACGTCCGCATGAGGATTCCCAGCGTAAAGCCGAGAAACAGAAATCCCGCCATGATGGGAACGGTGTGCGGGAACGCCGCGCGGAGTGCTTTTTTTCGTGATTCGGTAAACATGGAAACAGTCTTCTTTCTGCGTGGAGATGTTATAAAAAATTATACCACAAACGCATGGAAAATGCAAGCATTTTCCGGATTCTTCTATTGACAACCGGACGGATTCATGATACAATTTTAAGGAAAGGAATGATCGAAACTTTATGGAAACCATCTTCTCCCGGACCGAAATGCTTTTCGGCAAAAGCGGCATGGAACGGCTTGCGCGCGCGACCGTCGCAGTCTTCGGGCTTGGCGGGGTCGGCGGACAGGCGGCGGAAACGCTTGCGCGCTCCGGTGTCGGACGGCTCGTCCTCTGCGACAACGACACCGTCTCCGTGACCAACCGCAACCGCCAGCTGTTTGCCACGGCAGAGACGACCGGCATGATCAAAACGGAAGCGGCGCGCGCGCGGCTTCTCGCCGTCAATCCCGATCTGAAGCTTGACGTTCACACCTGCTTTTTTGATGAAACCACGGTATCGGCGTTCGATTTTTCGTCGTATGACTATGTGCTTGACTGCATCGACACGGTGAAGTCCAAGCTGCTGCTTGCCGCGGAATGCCAAAAAGCGAACACCCCCCTGCTTGCGTGTCTCGGAACCGGCAACAAGACCGACCCGACCCGCCTGCGCGTGGACGACATCTCGAAAACCTCCGTCTGCCCCCTTGCCCGCGTGATGCGCCTGGAATGCAGAAAACGCGGCATCTCCCCCTACCGCGTCGTCTGGTCGGACGAAATTCCTCTGAAGCCCGGCGCGACCGACGAAATCCCCTCCCCCGGCCGCCGCGCCATCCCCGCCAGCACCGCATTCGTCCCCCCCGCCGCGGGAATTCTCATGGCGCGGACGTGTGTGATGGAGTTGTTGGATGGGGGAATGAGAACATAAAGACGACGATGAACGGTTATGATAGAAAGACGGGCGTACCTGTCGCCGTTTTGTTATTTTTCCTTGCAAAAACGGCATCGTCGCCCTTAAATTGATGACATTGCCAACAAATGAAGAAAACCATCCCCGCATCATAACAAAATAAATCAAACCATCCATAAATCAATCGAAAGGAACCACCAACATGAAAGAAGTACACCTGATATGCAACGCGCATCTGGATCCCATATGGCAGTGGGAGTGGGAGGAGGGCGCCGCGGCGGCGCTGTCTACGTTCCGCTCGGCGGTCGATCTGGCGCACGAGTTTGACTACATCTTCTGCCACAACGAAGTGACCCTTTACAAATACATCGAAGAATACGCGCCCGCGCTGTTTACCGAGATCAAAAAGCTTATCCGCGCGGGAAAATGGCACATCATGGGCGGCTGGTACTTACAGCCGGACTGCAATATGCCGCAGGGCGAGAGCTTTGTCAGACAGATCCAGTTCGGACACCGCTATTTCCTTGACAGATTCGGTGTGGAAGCGACGACCGCCATCAACTTTGATGCGTTCGGGCATTCGTCGGGATTGCCGCAGATTGTGAAAAAGTGCGGACAGGACAGTTATATCCTCTCCCGTCCGGGCGACGACCCGATTCCCGCGCGGAATTTCGTCTGGGAAGGCGTGGACGGAAGCCAGATCAAGGTGTTCGCATCCCCGCACGGCTATAATTCTCCGCTCGGCAACGCGGCGAACGTCATCCGCGACCGCGCACGCGCACAGGCGGGCGACACGGTCTGCGTGCTTTGGGGTGTCGGCAACCACGGCGGCGGCCCGTCCAGAAAAGACCTTGCCGACATTGAAAAGATGAAAGCGGAGCTTGGGGACGAGATGACGATTCTCCACTCCACGCCGGAGCAGTTCTTTGCTTCCATCAATCCGGAGATCATACACAAAGGTGCGCTCCGCATGGTCATGCCCGGATGCTATACCTCCATGGTTGCCGTCAAGCAGAAGCACGCGGAGCTGGAAAATACGCTCTACATGGTGGAAAAACTCTGTTCGACCGCCGCGCGCCGGGGTCTGATCGCCTATCCCGAAAAAGAACTGGACGATGCGACCGAAGACCTTCTGAACGCGGAATTTCACGACGTTCTCCCCGGTTCTTCCGTTCGCGCGGGCGAGGACAACGGTCTGCGCCTCTTGCAGCACGGTCTGCTCACCCTGAACCGTCTCCGCGCACGGGCGTATTTTGCGCTTTCCGCCGCACAGCCGCGGGCAAAGGACGGCGAATTCCCGATTCTCGTATTCAATCCCCAGCCGTATGAATGGAATACCGAGATCGTCTGCGAGATGATGCTTGCCGACCAGAACTGGTCGGAGGACATCCGTTCCCGGATGCGCGTGTACAACGAAGCCGGCGAGGAGATCGAAGCGCAGGTCGTCAAAGAGGAAAGCAACCTGAATCTCGACTGGAGAAAGCGGTTCGTCTTCCGTGCACCCCTGAAACCGATGGACATCACGCGCTTCTCCGTTTACGTCGACTATATTCCCGCCGAGACAAAGACCCCGCTTCCAAAGGGCGAGGACATCGTGTTTGACTGTGCGGTACCCACAGAGGACGGAAAATCTGTCCACAAGCATGTGGAAATCGATGGTGTGACCGGTCTTCTGCGTTCGTTTACCCTTGACGGCAAAGAACTGATCTCGGACGCGGAATATCTCGGAAAAACCGGCGCGTTCCTGCCCGTTCTGTACGACGATACGCCCGACCCGTGGGGAATGCAGGGCTTCCAGCTGTCCGGCATGGGACGGAACCCGGTGCCGTTTGCACTGTATGAGACCGATGAAAGCGGCGTGATCGCGGACGGCCCGTTCGTCGGCATGGCGCCCATCCAGGTGACGGAGGACGGCTGTGTCTGCACGACCGTCGAATGCTTCATGAAGCTTGCCAACGCCAAGGTGCGCGTGGAATATACGATTTACAAAACCAATCCCGCGGTGGATGTCAAGGTCGATGTCTTTGCGCAGGATGCGGATAAAATGGTCAAGCTGGCACTTCCGCTCACCGCCGCAGGAGATGTCATCGGTCAGACCGCATTCGGCACGGAGGTGCTTTACAACAATGGCCGCGAAAACGTAGCACAGCGGTTTGTCGGTGTGAGAAGTGACGGCTTTGTGACAACGCTTTTCAACCGCGGAACCTACGGCTCTTCCTATGAAAACGGCGTGCTTTCCATGTCGCTTCTGCGCGGGGCATCCTACTGCGGACATCCCATTGGGAGTCGCGCCATTATTCCGACCGACAAATTCGTCAAGAAGATCGACCTCTGCGAGCGGAATTTCGTCTTCCGTCTGACCTATGCAAAGGAAGAAACGCTGGAACGGCTTGCAGGCGAGTTCAATATGCCGCCGTATGCGTGCAATGTCTTCCCGGCAGAGGATGGGCTGGGCGAACCGCGTCCCACCGTCGATGCCCCGGTTCCCGTTCTCACCGACCCGAACATCGTTCTTGTGACAATGAAAAAACAGGCAGAACGGGATGCGTACATCCTGCGCCTGCTCAACAACTTCGGTGAAGATAAGATTTGCACCGTCACTGTCGGCGGTGAAACGCTGTCCCTTGCGTTCGGCAGATACGAGGTCAAGACCGTAATATTGGAAAACGGTTGTCTGCGCGAGGAAGAAATGCTGCTCATCTGATGCGGCCAGAAACGATTTCCGTTCCATGTATCGCCGGGACGCGTAAGAAAAAACATAAAATGGACTGTACCAATTCCGGCAGCAGTCCATTTTTCATGCTGTTCCATTGTCATACCACGAAAAACAAACGTCACAGAAGTGTGACTGTCACTTCATCTCCGTGATATATTTCTCCGCATGGCGTTTGAGTGCTTCAAAGGATTCATCGCTGATGTGATGCTCCATTTTGCAGGCATCGTCTGCCGCAACCTCCGGGGAGACACCAAGCGCTGTCAGCAGTGCCGTGATGACACGGTGACGTTCGTAGATTTTGTTTGCAACTTCCAGTCCCGCTTCTGTCAAGGTCAGGGAACCGTCTTTTTCCATAATGACATAGCCGCCCTCTTTCAGAAGTCCGATGGCGCGGCTGACACTCGGCTTGGAGACACCCATGTATTCGCTGACATCAACGGAACGGACGGCACCTTTTTTCGACAGAATATGGATGGTTTCCAGATACATTTCGCCCGATTCCAGCAGGTTCATGATGCTCACTCCTTTCTTTGTCCTGTGCACGTTACGGTATAAAGTATAATCATATTATACCATAAAATTGTGTATATTTCAAGACAGGAGGGAGAAATTTTTTGCGGGGGGCGGGGATGCGGTCAATATAAGGTCGACGATGGCGGTATTGTTTTGCGCAATGCGATTTCGACGATTTTGTAGGGGCGGCAACATGGTTTCGCTTTGCGAAACCTTTCGCCCGCGGTCACCGTGAAACGGTGACCGTCACCGCAGCGCGGTGACATATGATAAATTTTTCAATGGTGCGAAAGATTTTCAAATCACCGGGCGGCAGGTTGCCGCCCCTATAAAACACTGGGATCGCACAGCGCAGTACAATACCAACATCGTCGCCTTTCTGTTACACTTTACCCCCTCGGCCCGCACTTCGTCGCATCAAACGCGCGGAATCCGAGCGCAAACGCAGGGGAACCGTCCGAAAGCGTATAATCACCGTTCTCGGGGTCGGCAAACAGCGGATCGGCGATGATGCTTTCTTCTTCCATGCCGACAGCCTGCGCTTTTTCGAGCGTTTCCAGTCCCTCCTGCGTGGAGTAGACAACACCCTCACCGCCGCGATGCCACATCAGATTGCGCATGGAGACAATGGCACCCTCTTCCAGCGGTGCGCCGGAGCCGTATTTTGCCAATATCGCCGTGCCGGTGGCGTACAGGATATTGTTGTAGAACATCATCGACAGGTGCGGCTCGTCGCGGGACACGCGCAGAAGCGGTTCGTCGGAATCGGCGAAAATGTTGTTGCGGACGACGTTTGAGGAGCCGTAGTGCTGGTGATAGCTGTTGGAGGTCGTGCGGTAGCAGAGGTTGTATTCCAGCGTCATGCCGGCAGAACCCTCATCGGTGTACAGCGCCCAGCCGCCGTATTCCTTGCACTTGATGTCATGGATGCGGTTGTGCGAGACGACCGTTCCCGGCTGGGAACCGAGCAGATAAACGCCGCCCATGTCGGACAGAAAGCCTTTTCCGAGGTCATAAATGTGGTTGCCTATGATGCGGTTGTCGCGGCAGACCGTCTTTGCATATCCCCATGTCCAACCAACGGAAACGCCGGTATAGTAAAGGTCGCCGATCTCATTGTACAGAATGTCGCATTCCAAAGCGTGCATGAGCAGAACGCCGCACGCGGCAAAATACCGCCGTCCGAGATGGGTGATTCTGCAGTCGGAAACCGTGCATCCGCGGGTGCGGGTGTATTCGGGTGAACCGTAGGCACCGCCCGTGATGCGCACACCGCCCGCGCCGCCGTCGAAAATCCGGCACCGCTCCACGCGAACGGCACGGCAGCCGTCCTTTACGTTGAAGCCGTGAACGCCGAAATTGCGCAGGGTGCAGTCGGTAAACGAGACGTTGCGCGCATACGACACCTCAATTGCGCCATGTGCGTTCGATACCGCCTGGGCATCGGAGGCGAACATTTCACCCGCGCTGCCGTCCACGTTCTGCCCGGAGCCGTAGTCGCCGCGCGTATAGGCAAACGTGATGCCGGAGAAGCGCACGCCCGTCACATGGTCGTCGTCCTCTTTGCCGCCGGTGATCTCAATGAGCTTTGCCGCAACGGGCGCCCAGACATCAAGCGTTTCCGGCGTCTCGCTTTCATCACGGGGAATGTAGTACAGCATTCCGTTTGCGCGGTCAAGATACCATTCGCCCGGATTTTGGAACTGCTCGGCGACGTTTTCGAGAATGTATTCCTGCCCGGGACGGATGTTGAAGCGGGTGCGGTAGGTCATCGTGACCCGGCCGGTCGCCGTGTCAAGGGATTCCACGGGCGTGTGTTCGTCGATCCAGTAATGGTTGAAGCTGACGATGGTATCCTCAAACGCATAAAGCGACGAGAACTGCGCAAGATCCCCGTCCTCTGCCGTGAACCAGCGCGACGGGCCGAACAGCGTTGTCGTCGGATTTTCCGTTTCTTTCATGCGGAAATAGCCGGTTGCAGGAAGACGGGTCTTTTCCGCGCGCAGACCGTTGACGTACAGGTCGGTGAACTTCCACGCGCCGGTTTTCACGTCTTCGATGTACGCGCCCAGACACGCTGTTCCCATAAAGGATGTTTCGGCAAAGCCGGTGATCTTTCTGCCTCCTGAGATAAGAACATTGCCGTCGCCGAACGGCTCAAAGGAGATGTTCGACATGGTCGGACGGAATACGAGCGGCGCGGACAGGCAGTATTCACCCGCCCGGAGCTTGATGGTGATGGGTTGCAGCATTCCGCCGCCGCGCATCATATCGACAAGTTCCAGCGCACGGTGCAGAGATCCGAGCGGCCGGTCGCCGTCGTAATATTTACCGTCGCCCCGACCGGTGGGGGAGACGTATAAGGTGTTGCAGTCGCGGTAGGATAACATGATGGGGAAACCTCCTTTGACGGTGTTACAGATTGTTTTTTAATATGATTCTTTCGCTGTTCAGTTGTCTGCCGACAGTCTTTCGGAATAACTGTTCAGCAGACGGACAAGGGAATCTTCGTTCCCGGCGAAACTGTCGGAGCGGAACAACAGCGTGTTCCATAAATCGTACAGTTCGTCTGCCACATAAGAATCGGGGCAGGACTGGGATGCCGCATAAACATTGCTGATCATGGCTTTCAAAGCATTGGGATCGCCCAGCGCACCGGAACGCGCTTTCTCCTTGGCAAAGGAAATCAGGGTATTGCACCGCGCGGTCTGCGCATCGCGGTAATCCCGTTCTTTCACGGCGCCGCCTGCGAAAAATGCGCAGGTGACGGAGACCACAAACAGGATACACAAAAGAAGTTTCGTGCTTATTTTCCTCATAACGGGACATCCTTTCGGCGATTGACGGTTCTTTCGTTAAATTCAGTATATCAGAAAAATGTGAATAATTCTACCAATCCGCAGCGGAAAACCGAAGGACCTGGGCATATCTGTGTCCCACTGTTCATATCTTGTATCGGAGAAACATTTTTTGAAAGAAAGGAACCGTACCATGAAAACCAAACGGAAACAGAATATCACGGGGCTCTTGTGTCTTCTGTGCGCCTGTACAACACTGACCGTGCCCGCGCGCGGCGCGGAAACCGCGGCGGACAATATGTCTGTGGACACCGGTAAAGCGGACACAGCCAAAGCGGACACCACCGAAAGCGCATCCGATAACACGCCCCTCCTTTCCCCCGCCATCCGCATTCTCGCCGCAAAGACCACCCTTCGCAAAAATGGCGTTGTCAGTACCGGTGCCGATGCCGACACCGCTGTGACCTTTTCGCAGGCGGATTTTGAAAAAGTGCTCGGCTACACGCCGTCCGAGGTCGTCATCGAGACCCTGCCCGACCGCGCGGCGGGAGTTCTGAAGCTCGGAACGCTCGATATTGCCGCGGGAACGGCACTGTCCGCATCCGCGATGAACAATCTGCGGTTTGTACCGGTGTCGTCAGCAGTATCGGAGGATGCGGAGGAATGTGTTTCGGCATCGTTTACGTTCACCGCATCGGGAAAGGTCTATCAGACGGACACCCCGCTTTCCTGCATGGTGTATCTGCTCCCCGAGGAAAACAGCGCGCCTGCCGCCGCCGATCTGGCAGTCACGACCTACACGGAGACCGGACTGTGGGGAAGCCTGCGCGCCGCCGACCCGGAGGCGGATGAAATGCATTATACCGTCGTCCGCGAACCGAAAAAGGGAACGGTTTCGCTTGACGAGAGCACCGGAACCTTTGTCTATACGCCGTATGCGGGCAAGCGCGGGAGCGACGTCTTTACTTACCGGGTCTCGGACGAGTGGGGAAACGAAAGTGAACTGTGCCGCGTGGAGGTGGAGATCCGGCGGGCGGGAGAAGCGTTCTGTTATGAGGATCTCGACGGACACTGGTGTGCATCAGCCGCGATGTACTGCGCGGAGGAGGGTGTCATGACCGGGAGCAATGTCGGCGGGGTGAATCTGTTTTCGCCGGAAACCTTTGTGACGCGCGGGGAATTTCTCGTCACGGCAATGCGCGCGGCGGGATATGATGCGGCGGAGGTGGAGGCGACCTACGACGGCGGCGTAATGGCGGTCTTTGCGGATGCAAAGGCGATTCCCGATTATATGAGACCGTATGTGGAAACGGCATATGATGCCGGTATCATTTCCGGAAGCATCACAGCAAGCGGTGAAACGGTCTTTTCTCCGGAGGAAACAATGACCCGTGCGGAAGCGGCGGTTGTCGTTCAGCGCCTGTTCGGCATCGAATCTCCGTCCGATGCCGTTGCGGTCTATTCTGAATATGCCGCATCGGATTTATCCGATGTGTCCGATGCGGAGGACAGCATTCCTGCATGGAGTGCCGATGCTGTTTCTGCCCTGCGTGCGGCAGGCATTCTGTCGGTGTCCGACCCGATGGGAACCCTTGACCGCGCCCAGACTGCAGTGATTCTGGCGGCAGCGATGCAGATGGAGAAATAAAGAAAACGGAGTATGGTTCGGTGCGGACATCGGTTGATGACTGCAGGGATTCATGCTCCGTTTTGTATTTTGTTTTTTGGGAATCTATGATGCTGTGCTTGAAACTTCCTTTGATGATGGTTGAGATACGGCATACCATTCTGTATTTACCGCAAAAGCCTCGGATTCAGTACCGAATAACATACCGCATCCAATACAGCTCCGTCGTACCGCCTGCATCCCCCCGGTATCGTAATTTCATATGAAAACCCGCACCGCATAAGCACATTCCGTGAACGCTCGTTTCCTTTATAATGAAAAGCGGATATAAGGTCCATGTCCAGATCCGCAAACACATATTGCACGACCCGCATCACCGCTTCCGTCATGTATCCGTTTCCGCGGAATTCCTCTGCCAGAACATAATTGAGCATCCTAGCGCGGTATCTGCCGCGATTGTTGTCAGGGGTCAGGCGGATACTGCCGATCACATGACCGGTTTCTTTCAGAACAACAGCAAAACGGTCATCGGAGGTCAGATATCTGCGCAGAACCACGGCGGATTCCGTCATGTCGGTATGCGGCTTCCATCCGCCGTCGCGGACAGAGGGGGAGTGCATGATGGCAAACAGGTCGTGCGCATCCGTTTCCAGCCACGGCCGCAGAAGCAGGCGCGGGGTTTCGAGGGGAGTGGGCATGAGGATGGGGCTCCTTTGGGCAGAATATTGTTTGTAGTGACAGATGTAAAAAAGATATTGTTTAATAAGTGAAAAACGGAAAGTCCGCGAAAAATGATATATCGTTTACGCGATATGATATACGGCTTCGCCGCATGATATAATATCCGGGCGATTGTAACTTTTCATTCATCACCCGCGAAGCGGATATCATACCCGCAGGGTATATCACCCGGGCGAATGCCCGGATATCATTGAAAAAAGCACTGCCAAAGCAGTGCTTTTTATTGTTAAACCGCATTGTGGTTTAACGTATGGTGCGGGTAAAAGGACTTGAACCTTCATGAAGGAATCCTCACTAGAACCTGAATCTAGCGCGTCTACCAATTCCGCCATACCCGCTGGTGCGAGGAATGGGACTTGAACCCACATGATGAAATCACAC
>JAFUPC010000122.1 GCA_017481495.1 Clostridia bacterium
GATTTCCCTTCTTTTGCAAGGGTATCAAACAGAGCACGGTCGAAGATCATGCCGTATTTGATGACCTCCGCCATACCGTCGGCAAAGATTTCCGGGGTCAGCGTGTCAAGCGCATCCACGTCGCATAAGACGGCGTGCGGCGGATAGAACGCACCGCAGAGATTTTTTCCGGCAGGCAGGTCGACCGCCGTTTTTCCGCCGACGGAGGAATCGACCATCGCAAGCAAGGTCGTCGGTACCTGCATATACTTCACGCCGCGCAGATAGGACGATGCCGCAAAGCCGCACAGGTCTCCGACCACGCCGCCGCCCAGCGCCACGAGCCAGTCGGTGCGAGTCAGATGGTTGGTTGCAAGGTAGTTGAGAAATTCCCCGTATACGGGAAGGCACTTGGACTGCTCCCCGTGCGGGATGACATAATGATATACGGTAAAGCCGGCACCCACAAGGGATTCCGTGACGGTCTGCCCGTAAAGCGGATACACCGTATCGTCGGAGAGAATGCAGACAGAACACGGTTTTTTATTCAGGGAAAGCAGTTCTCCCCCGACTGCGGAAAGCAGGCCGCGCCCGATTTTCACGTCATAACGGTTGGATGCAGAAACAGTTACGGTTCTCAATGTCCGTCCACCTCCTCTTTGCGGTGCTTGCCGTAATTGAGCATATCCCGCAGACGGTCGTCGTCGCCCTGTGCAATGGCCGAGCGGAAATTCTGCAGGCAGGAAATGATGGTGTCAAGCTCCGCATTCAGATAATCGCTGTTTTCCAAAAACAGTTCCGTCCACATATCGGCATCGAGCCACGCAACACGGGTCAGGTCCTGATAGGAACCGGCGGAAAAGCCTTTGTGCGACCCCGCCGTGGGGCTCTGGATATACGCATTGGAGACCACATGGGCAAGCTGGGAGGTGAATGCGATCATTCTGTCATGCTCGGCGGCGGTCGTGACGGAATACCGCCCGAAGCCTGCCGGGGACAGAAGCGATTTTGCCGTTTCGATGAGCTGAAGATCGTTCATGTCCGCCGGAACGAGTACCATCGGTGCGCCGACGAACATATCGGTTTTACTGTACTTGAAACCAGAATTGTGCGACCCTGCCATCGGATGTCCGCCGATGAACGTAAAGCCGTGCGCCGCGGCGATAGGGAAGACCGTCTCGCAGACGGTGCGTTTGATGCCGCCGCAGTCAATGACGATGGGTTTTTCCCCGAAATCGTCCGCGTGTTCACGGATGAACCGGATCCCGGCGCGGGGATGGACGGCGATGAGAATGAGGTCGCAGGAGGACATGGTCTCCCGTGTCAGATACCCGTCGAGAACGCCCGACATCAGTGCTAGTTCTTTTGTGGAAACATCCAGGTCATAGCCGAGCACGCGTGCCTGACCGGAATGCTTGTATGCTTTTGCCAGAGACCCGCCAATGAGGCCGAGTCCGATAATACCGACTGTCATCATAGGTTCAGATGCCCTCCACAACACGGCGGATCTTCTCCACACGTCCCATCGTGTCGGCAAACTGCTCCGGTGTAAGGGACTGCGCACCGTCACACAGTGCGTGCGGCGGGTCGTTGTGAACCTCGATCATCAGACCGTCGCATCCGCACGCGACAGCTGCCTGTGCCATCGGTGCAACGAGAGATTTCACGCCCGTTGCATGGCTGGGGTCAACAACGACAGGGAGATGGGACAGCTCGTGCAGCATCGGCACGGCAGACAGGTCAAGGGTGTTGCGGGTATAAGTTTCGTAAGTACGGATGCCGCGTTCGCAGAGGATGATCTTTTCGTTGCCGCCTGCCATGATGTATTCGGCACTCATCAGAAATTCCTTCATGGTCGCCGCAAGTCCGCGCTTCAGAAGGATCGGCTTGTCGATCTTTCCAAGCTCTTTGAGCAGTTCAAAGTTCTGCATATTGCGCGCGCCGACCTGAATGACATCCACGTCTTCGAACAGCGGCAGATGGTTTGCGTTCATGATCTCGGTGACGATGGGCATTCCGGTCGCCTTTTTCGCTTCCAGAAGCAGCTCGATGCCGTCCGCTTTCAGCCCCTGGAAATCATAGGGTGAGGTACGCGGCTTGAACGCGCCGCCGCGCAGAAGCGTGGCACCAGCCGCCTTGACCGCGTTCGCAACGCACAGCACCTGTTCTTCGCTTTCAATGGAGCAGGGACCTGCGATGACAGCGAAATGTCCGCCGCCGATCTTTACTTTGTTCGTTCCCTCGCTTCCGATCTCAATGACGGAATCCTCCGGATGGAACTTTCTCGAACACTGCTTGAACGGCTCGGAAACTCTTTTTACAGATTCCACGATGTCCAGGGATTCAATAAGCTCCATATCGACCTTCGACGTGTCGCCGATGAGTCCGAGAACGATCAGCTCCGAACCGCGGGAAATGTGAACTTCAATGTTCTGACCGGCAAGCCAGTCAATGAGGGTCTGCATCTGGGCATCCGAGGTGCCCTTTTTCAGAACGGTAATCATAATTGGGGTTCTCCTTGTATCTTTCAGACAAAATTTCGTATCATAAAGAAAAGCAGCGACCGGTACGCGCCTTATCCGCGTTCCGTGCTGCTTCTTTTCACAAAGTATTGTTTCTATGCCCCTCTCGGTATGGTACGGGGTATGTCTGCAAGTGCGGCGGCCTTTCTCTGTGGGGCTTTACGCACGTTCCTCTGTTTTCCGGCAACACAAAACGCGATTACTAAAGTAAAAAAAGTAATCGTAATAATATCTTGCCGTAAAGCAGAATTCTGCGGTCATACTTCTGTTTCTCCTTACCTCTTGATTGCGGGGGATATTGATATTATACACCAAAATCCGCTGTTTGTCAATAGATAAATGAAAATTTATGCAAATTCCCTTTTTCCCACCATATAAATGTTTCTGTTTCCGCATTCGTTTTCGGAAAACCGTAATATACATTTCTTTTTTGTTGCAGGTTTCCGGAAAACGCATTTCCATGGTGATATTGTACTCTGTTTTTTGGGGGAATGTTCGTAAATATGCCCGCACTCTTGATTTTCCTTTGATTATGCGGTATAATAATGGTACAGAGCACCACTGTTTCCAATCATTCAATGAAGATTCCCGAAAAGAAAGGTACCATCATGAAATCACTTTCCTATTCCGATTATTATAATAAAGTATACGGCTGTTTCCTCGGCAAATGCGTCGGCGGGACTGCCGGCGGCCCGGCGGAGGGGCGCAAGGAGCTGCTGGATTATCCGCTGGACGAAGCGATCCTTCACACAACACTTCCCAACGACGACCTGGATTTACAGATTTTATGGCTTGAAGTCATTGAGGACAAGGGCATCCACTTTACCAAAGAGGATCTGGCAGAATCGTTTTACAAAAATACACCCTACGGCCCCGGCGAATACGCATATTTTATGAAAAATTACGCCCGCGGCATCCTGCCGCCCGTCTCCGGTTCGTTCAACAACCGATTTTACAAAAACGGCATGGGATGCCCCATCCGCTCCGAAATCTGGGCGTGCATCTGCCCCGGCGAGCCGGTAAAGGCAAAGCATTATGTGTTTCTGGACGGACAGATGGACCATGAATCCGACTCTGTGTGGGCGGAATATTTTCTCTGCGCCGCAGAAGCCAATGCGTTTTTCTCCTCTGATGTTGGCGACATCCCCGCACTGCTCACAAACGCGCTTTCTCTGATTCCAAACGACACGAAGCTTTACCGCGCGCTTTCGGAAACGATATCGCTCTGGCAGGCGGGACACGGCTGGAAATTCATCCGAAGCGCTGTCATCCGCCATTTCGGTCATCCCGACTGCACGAATCTGTACCAAAATCTATGCTTCACACTGCTGTCCCTTTTATTCGGCGGCGGCGATATGCGCGAGACCATCCGGCTCGGCTGTGCGATGGGCTACGATACCGACTGCATCTGCGCAACAGCGGCATCGCTTGTCGGCATTCTGCGCGGCGCGGATTATCTTCTGTCGGAGGACGGCTTTACCGACACCGGCATCAAGGCGACCGTCCATCTCCGCCGTCCCGACTGCTCCATCGCAGAGCTTGCACGGGATGTTGCCATCGTCGGCATGACGATGTGCGATGCACTTCCCGGCACGGTGCAGATCACGGACAAACCTGTTTATACCCCTGTTCCGACCGACCGACCGGTGCCAAAAGCGGTGTCCGTGGACGTTGATTATATGGGAGACCCCGTTCTGACCCCGGATGCACCGAAAACCGCCGCCCTGCGCCTTTTCGCAAACGAAGACTTTCATGGAACGCTTTCCGTGTCCGCGCCGGAAGGTATTCTCTGCACCCCCGCCGAAACCGTGCTCTCCCTGTCCCGGGGCGACACCGTGTCCGTTTCTATGTCCTTTGTTATTGCACCCACCTGCCATAAACTGGGACAATCAAACACAATTGCTGTGCTTCTGCGTACGGACAGCGGTGAGGAGATTCCGTATTCATTCGGTCTGAACGGCGCGGACATCTGGTACTGCTACGGCCCGTTTTTTGCAAACAATTATGATCTTTCCCACATTTCCCCCTACATTCCCTACGGTCAGCACATGGAGCTTCCCAAAGACCTTCCGTGGGAAGATCCCGTGCGCGACTATCATCTGAGCCGCTTCACCGACATCCGCCGCGACTATATCGAAGAACTTTCCACCGCTCACACCGCCGAGACCGCTTTTTTTGCAAAGAATGACGGTACACTTCCCAAGGACGACACCGATGCCCGTCTGATGCCGGAACGGGTTTCCATTTGCGAGGACTACTTTGAATCGGCAGAGCTGTATTCCTCATCTGGCCCGGCAGTGTCGTATCTGTTCCGGTATCTCGATTCCCCCGAGGACCGCGAGGTCGACGTGACGATCGGATGCGAGAATCCGTTCCGGCTGTGGGTCAACGGTACCTTTGTCGGCGGAAGCGACGACTGCGGATGCTGGACGCTGGAAAACAAGCATTTTTACAAGATCCCGTTCCGCGCCGGACGGAACACGATTCTTCTGAAATTGGAAAACAAGACCGGCCGTGCGGCATTCAGCATCATCTACCGGATTCCCGGAAAATCGTGGATCCAGTATACCGATTTCACCTCCGAAATTGTGTAACTTTAACACATTCTAAAACAAAAAGGCCTGCATTTCTGTGCAGACCTTTGCTTTTCGTTTCACGTGAAACAGCGCACTCTTTTTATGTAAAAATCATTTTCAGAACAATAGGTTCCCTCACCCCATCACGCACGCCTGAAAAATCACACTTCCCACCATGCCGAGCGCGCAGAACAACAATAACACCCGCTTCACGGTATCCAACACCGCCGCGCGCCGCGCCGCTTTTTCCCGGTCGCCGGAAATCTCCCCGCGCAGTTCTTCATACAGAAGCTCAAATTCTTCCCGGTACGGCTCCAGCTCCGCCGCGGTTTTCGCGTAATGCAGGGCAAGCACGCGGTTTCCCGTTCCGTTGTGCGCACAAGCCGCCAGATAATACCACATTCCGTCACGCGCTGACGTGCCGGACAACAGCATCAGTGCCCGCTGATATTCGCCGCCGGACAGCGCTTCCCGCACGAACCGGTACCGGCTGTTCTCCGTTTCCTCCTGCGTGTATTCGCGCCAGTATCCGGAGGAATCGGTCTTCCCATACGCGGAATAACCGGAACGGGTCTGCCGTGCGCCGTCAGCGTTGGCACCGTTCTGCGCAAAAGCCGCATCATGCTCCCGCAGATAGGTGTAGGCTTCGTTGACATCCCGCATCCGCGCGGCGGCTTCTTTGTCGTCTGGGTTGAGGTCCGGATGATATTTTTTTGCAAGCGCACGGTAGGCGGCGGTGATTTCCTCCTCTCCGGCATCACGCTTCACACCGAGTGTGGCATACGGATCTTTCATCGGTTTTCTCCTTTTTTCGATTTGTTGTTTCCATCATATAACAAACTTGTGAACTCCGTATAAACAAACGCATTTTTCTTGACATTTTAGCGAAAACATGATATGATATATTATATATTATATCAGGAATTCTGTATTTCAAGGATGTTATCGCATGAAGCAATGTATTATCGCCGACTTTGAATGGTGCGTCACGCCGCACCCGCACGGCTCGCATTTTCAGTATTTCAATGAAATTTTATCCGCCGGTGCCGTCCGCATCGACGAAACAGGAACGGTTCTCGACCGATTCTATATGCTCATCCGCCCCCTTGACCCCGAATTTGTCCATCCCGTGATTCTGAATGCACTCCGCCTTGACCGCACGGACCTCGCAAAAGCACCCGATTTCCGGACGTTCCTCAGCGCGTTCCGGGCGTTTGTGTGTGTATCCCCTGACCGGGACACAACCGGGATGCAGGATGGCAGTTGTATCACCGCTCTGACCGAAACCGAACCGGGACTTCCGCCCGTCATCTGTACCTGGGGTTCCGCCGACCGCGCGGCACTATTGCAGAATCTGCGTGTCAAGGGCGGATACACAGCGGAAAATGCCGCAAAGCTGCTCCCGCCGATGCGGGATCTCCAGCCCATTCTCTGCCGCGCTGCGGACATCCGTCAGCCGTATCCGGGTCTGGCATCGCTTCTGTCCGTGCTCGGTCTGGAAAACACCGGTGCCGGCCGCCACAACGCACTGTCCGATGCCGAGGACACCGCCCGTATCGCCGCGCATTTCGCCGGGGAAGCCCCGTCCCTCATCGCCCCCCTGTTCGCCAGAACCGCACAGGGAACCCGTTCTTCTTCCGCCTCAGGACTCGCAGACGCTACGAAATCCGCAGGTTCCACGAAGTCCGCAGAATCCCCGGATGCCATCAACTCCGCCGATGCCGTCCGCCGGGAACATCCCGCCGGTCCTGCCGATACGCCGGGTGCTACACCGGATGATGCACCGCACATCGCCCCCACTCTTTACAGAACACCGGGCGATGCCCTCAATGCCGCGCGGAATCTCCGCCGTGTCTGTCCCGTCTGCGGAGAGCCGATGGGATGCGGCACCTGGATCCGCGCCTCCCGCACGGAATTTTTGACCCTGTTCAGCTGCGAGACCGACGGCCGTTTTCTCTGCTCCCTCACCGCTGAAGCCGTCCCGATACCCGGAGCACTTCCTAATATCCCCGCCGCAACTCTCCCGGAATCCCCGCAGTCAAACCCGGAACCCCCAC
>JAFUPC010000123.1 GCA_017481495.1 Clostridia bacterium
AAGCAAGCAGAGCTTTGGTTCAATACTTTGAACTTTACTACAACTCTGATCGGCTTCATTCCGGTATTGGATACCTTACTCCTAATGAATGTTTTCAAAAATTAACTCTTTAATTTGTCCATTTATATTGACAAGATTCGGTAAGGTAACTTTTCGCCCGACGGGCGAAAAATAATTGTTATAATTTCCGCTTCTTCACTTTCGTTTCTTCACTCTTTCCCCGCTTCCCTTACGTTCCGCAAACGAAAATTACAAACAAATCACTTTTCGACCGCAGGGAGAAAAGTTTCCTTACCTCACCTCCTCACTCTTCACTTGAAAAAAACAGCAGGACATTCCGTTTTACAGGCGGGATGTCCTTTTCTTGTGGAAATTTTTCATTTTTTTTAAAAATATTCATTTCCCTATTGACAACCGGTTGCGTGTTGTGGTATAATACAATCAAAGCAATCCGCAATCGGTTGCGAATTGTCACAAATCATAGAAATTCATAAAAGGAGCACATACCCCTTATATATGAAAAACACGGTATCCATGTATTCCATTGCGGAGCATCTCGGAATGTCGGTTTCCGAGGTCAGCCGCGCATTCAAGGCAGATTACAAGATGAATCCGGAAAAACGGGAAAAAATCCTCCAAACGGCACAGCAGATGGGCTATACGCGCAATGAGGGCGCATCGCGGCTGTCGCAGAAGCCGGTCACCATCGGGATCATCACGGGACGGGAGCCGCAGTATTTTACAAACGAACTTCTTTCCGGCTTTTCGCGCGCGGAAGGACAGCTCTCCGCCTACAAGCTCGTGTGTCTGTACGAGACCGTCAATACATACCCATACCGCGACGGCAGCGGTGCGAAGATCGAGGCGGCAATCGAACGCTGTCTTGCACGCGGCGCGGACGGGATCGTGATTTCGGCGTTTGACCGGGATCTGCCGGCACTGATGGACCGTTTTCGCGCACGCGGTGTGCGCATGGCGGCAGTCAACTTCGATCTTCCGGGGCATCTGGATTTTGCCAGCGTCAACAACACCGATGCCGCGGCGGCGATGGCAGCGTATCTGCTCTCCCTGCCGAAAACAAACGGAAACACCCTCATTTTCAGCGGTTCGCTTGAATACTGGACACACGGGCATCTGGTCGCACGGTTCCGAGAAACGGCGGCGCGGTACGGACTCACCGTCCGGCACATGGAGGAAGCGCTGACCGAGGAGACCCTGGAAGAGGCCTGCAAAACCGCCTTTGCCGCCTGCCCCGATGCCCAGTGCATCTACCTGACGTCGGGTATCTGCGTTCCGGTATTGGAATACGTCCGCCGCAATGCACCCGGCCGCGTGAAGATTGTCGCCTCCGACTTATATGACCGCATGATCCCGTATCTGCTCGACGGAACGCTGACGGCGGTCATCTACCAGAATCCGCAGGCGCAGGCGTATGAAGCACTCTGCGGGATGTATGCGCTGTGTACCGGGCATCCCGCACCGGCGGCGCAGATCTTCTCCAAACCGGAAATCATCACACGGGAAAATTATACGCTGTATCTGTAACCGGATACCGCGCGAAAGGAAGGAATCCAAATGAAACTCCTGATACTCGGAAATTCCATCACCCATCATGCACCCGCCCCCGGCATCGGCTGGCACGGCGACTGGGGTATGGCGGCAAGCACAAGGGAAACGGACTTTGTCCACCGTCTCGCCGCCCGACTCGGAGAGGCCGGAAAGCACGTCGTTCTGCGGGAACGCAACGTTGCGGACTTTGAGCGTGACCCCGCTCTCATAGACAGCACCGCCGGAACCGGCGATGCCGGAGCCGATTATTTCCGCGAAGACCTCGCATTCCGCCCGGATATCGCCGTTCTGCGCATCTCGGAGAATGTGCCCGGGGAAAAAACGGAAGCCTTTACCGCAGCTTACGAGAAGCTGCTCGGACGGTTTGCCGCACAGGGTGCCGCTGTCTTTGCCGTCGGGCCGTTCTGGCAGAACGACCGCATGGAAGCCCTGCTCTCCGCCGCGGCAGAACGGACGGGTGCCGTCTGGGTGTCCCTTTCCCATCTGCACAAGACAGCATATCAGGCCGTCGGGCAGTTTGAACACGCCGGGGTCGCCGCGCATCCGTCTGATGAGGGAATGCAGGCAATCGCCGATGCGATCTTTTCCGCTGTCAGCAAAGCGGGTCTGCTCACACCGGCGGACGTGCCGGACATTCCCGCCGGAGCGCCGGTCTACGACAAGCTTTCCGTGACCGTGGACGGAAAACCGGTTCCGCTTCACGCAGCGCGTGTCTCCGCCATGTCCTTCAACCGGGAATGGCCGGGACAGCAGAGACCCGTGGAGCAGTCCGAGCTTGCGCCGTTTCTGACATTTGATATGTCCGCGCCCGTGGATATTGCCGTGACCGCAGAGACGGAGATCCACGACATCACCGTCCGCCCCCGCTCGGCGGAAATTTCCGTGGAAACGGACGAAAACGGGAAGACGGCATATTTCACCGTCCGTCGGCCGGGACAGTATTCCGTTGAGGTAAACGGCCGCCATCACAACCTGCACATCTTTGCAAACGCACCTGCAAAGCCGGTCGACCCGTCGGACTATACCCATTATTTTGCGCCCGGCATCCATGAGGTCGGCAATCTGCGTCTGCACAGCGGCGACCGGGTCTATCTCGCGGCGGGTGCCGTCGTCTACGGTGCGATTCAGGCATATGACGAAACGGACATCCGCATCGAGGGCCGCGGCATTCTCGACTACTCGAAAATGGAACGCCATGTTCCGCTCCACTGGGAGGAAGACGGCATTGTCAACCTTGTCCGGTGTGAAAACGTCACCATTGATGGCATCATCCTGCGCGATGCGAGCTGGTGGACGATCACCTCGTTCAACTGTATCAATCTGCATTTCCGCAATCTGAAAGCCATTGGGATGTGGCGGTACAATTCCGACGGTTTCGATTTCGTGAACTGTCAGAACGTCCGTGTGGACGGCTGTTTCCTGCGCAATTTCGACGACGTCATTGTCTTTAAGGGTCTGCGCCTGCGGGAAATGTCGGACGGTTACAAAAATCAGAAAGCGCTTCCGCCGTATGAGCATATGAACCTGCAGAATTTCATCATCGAAAACTGCGTTCTCTGGTGCGACTGGGGCGGTGCATTGGAGATCGGTGCGGAGACCGTTGCCGACGAATACACGAATCTTGTCTACCGCAACTGCGACATCATCCATTCCGACCAGGGTGCGATGCGCATCCAGAGCGGCGACCGTGCGGTCATCCACAATGTCCTCTACGACAACATCCGCGTCGAATATTCCAAATATGACCGCGCGCCGGTCTATCAGCAGAGCGACGACATGGTTTATGCGCCCGCTGACACACCATGGATGTGCGACGTCATCAAGGGCTGGATGTACTGCGGCAGATGGTCAAACGACGGCATTTACGGCAATGTGTACGACATCACCTACCGCGACATCGCCGTATACGCGGATGAGGGAATGCCGAATCCTGTTGTCAGCTTCACCGGTGCCGATGAGACCCACACCTTTGACCGCATCCGGATTGAAAATATGACCTACAACGGTGCGCCGGTCATGCCGCAGGTCAACACCAACGCCTTTACCGGCAGAATTACCATAAATGGAGAGGAGAAATGTGTATGAAACAGAACGGAATCCAGCTTCTTCCGTATCTTCTTCTGACAGCGGCACTGCTTGCCTCCTGTCAAGGGGAAGACGACATCGGGACAGCAGGGGAAACAACAGCACCGGCAGTGTCCTCTGCCGCAGAAGCAGCGACGGACAGCGCCCTGTATACCGCCGATTATCTTCCCGATGCCGACTATGAGGGATATGTCTTCCGCTGTGTCACGGTGGAGGATTATCCGGTCGCAATGGAAAAAGAGGACGGCGACGTTGTCAACGATGCGTATTACAAGCGCAATGCCATTCTGGAAGAACGGTACAACATCGACTTTGAGGACACCTATGTCGATACTTATATGGATATGACCGATACGTTCCGCACCAGTGCCCTTGCGGCAAGCAATGACTTTGACCTCTGCCGCCTGATCATGCGCGATGCGTTTTCGATGGCACTGGAGGGGTACATTCTGCCCGTTTCCGAGCTGCCGTATCTCGACATCACGCAGGACTGGTACATCCATTATGTCAATGAAGAGCTGACTATCAACGATACGCTGATTTTTGCGTACAGCGATGAATGTATCTCGGCATTTGAAAGTACCTATGCGGTCATCTTCAACAAGCAGATCATTGGCGATCTCGGACTGGATTCCCCGTATGACATGGTGGACAACGGCACATGGACGTATGACGCACTGTTCGAGATGGCACAGGAAGCCATTTCCGATCTCGACAACGACGGGAAGTATACGCTGGAAACCGACCGCTTCGGCATCATCAGTGTGCATGACCAGATTCTGCCGTGTACCTGGGTCTCCTCCGGAATCAAGACGGTGGAAAAGCAGGACGGCATTCCGGTCTTCACCGCGGCGAGCAACGAGCGGCTGATCACGCTTCTCGGCAAGGTCTACGACTACTGGGCAGCGGACGGGATGTGCTACGATGCGTTCCTTTCCGTGGGATACGATGAAGCTAACCGGAGAGCGGCGAATCTGATGTATGCACAGGATCATGCACTGTTCATGTTCAACGGCTTCGGCAGTCTCAGCATTCTGCGCGATATGGAGCATGATTTCGGTCTGGTTCCGCTTCCGAAGTATGACGAAACGCAGAAAGAATACTATTCCCGCCTGATTGACGGCTGGATCAATGTTCCGCTGTACTGCACCGAAAATCCGGAACGCACCAGTGTCATCATGGAAGCGCTTGCGGTGGAAACAAAAAATTATGTCATCCCCGCGCTGTACGAAGATGCCATTCAGAATAAATACCTCCGCGACGAGACCTCCGTCCGGATGCTCGATCTTGTGATGCAGAACCGCAGCATCGACCTCGGCGACACGGTCTGGATGGTGGACATCCGTAATATCTTCATGGACTGCTTCCGCAACAAAAAGCCCGACTTTGCGTCCGCCATCGAAAAGAATACCAAAAAAGCCTCCCGCGCCATCGACAAGGCACTGGAATCTTTGGGAAACCAGGCGGGAAACTGAAGTAATACTCTCTCCCCGCTTTCCTTGTTCTCCGCAAACGGTTCCTTGTTTTTTTCGGGGTGGCATGGTAAAATAGTATCACAAAGATGATCACCTTTGCTGCAATGCGGTTCTCTGTGCAGAACTGCACGACGACCAAACGTCTCTTTTGAAAGGATGGAATGAACCATGACAATCGGAACAAGGATCCGGAACCTGCGCAGGGCGCGGGATCTGACACAGGAGGAGCTTGCGGAGGCGCTCGGGCTGACGGCGAAAGCCGTTTCCGGGTGGGAATGCGACCGGACGTCGCCCGACATTTCGCAGATACCGGCGCTGTGCCACTATTTTCACATTTCGGCAGACGAGCTGCTCGGCATCCGGGAGGAAGAACGCCGGCGGGTGCGCGATGACACGTTTTCCGCGGCGCAGCTGCTGGCACAGAACGGGGAGCACATGGCGGCGGTAGAAGCCTTCTCTGCGGCACTTGCGCGGTATCCAGACGATTTTGAGATCATGTGCGCCCTGAACTACTCCGTTCTCGTCTGCATCGCGCAGGGAAAATATGCGCCCGCCCGTGCAGAGGAGGAACGCACCCTGTGCGCCAAACGCAATGAACGTATTCTCGCAAACTGCACCGACGACCGCATCCGCTATCCCGCTGTTTCCGCACTTGCCCGCTATTATGCGGAGGAGGGAGACCTTGCCCGTGCAAGAGAAATGCTTTCCCGTCTTCCCGACATGGCGGACGCGCGGAATTTCGTGCTCCCCACGCTTTACACGGGTGACGAAGCGATTCGGTACGAGCAGGAGCTGCTTTTTGATGTTCTCCACTACATCCGCCGCCGCATGATGCGCAATTTCACGACCACGGCGGGAACACCGTTCTATACCTCGGCGGAAATGGCACAGCGGTACGAAAAGGTCCTTTGCCTCCTTGCACTCTTTTATGAGGACGGCGACTACGGATTTTTCCACAACGATGTGCAGGATGCGCATCTGTGTCTTGCGCGGTGGGAAGCGGAAAAAGGGCATTTCTCTGTGGCACTGTCCCATCTGCGCCGGGCGGCGGATTCCGCACTTGCGTTTCTGGATTATTGCACCGGCGGTGACGTGCTCCATACATCGCTTCTGTTCCGCGGACTTTCCGACAACGGCGACACGGTATCGTCCAACACCGAGGCAAACAACGCCCGCGAAGTGCTGGACGCAATGGCAGAGCCAGTCTTCGATGCGCTCCGTGTTGACGCTTCTGCCGCATCGGAATTTGAAGCAATCCGCACCCGTCTTCTCCCGCGTGCCGGAACATGGACAGAGACAAGGGATAAGTAATATGGAATCGTGAAGCGTGAGAAGTGAAAGTTTGCAGGAATAACTTTCCCACGCTTAACCAAAATTCAGCAGGACACTCCGCTTTTCAGGCGAAATGTCCTGCTGCTTCTCTCTGTATCTATCTTAAAAAGACGTATCCCCGGAGGATCCTCCGAAAAGCGTCTCCGCTGACAGCAAATCCATGCTTATGCCCGCTCCCCGTAAATCCCGAACTTGCGGAAGCGCTCGTAGCGGTTCTGCTGCAGCTGCTCGGGGGACATCTGCTGCATATTGGCAAGGTCGTTTTTGAGGGTCTCGCGGATGCCTTGGCACATCGTGGGGAAATCGTTGAAATCCTCTTTGATGACGTCCTCGGCGACACCGAGATTCTTCATGTCGTCGGCGGTGATGTGCAATACTTCCGCCGCGTCCTCGACCTTTGCGGCATCCTTCCACAGAATGCTTGCGCATCCCTCGGGGCTGATGACGGAATAGACGGCGTTTTCAAGCATATAGACGCGGTTGGCACTTGCCAGAGCCAGTGCGCCGCCGGAACCGCCCTCGCCGATGACGATGGAGATGACCGGAACGCGCAGGTTCATCATTTCCATGATGCTTTCCGCGATCGCCTGTCCCTGTCCGCGCTCCTCGGCATCCGCGCCGCAGAACGCACCCTGCGTATCGACAAAACAGATGACGGGACGGCCGAACTTCTCCGCCTGCTTCATCAGGCGCAGACCCTTGCGGTAGCCCTCGGGCTTCGGACAGCCGAAGTTCTTTGCCATGCGGGACTGAATGTCCGTGCCGCGGTCGATGGCGATATAGGTGACGGGCTGGTCGTCAAGCCAACCGATGCCGCCGACGATCGCCGCATCGTCGCCAAAACGCCGGTCGCCGTGCAGCTCCATACAGTCGTGGAAAATGCCGTCCACATAAGCGGCGCCTGTCGGTCTGCGGCTGCCGCGTGCGGCTTTCAGTTTTTCGTATGCTGTCATGACATTTTCCTCCTTTTACGCGATTTCCGTCTGCTTTTTGTGCAGCTTTAAGAGATTACCGAGTGCCGCGGGCAGATCGTTTCTCTCAACGATGGCATCAATGAAGCCGTGCTCCAAAAGGAACTCTGCTTTCTGGAAATTGTCGGGAAGCTTGGACTTTGTCGTCTGCTCCACAACACGGCGGCCGGCAAAGCCGATGAGCGCACCGGGTTCCGCTATGAGAATATCGCCCTGCATCGCAAAGCTTGCCGTCACGCCGCCCGTGGTCGGGTCGCAGAGAACGGTGATGTAGAGATTTCCTGCGTTGGAGTGCTGCTTGACCGCACCCGAAACCTTTGCCATCTGCATCAGGGACACGATACCCTCCTGCATTCTGGCGCCGCCGGAGGCGGTGAAGCCGATGACGGGCAGACTGTGTTCCGTCGCGTATTCAAACAGGCGCGTGATCTTTTCGCCGACGACGGAGCCCATGCTCGCCATGATGAATCCGGAATCCATGACGAATACCGCGCAGTCCTCCCCGCCGATCTTTGCCGCGCCGCAGACGACCGCTTCTTCTTCTCCGGTCGCCTTTGCCGCTTTGTCCAGCTTGTCGGCGTAACCGGGGAACGAGAAAAAGTCCTCGCTTTTCAGTCCCGTGCAAAGCTCCGTAAAGCTGCCCGCGTCCACCGTTGCCGCGATGCGCGCACGCGCATCCATGCGCAGATGCTTTCCGCAGGCGGGGCAGACCATGTTCGCCTTTTTCAGCTGTTTTTTGGGAAATTCCGCCTTGCACGCCGTGCAGGCAATGACCTCCGGTGTAACGGCGGCTTTTACTTTATCGATCAGTGATTCCAGTGTTGGCATACGTTATTGATTCTCCTGCTTTTCCATGATTGCAAACGAAAACTCGGCAGATACGGCAAGCTCGCCGCCTACCCTGCCCTCGCCCTTTGCAAAATAAAACGGCTTTTTGGAACGGGTAATGATGCATTTCGTTTCCAGCGTTTCCCCGGGCTTGACCGGACGCTTCCAGCGCACCTTTTCCATACCGGTGAAAAACGGCGTGACGTCCCGTCCGCGCAGATCGATGAGCACGCAGACCGTCTGTGCGAGAATCTCGCACTGGATGACACCCGGAACGATCGGGTTTCCGGGGAAATGTCCGTCCAGAAACCACTCATCTCCCGAAAAGGTCTTCTTTGCACACGCGGCGCGTTCCCCGTTTTCGTCGGTGACGACCTCCGCTTCATCGATCAGAAGCATATTTCCCCGGTGGGGAAGATATTCCATCAGTTCTTCTTTGTTCATCGTGCCGTCCTCATTTCAGTCCGTATACTTTGCAAAGGCAAGGCACGCATTGTGACCGCCGAAGCCGAGATTGGTGGACAGTGCAAGCTTGACCTCCGTCGCACACGCGGTGTTCGGGGTATAGTCAAGGTCGCATTCGGGGTCGGGGGATTCGTAGTGGATGGTCGGGGGGATTAAGTCGTTCGTCAGCGCAAGGACTGCCGCAATCGCCTCTGCACCGCCTGCCGCGCCGAGCATATGACCGGTCATGGACTTGGTGGAGGAGATGTGGATCTTCTTTGCATCCTCGCCGAACGCGCGCTTGAACGCCGCCGTTTCGGTCTTGTCGTTTAAGGGCGTACTCGTACCGTGGGCGTTGAGGTAGATGGTCTCGGGTGCCGGGACGGTTTCGGGCAGTGCCAGACGAATGGCACGGGCGACCTGTGCGCCCTCGGGATCGGGTGCGGTGACATGATGGGCATCGCACGTTGCGCCGTAGCCGACGACCTCGGCGATGATGTTCGCCCCGCGCGCCTTTGCGTGCTCCAAGGATTCCAGCACCAGAACACCCGCGCCCTCGCCCATGACGAAGCCGTTTCTGCGGCTGTCAAAGGGAATGGATGCGGCGTTTTTATCCGTTGCGGCAGACAGTGCGGACATATTGCCGAAGCCGGCGACCGCAAGCTGATTGATGGATGCTTCCGCACCGCCGCAGATCATGGCAGTCGCATAGCCGTGGAGAATGGCGCGGTACGCTTCGCCGATGGCGGTGGAAGCCGTTGCACAGGCGGTGGCGTGTGCCATGTTCGGACCCTTGGCGTTGTACTTGATGGCGACATTGCCCGCCGCGATGTTGGAGATCATCTTCGGGATGAAGAGGGAGGACACCTTTCTCGTGCCGCCGTTCAGCATCGCTTCATGTTCAGCACACAGTGTGCTGAAACCGCCAATGCCCGAACCCATGTAAACGCCGAACGCCTCTGCATCGATGTTGCCGCCCTCGGCGGCATCAAGACCGCTCATCTTCACGGCTTCTTCTGCCGCCGCAAGCGCAAACTGCGTATAACGGTCGGTTCTTCTCGCCGTGTTTTTATCGAGAACTGCCGCGGGGTCAAAATCCTTGACCTCTGCCGCAAGCGTGAATTTGCTTTCGGATACGTCAAACAAGGTAATGGTGTCGATGCCGCAGACGCCGTTTTTCAGGGCATCCCAATACGCGGAAACCGAATTTCCGATCGGTGTAACGGCACCCATACCGGTAATGACTACTCTGTTCATGTGTACTAAAAGATCCTTTCTGAGAAATGGAAAAACGTAGGGAGGTGGCGCAGATGCGCGATGAGGGGAGTTACATCGCCATTCCGCCGTCGATGCGGATGACCTCGCCTGTGATGAATGCCGCCCCGGGGGAGCAGAGATACGCCGCGAGTGCGCCGACCTCCTCGGGCTTGCCCATACGGCGGAGCGGAATCGCGGAGAGAACGCTTTCATCCTCTGCAAACTTCTCGGTCATGTCGGTGGAGACAAAGCCGGGGGCGATGGCGTTGCAGGTGATGCCGCGGGGCGCAAGCTCCTTTGCGACGGACTTGGTCATGCCGATGAGACCCGCCTTGGATGCGGAATAGTTGACCTGACCCGCGTTGCCCATCAGACCGGAAATGGAGCTGACATTGATGATTCTGCCCGCGCGCTGTTTTGCCATCAGGGGATAGATGTTTTTGATCATATGGAACGCGCCTTTCAGATTGACGTCGATGACATCGCAGAAATCCGCTTCCTTCATGCCGTTGACCAGCTTGTCGCGCGTGATGCCCGCGTTGTTGACAAGGATGTCGATGCGGCCGAATTCTTCTTTTACCGCCTTGACGGTGTTTGCCGCATCCTCTTCGTTTTCGACGTGACAGAGGTAGGCTTTGGCTTTTACGCCTTTTTCGGCGAATGCCGCTGCCGCCGCTTCCGCTTTTTCCGTGTTGGAAGCGTAGAGAATGGCGATGTTGCATCCCTCGTCCGCAAGTGCTTCACAGACGGCATATCCGATGCCGCGGCTTCCGCCGGTGACAACGGCGGTCTGACCCTGTAAATTCAGATTCATGCCGGTTCTTCCTCCGAGAGTGCCGCTTTGATCGCCGCGATCTCTTCCATCGTTTCGCACTTGAAGACCTTTGTGTCCGGTGCAATCTTGGAGATGAGCTTTGTAAGCGTATTGCCGACACCGCATTCAATGAAAACGCTGATGCCGTCCGAAACCATGTTCCGCACCGTCTGCTCCCAGCGCACCGGGTGGTTCATCTGCACGGAAAGGGTGTCCTTGACCGCGCCCTCATACGGCTTTGCGGTATAGTTTGCATATACGGGAATTGCCGGTGCGTTTGCGTCCACGGTATCGAGATACGCTGAGAACGCTTCTGCCGGTTCGTTCATATAAGGGGAATGGAACGCGCCGGAAACTGCCAGAGGGAGTGCGCGGCCGCCTGCGGCTTTGACTTCCTTTGCGGCTTCGTCCAGCTCCGCCTTGTCGCCGGAGATGACCAGCTGACCGGGGGCATTGTAGTTGACGGGGGTAACGTGTGCGTAGTGGGAGCAGATGTCCTCGACCACGCTGTTTTCCAGCTTCAGGACCGCATACATGGCAGTATCGGGCGTGGAGACCGCGCCCATCAGCTCGCCGCGTTTTTTCGTGACGGCAAAGCCGGTTTCCTTTGTGAATGCACCCGCATAGGCAAGTGCCGGAAGTTCGCCGAGCGAAAATCCTGCGACGGCATCGGCTTTGATGCCCGCTTCGTCAAGGGCAAGCGCCGCCGACAGGTCTGCAAGGTACAGACACGGCTGGGTGTTTGCCGTCTGTTTCAGCGCATCCTCAGGGCCGGAAAAGCAGGTTTCCTTCGTGCCGGGACGGAGTTCTTCCGCCGCATCAAACAGTGCCTTTGCACTTTCAGAGTTGTTGTAGAAATCTTCTCCCATGCCGGGGTGCTGTGCGCCCTGACCGGAGAATACGAAAGCTATCCGAGCCATTTTGCCGCTCCTTTCAGAATCGTTTCCGCTTCCTCTGCGACCTCGCGCAGAATGTCTGCCGCGGGCTGCTCCCGATTCACAAGACCCGAAATCTGTCCCGCAAGGAAGCATCCCTCTTTGGTATCGCCCTCCACTGCCGCACGGCGCAGTGCGCCCACACCGAGTGCGTTGACTGCATCTGCGGTTGCTTCGGCGGAGAACTCGAACTTCGAGAAATTACGGCTGAAATTGTTTTTCAGCTGACGGCAGGTGGAACCGCCGAACCGGCGGCCGGTCGCAATGGTGGAGGTGTCGGTGGCTTTCAGCACCATTTCCTTGTAATTTTGATGCACGCCGCATTCGTTTGCGACCAGGAACCGTGTGCCCATCTGGACACCCTCGGCACCGAGTGCAAGCGATGCCGCAAGTCCGCGTCCGTCCGCAATGCCGCCCGCGGCAAGCACGGGAATGTCAACGGCATCGACGACCTGCGGAACGAGTGCCATCGTGGTCAGCTCGCCGATGTGACCGCCGGATTCCTGTCCCTCGGCAACGACGGCAGATGCGCCCGCACGCGCGACCTTCTGCGCCATGGCAACGGATGCGACGACGGGAACCACTTTGATTCCTGCCGCGATCCACTGCTCCATGTACTTGACGGGAGAGCCGGCGCCCGTTGTGACGACGGCGACTTTCTCTTCCGCCGCGATTGCCGCGACTTCATCGGCAAACGGGCTCATCAGCATGATGTTCACGCCGAACGGCTTGTCGGTGAGACTGCGGGCAATGGCAATCTGCTCCCGTAGATAATCGCCGTTTGCGTTCATGGCGGAAATGATACCCAGTCCTCCGCCCTCCGAGACTGCCGCGGCAAGCTTCCCGTCGGCGATCCATGCCATACCGCCCTGGAAAATCGGGTAGGTGATGGAAAAAAGTTCGGTGATTTTCGTTTTCAGCATGGCTGTCGTTCTCTTGGAATGTTCTTATTCGTGTGCTGCAACGAGAGCAACGAGGTCGCCAACGGTGACGAGCTTCTGGTCAACTTCGACTTCAAAGCCGAATTCGTCTTCAATGCTCATGGCGATGTCGGTGATGTCGAGAGAGTCAACACCCAGCTCCTCAAAGGTGGTCTCTGCCTTGATGTCGGCGGGATCGGAGTCGATCTTTTCTGCGATGATGGCTGCGAGCTTTTCAAGAATCATTTCGTTTGTCATTTTGGGTTCCTCTTTCAATTTTTAAGAATTTTTGTTGGTTTCGGTTTTATATATTCAGATACAGGGTGTATCGGAATGGGTGTTAATTTGGATGCAACGTTTTAATGCATCTGTAGGGGAAGCACGCTTCCGTTCCGATGTTTGGCATCATACGTCACAAGGTATGTTTACCACGTCAACAGACACGCCGCATTTGCCAGTCCGCCGCCGAACGCGGTCAGAATGATCTTATCGCCGCGGTCAAGCTTTCCCGCACGATTCAATTCGTCGAGCGCAATCGGAACGGATGCGGAGGAGGTGTTGCCGAAACGGTCGATGTTGAGGTAAAATTTCTCCATTGGAATGCCGCCGCGCTTGGAGGCAGATTCGATGATGCGGTAGTTTGCCTGATGCGGAACGATCCAGCGGATGTCGTCAAGGGTCAGATTGTTGCGTTCCAGCAGTGCGTTGACGTCGTTTGCGATCGCCGTGACGGCGTATTTAAAGGTCTCCTGACCGTTCATGCGGACAAAGGGCTCGGGCGTTTCACCTTGCCAGAACGGAGACTTTCCGGGAGCCGCGGGGATCTTGATGACGTCGTCACCGCCGCGGACGGTGAAGATGGAGTCGTGGTAGTTGTCACCGGCGGAGAGAACGCAGGCACCCGCACCGTCGCCGAAAATAACGCACGTTCCGCGGTCCGACCAGTCCACGATGCGGCTCATACGCTCCGCGCCGACGACAAGCACGTTCTTTGCACCGCGTGCAAAATATCCCGCCGCCGTTTCCAGGAGAAACAGGAATGCCGAGCAGGCGGCGTTCACGTCATAGGCAAGACAGGTCGCACCCAGCTTGTTCTGTACCATGCAGGCAAGGGAGGGGGAAATGTCGTCGCCGCTGACCGTCGCACCGAGAATGAGGTCAAGCTCATCCGGGGAGATGCCCGCATTGTCAAGCGCGGCTTTTGCCGCTTCGTATCCCATGTCGGCGGTCGTTTCCGTCACCGCAATGCGGCGTTCTTTGATGCCAACCCGTTTCTGTATCCATTCGTCGTTGGTGTCCACCAGCTGTGCCAGGTCGTCGTTGGTCACGACCTTTTCCGGAACGTACATACCCGTTCCGCGTATCATAAAGCTCATGATTGTGACTATAACTTTCGCCGGGCGGATTTCGCCGTGCGGAAGCTATCTCCTTTCTTTCGTGCAATACCCTTATGCACATTTCCGTTTTCATTCGGTTCTGTATGGTATGTAGCGGGAAGATGGGAAAAGGTTACAGGATTTCCAAAAAAATTTGAAAAAATTTTTCAGTGGAGAAAAAAACGGTTCTTTAATTGCAAAATCATTTGCACTCGAACCCGAAAAGTCCCGATATTTCCGGAAGTTTTTCGGTTAAAGACTGAAAAACCATACTGTTTCCCCCACTTTTTCGGCTTCGTTATTTCCCGTTCACAAATTATTTTCAGAATCTTTTCATGTTTTCCTTGCAATCGGGGGCGGTATCCTGTATAATAAAAGGATAAAAACCCAAAGAAAGGAGCACTGCCCTCCCTTGGATTCCTTTGAGATGATCTACACGGAATACTTTCCGCGCGTGTATGCGTTTCTGTACCGTCTGTGCAAGGACGAAAGCACGGCGGAGGAGCTGACGCAGGAGACGTTTTTACAGGCGTTCACGTCGTTTTACCGGTTCCGCGGGGACAGCGAGCTGTTCACATGGCTTGCGTCGATCGCAAAGCACGTTTTCTATACATACCTGCGCAAGAACCGTCTGCAGCTGGGCGCCATCAATCTGGATCTGCTCGCGGATGCCGTCTGTGCGGATGCGGCGGACAGTCCCGAAGAGGTGGCGGAACGCCACGCCGTGCAGGAATCGGTGCGGCGTTTACTTGACAAAATCCCCGAAAAATACCGGGATGTCGTCATGCTGCGGCTGTACGCCGACCTGCCGTTTGCCGAGGTCGCCGCGGCGTTGAAGATCAGCGAAAATTCCGCCAAGGTCATATACCACCGTGCAAAAAAAATGCTGTTTGAGGAGTTAAAAGATGAATATAAATTGTGATGTCAGCTGTGATGTCATCATGGATCTTGTCGCCGTTTACAAGGACGGCTTCGCCAGCGATGACACGAGAAATCTTGTGCGCACCCATCTGCGCGCGTGCCCCGACTGCCGGCAGCTGTACGCAGGATACCATGTCGCCGAGGGCATCCGTCCCGCCGACTGCCCGCCGCCCGCGGCCAGCATCGCCCCCGACTATTCCGCACTTGCCCGCCATATGCACAGAAAGCATATGCTCTCCACCGCCGCCATGCTGTCCGTCATCGCCGTATCGTCTGCGGTCGGCGTATGGAGCATCATCCGTCTTGTCACGGGGGACGAGGACTGATGGCAGAAAAAACGCTGTATTTTATCCGCCACGGGCAGAGTGAGGCAAATCTTGCCGGCGCGCACGCCGGTTGGGCGCAGGTATCGCTGACCGCAAAAGGGTACGAAGACGCCCGTCTTGCGGGGGAACGCATCCGCCGCGCCGGTCTGACGTTTGACAAAGTATATACAAGCGACCTCATCCGCGCCGTGCAGACAAAGGAAACCGCGCTCCCGGAGCTTCCGTCCGAGCCCTCTCCCCTCATCCGCGAGGTGAACGTCGGTACGCTTGCCGGCCGCCTTGTCGCCAACTGCAAAAAAGAATACGGTGCGCCGTATCTGCGCGCAAAGCAGGACATGGACTTCACCGCCTGGGGCGGCGAAAATTATTCCGCGTTCTGCGACCGCATCCGCCAGTTTTTTGCGGACATTCTGAACGGAGATGGCGACCGCATCGCCGCGTTCTGTCACGGCGGCATGATCCACGCCTCCCTTGATCTGCTCATCGGCGGAGAGCTGTCCGACCCGTCGCTTCCCTCTCCCGAATCGAACCGCATCGACAAGTCTGCCTTTTCCTGCGACAACTGCGGAATCACCGTTTTTGCATTCCGCGGCGGGAAATGGCGGTTGGGGATGTGGAATTGGGGGAAGTGAGGTTGGAAGAAAGGCGACGATGATATTGTTTCGCTGTGCGATTTCGGTTTACGCCGTCGCCCTTAAATCGACATCCCCTCCTGTCTCAAAATCGTAACCCCCCAAAAAATATACACTCCAAAGGAGACCTCCACCCAATGAAACTTCTGAAAACCCTGCTCCTCTCCTCCCTTGCCCTGCTTCTGCCGCTGACAATGGCTTCATGCACAGGTGAGAGCGGTGGCGACGATGAAACCGGAACCGCCGCGGAAACGGCAGTCCCACAGACCGACGAGCCGTCCGTCATTTATTACGAGGACTACGGTGCCGTCGGTGACGGTGTGACGGACGACTACAACGCCATTCTGAAAGCACATTACGCGGCGAACGCGAAAGGACTTCCCGTTTCCGCGACCGCGGGCAAGACCTATTACTTGGGACTTGCCACGACCCCCATCACCGTGCAGACCGACACCGACTGGACAGGCGCGTCGTTTATCATCGACGACCGCGGCATTCAGGACGAAAATCATTATGCGGCGGGTGTTTCCGTCTTTTCCGTGGAGCCGTCGCTTGAACGCATCGACCTTTCCGTGTCATCCCTTGCACAGGGTGCGGAAAATCTCGGCACCGCGCCCGGCGTGGACTGCCTTGTCTACATCCGGTGCGATGAGATCAAGCACTACATCCGCTACGGCGCGAACGCCAACGACGGCGCATCCCAGCAGGAGATCCTGCTCGTTTCTGCGGACGGCTCGATCGACCCCTCCACGCCTGTCACATGGGACTATCCAACGGTTGACAAGTGTTATGCCATTCCGGTCGGTGAAACGCCCATCACGCTCCGCGGCGGCACGTTCACGACGTATGCAAACGAGATCAACCCCGACAAGTACATTTCCGTTGCGCGGAACATCAACATCACCCGCTCCAACGTCACGGTCACAGGGCTCAAGCACACCGTTGTGCAGGAAAAGGACTACCGTGCGGCATACGGCGGCTTTTTCAACATCACACTGTGCTCGGATGTGCGCATCGAGGACTGTGAGATCATGTGCCACAACGATTCGTATTTTGTAAACGACAGCGGACAGCGCGTCCTGCTCGGCAGCTACGAATTTTTAGGCTCCCTCAACAACAACGTCACCTACCAAAACTGCATCCAGACCAACCTCTTTGACGAGAGCGGCAATCTCATCTCCCAGGGGTGCATGGGTACGAACTACTGCCGCAACATCAGCATGATCGGCTGTACCATCGCGCGCTTCGACGCGCATTCCGGTGTGTACAATGTCACCATCCGCGACTGCACGATGGAGCGCATCAACGTCATCGGTCACGGCACGGTGCGCATTGAGGATTCCGATTTCTACGATACCTATATCATCAACCTGCGCGAGGACTACGGTTCGATGTTCGCAGGCGATGTTATCATCCGCAACGTCACGATGAAGCGACCGAACACCACGCGTTTCGCCATCTTCAACGGCGCATGGTACAACCACGATTTCGGCTACGAGCTCTATCTGCCGCAGACAGTGACGATCGAAAACCTGAATGTTCCCGCAAATGCGTTCATCACACCGTTCACAAGTGCATTTGATTCCTATGAGGACGTCACAAAGGACACCCTTTCCGACGGCACCGCAAACGCAAATCCGCTGATTCTCCCAAAGAGCATCACCGTGCTTTTAAACGAGGGCGGCACACGGTACAAGAACAACATGAGCGCGATCCCCTTTGCCTCCATCATTCTCCCCGAGGGCGAAACGATTGACGAGGGTGCCGCTTCCGCCGGGGATTATCTCTTCTCCTGCAACTTTGACGGCGCACTGTCCGCCAATGCCGACGGGTTTATTACCACGACCAGTTCTACCGACTACACCGGTGTCGGCAGCTTCGTCCTTTACGACGGCAACGAAGTCCACAGCGACATGAATCTGAAGCAGATCACGCTGGATGAATCCACCGGCGACCGCGCGGTGCTGTTTACCGGATGCGGCAACCCGAACAACGCCTCCAAGCAGGCAAACATCTGCATCGACGTCAAGCCCGCCTCCGGCGCGCAGAACATGGATCGCTATGCGTATGAAGAATACAAGGGCCGCGATCTCGTCGTGTCGCTTGACTTAATGGCTGTCGCGCACGAGGACGACTACAAGGGCGTCACGACCGACCTTGTCCGCCTGACCAGCTTCTATACCCCAAAGGACACAAACGGCAATACCGTCGTTTACGGCGAAACGCTCCTGTCCCTTGACCCCGCGACCTTTGAACTCTCCATCCCGGGTATTTCCGGTAGAAAGAGCCAGAAGTTCGGCGTGTCGGTCAGCACGGAGGAATTCACGAACATTTCCGTTCACATCCATACGCTGGAAAACACCTATGATGTCTATGTGGACGGCGAAATGCTCTGCGAGGGACTGACGTTCCTCTCCAAAGCCACGGTCAACCAGATCGGCACCTACGACGACGTTGGCGGACTGGTTCTCTCCGAAAAGGAAAACAAAATGGAAGACTTCTGCGCCTCCTACGCAAGACTGTGCAACACCAACGGCTGGAAGATCGCGGGAGACCTCTACATTCTCGGCGGCGTGGAAATGTATTGCGAATAACGTATGATGTACAAAAATCGTCTCACCGCCGCGCTCGCCGCGATGCTTGCCGCAATGTTTTTCTCCTGCACCGGCACCGGTACACCGGGGGAATCTCCCGAAGCGGAATTTTGCGCGGCGGCGCATGACAGCGTGACCGTTTCCCCCATCACCGATTCAGCCGAAACAGAGACCGCACGCACGGAAGCAGAAACCGTTTCCACAGAAACCGTTTCCACAGAAACTGTTTTCACAGAAAACGAAGCGACAGAACCCGTCACGGCAGAATCTGCCACGACTGAACTCCCCGCAGAAATCCCCGAAGAAACTGCCGCCCCCCAAAATACGGAAACTATTATCTCCATCCCCAAGCTCCGCGGCATGACCCGGACGGAGGCGGAGCAGATTCTCTGTGATGCGGCGCTCACCTTTACAGTCACAGAGGAATATTCCCGTACAGCGAATGCCGGAATCGTCCTCTCCGTGCGCTTTTACGGTGAGGTCGGTGCGGATGCGTATTCCGTAAAACCGTCGCATCCGGTGGAGCTGGTCGTCAGTCTTGGTGTCCGCCCGATCGTCAACGTCACAGCCCTCGATGAAAAGCGCGTTTACCTGACCTTTGACGACGGCCCGTGCGCCGGGACGGACAAGGTTCTGGAAATTCTTTCCGAGTACGACGTGAAAGCCACATTTTTCACGCTCGGTATGTATACCGCCGTTTATCCAGAACGCACAAAAGCGATCTCCGACGGCGGCCACCTGCTTGCGTGCCATTCCTATTCCCACGATTACAACAACCTTTATCAGTCGGCGGAGACCGTGCTTGACGAAATCGAATCCTGGAAGAAGACCGTCGAAAAGGCGACCGGAGCCGCGCCCGAGACCGTCGTTTTCCGCTTCCCCGGCGGCTCCACGACCTATTATATGGACGACAACCGCTTTGAAGAGATCTTCTGGGCGGTGACGGATGCGGGATACCGGGTTTTTGACTGGACGTTTGCCGACAACGACCGCTATCCCGGGGGGAAAACGGAGTCGCAGACAATGGAAGAATACCTGATGGCGGCAACCGTTTCTTCCCTTGACAACTGCGAAGCCGCCCCCGCCTGGCCAAAGATCATGCTCCTGCACGACACCTCCGACGAAACGGTCGCCGTTCTCCCGTGGATCATCGAATATCTCCGCGGGGAGGGATACTCGTTCGGAACGCTCGATGAGCTTGAGGGGTATTGGATTTTTGAGAGGTGAGGAAGGAAGCCGCCACCCTGTATTCTTACCAAAGAAAACATTCAACGTTACAACATATAATATATCCCCCCAAAATCACAGAAAGGACAACCCACAAAAATGAAAAAAGTCATGCTCGTCTTCGGCACGCGGCCGGAGGCAATCAAGATGTGTCCGCTTGTCAATACCTTAAAGGAACGTAAAAACCTGGAAACCGTCGTCTGCGTGACGGGACAGCACCGGCAGATGCTCGATATGGTGTTGGAAGCGTTCCATGTCACGCCGGACTACGATCTGTCCATCATGAAAGACCGCCAGACGCTGTTCGACGTCACGACAAACATTCTCGACCGCATCCGGGCGGTGCTGGAAAAGGAGCGTCCCGACGTCGTTCTGGTGCACGGAGATACCTCCACCACGTTCGTCACCGCGCTTGCGTGCTTCTATCTGCAGATCCCCGTCGGACACGTCGAGGCGGGACTGCGGACGTACAACATCCATTCCCCGTATCCGGAGGAATTCAACCGGCAGGCGGTCTCCATCATCGCAAAATACAATTTCGCGCCGACGGAGCTGTCGCGGGACAATCTGCTCCGCGAGGGCAAGGATCCGTCCACCATCCACGTCACGGGCAACACTGCCATCGACGCGCTGAAAACGACCGTGCGCGAAACTTATACGCATCCGGAGCTGGACTGGGCCGAGGGCAGCCGGCTCATCACCATCACGGCGCACAGACGGGAAAATCTCGGTGAGCCGATGCACCATATGTTCCGTGCCATCCGCCGCATCATCGACGAGCATCCCGATGTCAAGGCAATTTATCCCATCCACATGAATCCTGTTGTCAGAGAAGCCGCGGCGGCGTATCTCGGCGACTGCGACCGCATCCATATCATTGAGCCGCTTGACGTGCTTGATTTCCACAACTTCCTTGCCCGCTCGTACCTCATCCTGACCGACTCCGGCGGTATTCAGGAGGAAGCACCGTCGCTGGGCAAGCCCGTGCTCGTCATGCGCGACACCACGGAACGCCCCGAGGGCATCAAAGCCGGCACCCTGAAGCTCGTCGGCACGGAGGAGGAGACGATCTACAACTCCTTCAAAGAACTGCTGGAAGACAAAGCCGTCTACGACCGCATGAGCCACGCATCCAACCCCTACGGGGACGGCCTCGCCTGCCGGCGCATTGCGGATATTCTCGAAAACACTCTGTAACCCAGCCGGCTTGCCGGATGCCGGCAAGGGGCGCCGGCGCAGAATCCGGTGCGCATTTACAGATCATCCGCATCCTGCTGCGGCGCATACCGGTCGCGTTCGAGCTGAAGCTCCTCCACGGAACGGTAAACTTTTCCGCCGTCCACGGCAGAAGTCGGTGCCATTTCCGCGGCGGAAAAAATTTCCGGTATTCCCGTCCCCATCGTCCCGCTCTGCACGACACCGGTGTACATTCCCTCCGGGTCAGTGGAATTTCCGGTATCGCGGTACGCCGCTGTTACGTCGGAGACGATTTTATTGATGTTTCTGCGTTTTTCTTCCCGGTTTTTGGGCATCTGTTTTTCCTCACTTTTTTTGGATTCAGAACATCGTGTTCTGGGAAAAGTATTCCCGCAATACTGTGGGAATATGTAGACATTCGGGAAAGTTTTCAAAGCTTTGGAAAGCCGGAAACTTTATGCACACGCGATTCAGGTTGTTTTCAAGGATACCAAAATCGCCGTGCGAAACACATTCCGCGCGCCGGAAAGTTCGCATTCCTTTCAAGGAATCGTAAAAAAGGCTTTCTTCGCTTTCCCGAAAGCATTCCCTCTTGACATACGAGCAAAACCGTGATACAATATAGACAAAGAAAAAAATCCGGAGCGCACCGCTCCGCAGGCTCGAAAGGAAACAACGATTATGGCAATTCCGGTACCGGAAAAACGTGTCGCCGCGTTTGAAAAATTCGGCTTTGGTATGTTCATTCATTGGGGACTGTATTCCCAGATGGGACAGGGAGAGTGGATCCAGAATGTCCGCAAGATTCCCGGAGAGGAGTACCAGAAGCTCCAGCAGACCTTCACCGCATCGAAGTTCGATGCACACAAGATCGCAGAAGTCGCAAAGGCGGCGGGCGCGAAGTACATCACGCTGACCACGCGGCATCATGAGGGCTTTTCCCTCTTTGACACCAAGGGTCTGAACACCTACGATGCACCGCACAGCCCGGTCGGGCGCGACCTCATCCGCGAATATGTGGATGCGTGCAACGATGTCGGTATCGTGCCGTTCTTCTACCACACGACCCTGGACTGGTACGACCCGCGCTTCAACAGCGATTTCAAGGCGTATTTGCAGTACCTGCGCGATTCCGTTGAGATCCTTTGCTCCGAATACGGCAAGATCGGCGGTCTGTGGTTCGACGGCAACTGGTCGAAACCGAACGAGGACTGGGAGGAGGATGCGCTTTACAAGGTCATCCGCCGTCACCAGCCGGATGCCATCATCGTCAACAACACCGGCCTTTCCCACCGCGGCGAGATGGGCAACATCGAGCTTGACTCCGTGACCTTTGAACAGGGCCGTCCCACGCCGCTTGACCGGGAGGGAATGCCCAAGTACATGGCGGCGGAAATGTGCCAGACCATCAACGCGCACTGGGGCTACGGCTACGCGGACGTCAACTATAAGTCCTTGGCGCACCTGATCGAAACGCTCTGCGCGTGCAGAAAGGTCGGCGCAAACTATCTGCTCAACATCGGCCCGACCGGCGAGGGCGAGATCCCGCTTTTACAGGAAGCGCTCCTGCGCGGCATCGGCGACTGGATCCGCATGACCGGCAACGGCATCTATGAGGGCAAGCCGTGCGGCATTTCCGGTGTCGGTAAAAACTTTGCTCTCTCCACAGCGGACAGCAAAAAGACCTGGTTCTACGTCCACGACCTCGGTATCGTCGGCGATGCAAACGTCACCGTCGAGGGCGGCGGTGTCGGCGAAAAGACCTTCTCCGGCGTCAAGGGCAAGGTCAAGTCCCTGCGCTGGACGGACTGCGATGAGCAGCTGTCCTTTACCCAGGACGGGGAAACTCTCACGTTCAACGCGACCGGCTATCCGTATGGCAAGAATCTTGTCGTGCGCGTCGCGGAAGCGGAAATGGAATAAATAGGATTTCTATGCGGCAGGTGTCCGGGAGTGGATGCCTGCCGGTTTTTTTATTTTTGGGGAATGGGGGAGCATAAGGATATTCGCACATGAAGCTCTCTTCCGGGAGACGGACATACCCGCCAACCTTAAATTTCTCACCCTAAAAAATAAATAAAATCAAAATAAACATAAATTTTTTTAATCTCCCTATTGACAAAATCAAGTTTCTGCTGTATAATATTAACCAAGAGGAGAAACACCCCCGTTTTCTCCCATCGTTGTACAATGATAACTACACCCAATAAAGGACGGATAAACATATGGCAGAATACAAAGCCCCCGGAAAGTGCATGATCTGCGGCGGGACAATGCACGTTACGCGGCTGAAATGCGATACCTGTGAGAGTGAGCTGTCCGGCAGCTTTGCGCCGTGCAGATTCTGCTCGCTTGACCCGCAGAATCTCGCGTTTCTGGAGATTTTCATCAAGAACCGCGGCTCCATCAAGGACATTGAGCGCGAGATGGGCATTTCCTACCCCACCGTACGCAACAATCTGGACAATCTTCTCACGGCGCTCGGCTACGGAAAAGAACAGCCGCAGAAGCTGACGAAAAAGGAGATTTTAGACAAACTGGCGAAAAAAGAAATTACCTCCGCGGATGCGCTGGAGCTTTTAGAGGAATGTGAGGAGGACGACTGATATGGGCGAAAAATACAGCGACAAGGAACAGCTCCTGAAAATTCTCGGACTGGTGGAAGCGGGAAAGCTGACCCCCGAAGAAGCGGAGGAACTGATCGCCGGAATGCAGAACGCGGAAAACGGAGAAACAGATTCCGCCGACCCCGCAAAAAAGGCAGAAGAAAACGAAGCATATTACGACGCGCTCGCCCGCAGGGTCGAAGAACACGAAGCGGAATACGATGTGCTCGCCGCAGAAGCAGAAGCAAAAGAAGCGGCATCCGAAGCCGCAGGAGATGCGGTGGAAGAAGTCACCGGGGACACGTCATCCACTGGGGACACGTCATCCACTGGGGACGCATGGAAAGCATTCGGCGAGGAAGCGCGCCGGATGGGTGAGGAAGCACGGAAAATGGGCGCGGAAGCGCGCCGGACGGCACAAGAGACGGTGAACGGCATCGATCTGTCCGGACTGTCGGGACTGTCCGAACTCTCCAAGCTTTCCGGTCTTGGGAAAACCATTTCCGACGCCGTGAACGGTGCGCTGAAAAGTGCGCAGAACGCGATGAAGACCGCCGGAAACACCATCCGTATGAACGGCAATACCGTGACGTTCGGGAAAAAGCCCGCGCATGAGGGCGACTATGACGGCGACTTCACAGGCGACCTGGATTTCGACATCCACGGCGACTTCAACGGCACGCTCCACGGCTCACTCTTATCCCACATCACGGGGAACTTCAACGGCAACATCGAGGGTTCCGTCATGGGCATGATCTCGGAGAACATGAACGGCGAAATTTCGGGCGACCTGCTCGGCATGATCTCCGGGGACGTGATGGGCAGCATCGGCGGCAGTGTCATGGGCAGAATCGGCGGCGCGGTGTACGGCGACATCCGACGGGACGTGCTCGGCCACATTTCGGGTCATGTCACGGGTGACGTCGGCGGCGGTGTGCTCGGTCTCATCGACGGCGGTGTCGGCGGAACGGTTCACGGCGCGGTGCTGGGCCGCATCGGCGGGTATCAGGGTTCTCGTCCAAAGCCGGATGCGGATCCCACCGAAAATGACCCCAATAGCACCCGTACTGACAGCGCCTGTGCCGATAACACCTGCAGCAACACCGCCGGCGACTATTACGGCGACATCGACGGTGACCTTGATTTCGACATCCGCGGCTCGCTTCAAGGCACGGTCAAGGGCGACGTTCTCTCCCATGTGACAGGCGACATCACGGGCAATGTCCACGGGGACATTCTCGGTCAGGTGGACGGCAGTGTTCTGGGCTGGGTCGGACAGGATGTGATCGGGCGTATCGGCGGCGACATCTGCCGCGGCGTTCACGGAGACGTACTCGGTCAGGTAGGCGGTTCGGTCAAAAACGACATCAACGGCGACGTAATCGGAGAAATCCGCGGCGACGTGCTCGGCTGTATCAAGTGTGACGTCATAGGTCAAATCGGCGGAAACGTAACGGGCGATATTTACGGTGACGTGATTGGAAACATTGACGGTGACGTCGGCGGCAGTGTCCGGGGTGATCTGATCGGTTTCATCAGCGGAACGGTCAAAAGCGTACACGGTGACGTGCGCGGTTGTGTCGGCGGCATTGCAGAGGGAAATGCCGGTCAGGGCAAACCGGCACAGACAGCAGACGCTGCACCCGGTATCCGCATCGACCTTGATTCCGGTGCGCAAGGTATTACGGTCAATCTTGACCCCGCTGTTCCGAACGTCACAGTCAACATGAACCGTGACGACGACCGTGATCCCCGCATCCCCGAAAACGGCATCTTCGAGGGCGACTGGTCGGGCGACCTTGACGGAGACATGGATTTCACCGTCACGGGGAACTTTGACGGCAATATCGCGGGCGACTTCTACGGCGCAATCGGCGGAAGACTGACCGGCGACATTGACGGAGATATGAACGGCTCTGTCGGCACGGATGTTGTGGGAAACATCAACGGCGATTTAGGTGGCACGGTCGGCGGCAGCATCCGCGGAACGGTTGACGGCGACCTCAACGGCAAGGTGGACGGATTTTTAGAGGGCGTTCTGACCGGCGACCTGAACGGCCGCCTTTCCGGCATCATGACGGGCAGAATCGAGGGTGACTTAAACGGTGTCATCGGCACGGTTGACAAAAACGCCGCCATCGAGGGCGACATCAACGGCACCATTCACGGCGATCTTGCATTTATCTGCCAGGGCGATTTAAACGGCAAGGTGCTCGGCGACATCCTGTGCAACATCGAGGGTGACTTGAACGGCTCGGTCGGCGGAAGCGTGAAAGCGACGGTCGAGGGCGACCTGAACGGCTCGGTCACGGGCAACGTGGACGGCAACATCGAGGGAGACCTGAACGGTTACGTCCACGGCTCCGTGATGGGCAACGTCGGCGGCGACCTCCGCGGCATGGTGGACGGCGGCTGTGCGGGCGACGTGGACGGCGACCTTTCCGGCTGGGTCAAGGGCGACATGACCGGCAACATCGGCGGTGACTTCTCCGGCCGCATCGACGGCGACATGACCGGTAACGTCAGCGGCGATTTCCGCGGTGCCGTCAACGGCATCATGCAGGGCAACATCGACGGCGACATCGAAAACGGCGCATATTTCGGCGGCGGATTCTTCGGGTGTCTTGAGGGAGAAGATCGGAGAAAATAAAAAGATGGGGGTGTTGTACATTGGTGCAACACCCCGGTTGATATTTTGAGATATGTTGGAATGGCGATGGCGATATTGTTTTACGCTGTGCGTTTCCGGGATTTTGCAGGGGAGCCTATTAGGCTCCCGGTGATTTGTAAATCTCTCGCACCATTGAAAGATTTTCCAATATGTCACCGCGTTGCACGGTGACGGCGGGCGAAAGGTTTCGCAGGCGAAACCATGTTGCCTCCCCTACAAAATCATTGGAATCGCACAGTGCCAGATAATATCAACATCGTCGCCCTTATGTTGCCGGCGTTACACCAACGCCCCTACCCCCTCACATATATGCCTTCCGCTCCGCCGTCACTTCGCCTGCGATGCGCATCCTGTCAGCATTCCATTTCGTATGTACGCGCAAGGTCAGCCTGTGATGCCAGAACGCGTACATTCCGACGAACGGGAAATAGAACAGCACGTTGACGATCAGGGCATTTCGGAACAGCATCATGGATTCCTCATATGTGAAATACGCATTCGTCATATAATTGAACCAGACCCGGAACAAGGCGTACAGAAGACAAATCAGATACAGAACCGCGACGACAGCCGTGTCGTTCCACAGTTCGTCACAGTGAAGAAGCATCCGGCTTTCCGCTTTCTTGTCATAGCTGCCGTCCGCCGTGGACGCCATGAAATCCCCGCGCACGGTCACATCCCGCGACAGCCGCAGACTTTCCCACAGTGCCGGAAACGCCGCCATTGTACAGACCAGCAAAAGATAGATGACAAGCGGCACGGGGAAATTGTACGCAAGCGTTCTCCACACAACGGCGGTAATTTTGAACAGGACGTACAGGACAAGGGATTCCACACACAGCCACGGAAAAAACCGCACGATGCGCCGCGGCATGATGTGCGAGGAACACCGGTTTTTCTTTTCGGGTGCAGGATCGGGTGTATACATGGTCGTTACCTCCGGGGTGGGAATTTTGGGGAGATTGAAAGTAATCTCCGACATAAAGGATGGTGTACCTCGTATTGTGTAGGGGCGGCAACCTGCCGCCCGCGGTCACCGTGCAATGGTGACCGTCACCGCTACGCGGTGACATATGGTAAACCTTTCAATGGTGCGAAAGATTTTCAGATCACCGGGCGGCAAATTGCCGCCCCTACAAAATCATTGTAATCGCATTACACAATACGATACCGCTCATCGTCGCCTTTATGCTCATCTCTCCCCTCTATTATACCACGCGTTTCTTCTTTTGTCAATATTTTATTCCGGTTTACTATCACTTTTTTCACAACAGATTTCCCCGCTGCTATTGACATTCCCATCAAATTGTGATATAATCCGAATAGAATAAAAACGCTTTCAGCGGGAAAGGACAGCGATATGAAATTTCCTCCATATCGCACACAAAACAATGACTTCAAGTGAACTGTTCCAAAAACTCGGTGAGCCTTACGCCGCGGGACTGCTTGCCGATAAAGGGCGCAGTCTCTTTTACCGGCAGTGTGCGGCATATGCGGCATGGTATGATGCCAAGACCCCGACCGAATGGAAACCGGGGGATCTTATTTACCCTCACGGGCCGGATTATCTGTACGGGGACTTTTCCCGTCAGCTGGTGCATCCCGATTATGCAATGACTTATGCCTGCGACATTCAGGCTCTGCGCAAGAAATGCGAGGACTCCGGTCTCGACGGCGCAATGGATGCGTATGCAGAGATGGAAGCCTTCTTCCAGGCACACCACTGGCCGGGCGGATGGGTGCACGGCTCCCCGAATTATCACCGCGTGATAAAGGAAGGTCTTGCCTCCTACCGCGAACGCGCAAAGCATACAAAGGGCGATGCCGACTTCCGAGACGGCATGATTCTCTTAATTGATTCCATTGAGAATTTCCTTGCACGCTGTGCCGCATATCTGCGCACAACGGATGCGCCCGAAGAACTCTGCGCGGCAGTTGAGCACGTTCCGATGATGCCCGCGCGTACCTATTATGAGGGGCTTATCTCGTGGAACCTCGTTTTCTTCCTGGATGGATGCGACAATCTCGGCTGTCTCGACATGGGGCTGGCGCATCTTTACAACGGAGAGGATCTGACGGCGGTCATCGCACAGCTGTATGACAACATCGACCAGACAGAACGCTGGTCGTGTACCCTCGGCCCCGATTACAATGCGATCACCGAGCAGGCACTCCGCGCCGTTGCCGGAAAGCGGCGTCCTTTGCTGGAACTGCGCATTACGCGCGAAATGCCCGAACATCTCTGGAACATCGCTTCCGAGATGCTCTGTACGGGAAGCACGAATCCTTCGTTCTACAATGACAAAGGCATCCACGACATGATCCACGCTTACCTGCCGCAGATTCCGGAGGAGGAACTCAGACTGTTCTGCGGTGCCGGTTGTACGGAGACCAATCTGGAAGGGCTGACCCGCGCGGGCGGAACGGACGACGACTTCAACCTGCTTGCCGCGCTGGACGAGTATATGAAGGAACACCTTTGCTCCGCCGCATCCTTTGAAGAATTTTATGAAGGACTGTGCGCCTATACCTGCCGCGGTATTGACGAAATGCTCGACCGCATCTCCGCGCGGTACCATTATTGTGAGGAGCATCTGCCCAACCCCATGCGCACACTGTTTGTGGACGACTGCATTGACCGGGGCAAGGATTACACCGCCGGCGGCGCACGCTATACCTGGACGATGAACTCCGACAGCGGTCTTGTCAACGTCTTCGATGCCCTCTCCGCGATAAAGACACTCGTCTTTGACCAGAAGCGCTTCACGCCCGAAGAATTTCTTGAAAATCTCTCCAAAGAAGATGACAGTTTCATCGCCATTCTGAAATCCTGCCCGTGCTTCGGTGTGGACGACGAAAACGTCGACCGCATGGCGGCAGACTATACCGAGCGCATTTATATGGTGTACAAAAACCGCCCGCGCGATGGGTTCATTGATGCGTTCACCATCACCGAGCATCAGTTCCTGCGCTATGAGATGACCGGGCGGAACGTCGGTCCCACGCCGGACGGCAGAAAAGCGGGTGAACCGACCTGCGACTCCGTTGCCGCTCTGCGCGGAAAAGCGAAAAAAGGCCCGACCGCGATGCTCTCCTCCGCCGCGCGCCTGCCGCAGCACCTTGCAATGGGTATGACCGTCCTCAATCTGACCATCGCCAAACGCATCGCAGAAAATCCCGCCATGCTCCGTGCCCTTGTCGAGGGGTATTTTGAAAAAGGCGGTCTTCAGGTGCAGGTCACAGTCACAAGTCCCGAAGAGCTGCTCGATGCCCTTGAACACCCCGAAAACCACGCCGACCTCATCGTCCGCGTCGGCGGCTACTCCGAATACTTCGGCCGCCTGTCGCCCGCATTGCGGAAAGCCGTTGTGGAGCGGGATGTGCATGATCTGTAATTTACAAAAGGAAAAGGGATGACTCCCCCATATCATGACCGAAACCTACACCCTGCGCATCATCGCGCACATCCGCACACCGTTCAAAAGTAAATTCGGCATTCCGCGCCAGAGCGGACTGGCGGAAACAATTCCGGCGGAGATTGTGTTTGAGCCGGAATACCGCAATCCGGATGCGGTGCGCGGAATGGACGGATATTCCCATCTGTGGCTCATCTGGCAGTTTTCCAAGGCTGTCCGCGAAGACGGCACATGGTCGCCGACGGTGCGCCCGCCGAGATTGGGCGGAAACACGCGCATGGGTGTTTTTGCCACCCGTTCCCCCTACCGCCCGAATGCCATCGGACTGTCTTCCGTGAAGCTCGAATCCGTGGAGATGACCGCCGACCGCGGTCCTATTCTCCACGTCCGCGGTGCAGACCTGCTCGACGGTACGCCGATCTTCGACATAAAGCCCTATCTGCCCTTTACCGACAGCCACCCGGATGCCGCCGGCGGCTTCGCCGACGAGAAAAAGTCCTACGCGCTGGAAGTCGACATTCCGCCCGCACTCCTTGAAAAGATTCCACCCTCTGACCGCGATGCCATCCGTGCGATCCTCTCCGAGGATCCCCGCCCATCGTATCAGGATGACCCGGAACGGGTTTACGGGATGGAGTATGCGGGGGTAGAGGTGAAGTTTACGGTGGAGGATGGAGTGCTTTGCGTGCGGGATGTGGAAATCAAATAAGATTTTCTCACTTTTGAAAGACTGTAATTGTTTCGCACACGCGACCCCCGTTCCTTGCAAAGCACACAAACTGTCCGTGCCGCAGACACAAGGGCTGCAAACGCTCTTCCCGTGATTTTGCAGGGGAAGCAATCTGCTTCCCGCAGATCAGAAAATCTCTCGTACTGCTGTGGACACCCCTGCAGTAACATCCGGCATCTGTTCTTCAAATTTCAGAAAGCATAAAATAGTATGCACCGCGTTTTTTCGTTTCCTTGAAAGGATACCTGAATCGCGGTGCATAACGCTTTATTTTTTTAAACGTTCCGAAAGTTACTTCACATATGCCAATGTTTCCACACCCCGGTCGGAAACATTCTCCCCGATCTCCACATCCTCACAATTCACCGCAACAATATCATACTTTGCATATTCCGCGCGGTCACAGGGCGCGTAGCAGCAGTGCTCAAAGACATTGCCCTCAATGCGCACGCCTTTGGCGGAGGAGACGTAGATGGCGCTCTGCGGGATGTCGCGGAAGCGGTTGCCGTGGATATGGATGTTTTCGTGGACGCCGGCAGGATAGCCGGCGGTGTTGCCGTCGTGGCACGCCTTGAAGATGACAGCGCCCTGGTTTGCGCCGCTTTCGATGTGGGCGCAGTGTTCGATGATGTTGTTCCGGATTTCGACATTGCGGCACGGGCCGACCTCCCACCAAACGCGGATGTCCGGGGCAAACAGCAGTGCCGCGAGCGACATTCCGCTGATGTGGCTGTTTTCAATCAGCACGTTATGTGTCTGGACGAGAAAACCGCGCGCACGGGTATTGCGGACACAGCAGGAATCAATGTGCAAAGCAGCAAAATATTCCGCGTTTGCAAGGGTGTCCCCGACGGAAAATGTTCCGCTCTCCTCCCGGTACACCGCGCGGATGGCGCCCGTTTCCGTATCCGCATCGACACGCTCCACCCGGAACGTGCCTTTCTGTAAAAACGTCTCCGAGTCGTAAACGTAGATTGTGTCACCCGGCTCTGCCCACCGTGCGGGAAGCGGATGCACCTCATGGCGGCGCGGACAAATCATCGTCACGGTCTTGTTTTCAGGGTCAAGTGCATGGATGCCGCCCGCCGTGCCGTGGATGTTCAGCGTATCGTCGCCCATGCCTTCCATGTTGCAGTGGCGCAGGGTCAGCTTTCCCGCAAGACCCAGCGCGTGGATGCCGTCGGCGTTGGCGGCTTTCAGGCGGGTCGAGGTGTCGGGAACGCGGATGCAGAAATTGTCAAAGGTAAAGTTTTCCGAGCGTGGACGGATGGTCGCGCCAAAGCTTGCGGCGGAATAAATGACAATATTTTCCAGCGTGACGTCCCGACAGGAGCTGAAATTGAAGATCGAGTTGCCGTAAATCTCATATCGGACGTTGATACGGTGTCCTGTGTGGAGCTTCGGCGAAATTTTACCGCCGCCCAGCTTCATGCGCACCATATGCTCTCCGATGACATCATAGTCAAGGCCGACGAGCCGCATTCCTATCGTTCCGTCGGGAGCAGTCCATTGTTGTTCTGTGGGCGTGTTGTGATACGTCGCCATCGCGTAATCGGGCGAGCCTTTTTCGTCAAAGCTGTTCGTTCCGCAGAAATGCTCCCGCCCCGTGACGGGAAATTCCCCGTCTATGCGCATATCGACCGTGCTGGCATCATAGTCAATCGCCGTGACCGTCCCCGCGGCGCCGATGGGATTGTCTGTGTCAAAAAAGAAATCGCAGACGGTAAGGTCGGCGCAGTCCTCAAAGCAGAACACGTCATTGTTTTCCGAAATTGGCCCGCACGGGTCGAAATGCGCGACAACGGTGGACGAATTGCCGTGGAGTGTCAGATGCTTTGCCCCTCTTATACGGATGGGGCGGAAGATACGGTATGTCCCCTTCGGAAAATGAACATGGGTCTCGTCCTCGCCGTATTCCAATGTGTCGAAAAATGCCTGTACAGCGGCGGCGGAATCTTCGTTTGTGTCCGGGACGATTCCATATGCCCGAAGATCGTAAACTGCGGTGGTCATGGTGTGGGTACCTCCGAGGAATTATTTTTCTGATTGGATTATATCATAAAATCGGGCGGATGTCAAGGGGCGGGTGAGAAACAGGAATCGAAAAGTTGACAGTATCGCCCCAAAAACACCAAAGGTGCCGGATCCGATGCGGCACCTTTTCTGTATCATGTCAATTTATCCGATTTTATCTCCTTACTCCACAATCCCCACAATCCCCGCCATCCCCAGTATCACGGCAATCAATAAATGATACCACAAAAGCAATCCTCCCCCACCGATCAACCGGCGCAGGGGAATCCTCCGCACGTCCCCGCCGAGCAAATACACCAGAAGCCCGGTGATGAGGACGGAGAAGACGAATCCCGTAGCTGTGACGGGGAGTGTATGCGGATACCCGACGGCGGCGAGCACGGCATACAGCACCGCACATCCGCCCTCGGTGAGCGGGTAGTGAAGCGCGATCGGCTTTTTACAGCAGCGGCATTTGCCGCCGAGGATGAGGTAGCCGAGGATGGGGATCTGCTCCCAGAGCGAAAGCGTATGTCCGCAGTGGGGGCAGAAGCAGGAACCGGTGACGAGCTTTTGTTCCCGTTTGCGGTCGCTGTCATCGGCGGAGCGCGTCAGGCGGTAGGCAAGGGTATTGAGAAAGCATCCGATGACCAGTCCTCCCGCCGCGGCGGCGGAAACGTACAGAATGTTCATCCGTGTCTGCACTTACGCCTGCGGGGGGACGGGCGGCGGCGGTGTCTGCGGCTTGTCCGGGGCAGTGTCTGCCGGGGCAGGTTCTACCGGGGCAGTGTCTGCCGGTGTTCCGCATTTCAAGCAGAAGCGGTCGGCAGCACCCAACTCCGCGCCGCAGTTGGTGCAGAAGCGCTTTTTGGGTGCGGGGGGCGGCGCTTCCGGCGAAACGGGTCTCGGCACTTCCGGTCTCGGGGGCTCCGGTCTCGGCGGTTCCGGCGGTGGAGGGGGCGGCATCTCGCCGGGCTTTGCATCGGGTGCGGGTGCCGGATGCGGCATCGGTGGCGGGAGCGGTTTCGGGTTCTTTTTTAATATCACAGCGGCGATTAACGCGATGACCGCGCCGAGGATGAGGAACACGGGGAACTGGCGGTAAAGCTGTCCCGTGGTTGCCGACACCCGGAGCAGATGCGTTCCGCGGGTCATAATGAACATCCACGCGCCGAGCAGTACCAGTACCGCCGCGAGCACGAGCAGAAATCCTCCCGTCAAGCGGGCGGTCTTTCGCTGCTGTTCCCGTTCTTCAAAGGAAACGGGTTCTCCGACCGGTGTGCCGCCGGGCATTTCCGGCATCGGCTGTTCCGGTACGGGCTTTTTGTTTTTCTTCATATGCGCACCCCCTTATTTGCTGTACGCCGAACCGCCTGTTTGACGGTAGCTGTCATATGCCGGTACCCGTTCGGCTTCGGCGAGAATCTCCTCATACGACACGCCGACGTTGTAGTCGCCGTCGGTCACGGACCCCGTCGTGTTCGTCTCGATGTGCAGATTCCGCGCAAAGATGTCCGGCTCGGTCTCGGCTTCAAATTCGAGTACATAGTCGTTGACCATCGTTTCGCCGATGGAAGAATAAATATCGGAAAGCAGTGCCGAGTTGTCCGCCGACAGGAATCTGCCGCCCGTGCTCTCCGCGATGTGGGCGAGATAATCGCTGTCCGCGCCGCCGAATCCGATGGAATACACGCAGACGTTCTGCGCGCGCAGGGTTTCCAGCACCGCGTCAATGGCGGCGGGATTGCCGTCCGAGCCGTCCGAGAGGAGAATGACGGTGCGCCGTCCGGTTCCGTGGGACAACGCTTCACAGGCTGTGGAAAGTCCCGACTGGATGTCCGTTCCGCCGCCGGCTTCAATGGCGTTCACGGCGCGGAGCATTTCCGTCCGACCGGTGCCGAGGGGCGACAGCAGCTCTGCCGACGAGTCAAACGCGACGACACCGAGCGACAGACCGTCGTCCGCGTTGCGGATGAAGTTGATGACGGCGTTCTTCGTGTCTTCCATCGCCGTGCCGCCCATACTGCCGCTTCGGTCGATGACGAGGATGACGGACATTTCTTCGTCGGTTTCCAAATCCTTGGCATCGACAATGCGCACGGAGACCGGATTGCCCATATCAAGCACGGTGAAATCGCTCTTTTTCATGTTGAGTGCTTCCCCGTCGTCGGAGGAAACATTCACGGTTACGCGCACGGTCGGGTACGCGCTTGCATCAATGGAGCGGATATTGAGTCCGCGGTAGACCCGCGCCAGCACTTCCAAAACGAAATCATAATAGGAATCATCGCTGTAAGTGTAGCCGTAGTTATACCCGCCGGTTTCCAGAATGCCGAGCAGGTCGGCAATGCGATCCCAGATGGTGCGGCGCGCCTCGCTCTGCCCGTAACCGGAGGCTTCGCGGTAGTTTTCCACAAGGAATGTGAGATTTGCTGTGACCGGTTCTGCGGCGGATGAAACCGCATTCCCGTTTGAGGTGTCCGTCAGCTGCTCGCGCAGAAGCTCCGATGCCGTATCCTCGTCGCCTGCGCGGAAATACAGCTGGGAAAGCTCAATGGCGTATGCGGCGGTATTGCGGTCGGACAGGGGCGTTGTCGTTTCGATGAAGTTGATGGCGCGGCGGACGGGTTCGCGGAGCATTGCCGCCTGGGTGTCCGAAATTTCCTGCTCGATCTTCTGCATCTGCTCCGACAGCGTTTTCAGCTCCCGTTCCTCGGTCGCGTTGTAATACTGCTCCTGCACTTGATACAATTCGCTGTACAGGTTTGAAATCGTTTCCTGCTGTGCGCCCGCGGACGTATCGGCAGTTTTGTCAAGCTGTACATAACCGGTCGCGGCAAGGTTGGCAAGTGCGGCGCGGTTTTCAAAGGAATTGTCTGCCGACAACAGCTGTTCCGCCGCGCGGTAGGCGTTGTCGTATTCGCCACTCCGGATGGAGGACAGCATCTGTACCTTTTTGGAGAGCAGGGACGAATCCTTTTCCAGTTCCTCGTCCGACACCGTCTGAATGCTTCCCGCGGTCAGCATTTCCTGCATGGCAAGGATCGCCGCGGACGTCTTTTTGACGTTGATCTCATTCTGTACTTTCAGAAGGATGGAAAGCAGATCGTCGCGCGTTTCGTCGTCCAGGGTCACTTCCACCCCGGTGAGATAACTGTCCACCGAACCCTCGGCGGGTGTGGAACGTTCCTTTGCCGCGACGGCGGCATCGCGCACCTCGGACAGAAGCCCGTATCCCCGGTCGGAAAGATACCCATCCGCCAGGGTAATGGCTTCGTCGTAATCGGCGGAAAATCCTGCCGCAAGCACGATGAGCGTGCGGGAAATGTCGTTCGATTTCTTCTGCTCGGACTGCGTAGCAAGGCTTCTGCCGTCCTCGTAGCTGCCAAGCTCCAACAGCTTCGATGCAACGTAGTTCTGCTGTGCAACGAGCGTGTTGACGCGGCTTCGGTTGACAAGCGTGACAACGGCAAATACCGCAATGCACACCGCGATGAGGATCAGCACAACTGCCAGAAGGCGTTTTTTCCCTTTGGACATCGAGGACTTCGGTGCGCGCACCGACTTCGGAGGACGTGCTGTTCTCGGAAGACGTGCCGGTCGTTCTTTCTTTTGTTTCATGACAGTCATCCTCCTTTACTTATGATTGCTCTGCCCCTGCTGTGCGGCAAGGTTCAACAGATCCACGTCAATGCGGGTCAGGTGCGGGTAAATGCTTCGCACGCTTTCCCCGTCCGCAATCGGATTGCCGCGCACCATCAAGACGGACAGATTCCCAAGCGCGGACACGGGTGCAACGGACGAAACCGTGTTGCCGTACATCCACAGCTCGGAAAGCGCGGAAAGGTTTGCAACGGGCGAAATGTCCGAAATCAGATTGTCCGAGATGTCAAGCAGCGTGAGCGCGGTCAGAGACGACACGGGGGAAATGTCCGTGATGCGGTTGCCCCAGAGGGACAGCGTTTCAAGGGTGGACAGCGACGAAAGCGCGGAAATGTCATCAATGTCGTTCCATCCAAGGCACAGCGCGGTCAGAGATGTCATCTGCCCAAGGACGGAAATGTCGTTTGCATCGAGTCCGCAGGCGATGAGCGACAGGTGCTTCAGTGCCGGAATGCGCACCACGGCAGAAATGTCAAGCGACGGCTGGTACGCGATTTCCAGATCGGAGAGAAACGGCATATACTGCAGATCCGCAAGCGTGGTAAGGTCGCCCTCGGCGTACTGCTTCTGATAATCGGAGGTGTAACTGCCGTAGCTGACGGTCACGCTTTCGCCGTTTTCGTGATAGGTCAGGGACACGGGAGCGGTTTCCGCGCGGTACGCGGTGCCAATGATATAAAGGGAGGTAATCTGCGCGATGTCGTCGTTGTGGATGTCCTCGTCATAGGAAAGTCCCAGCTCCGCGCGGATGATATTTTCCACAAGCGGGTCGGATACGTCAATGACGGTCTCGGCGATGTTAATTGTGAACGTCCCGACCGAAATCTCGCTCATGAAGCCGCTTGTGTTGACCGCCGCCGCACGGATGACGTTTTCGCCGTTGTACATGACAAGCGGTGCGGTGTAAACGGCGGAATCCACGGTCGGGTCACTGCCGTCGGTCGTATAATAGACGGTATCGGCGGCATCCGCCATCACCGTGACCATGATGCGATCGTCGTATACGCCGCTTTCGTAGTCAAAGGCCGGGGCGGTCGGATGGGTCAGCGTATACCAGGCGAGCAGTTCCTCGTTTTTTGCAAGGTCGATGTGCTGTGCCGCATCCGCCATGACCGCCTGCGCCGCATCGTTCTGTCCGTCGCGGATGAGCAGGTCGGCAAGGAGCGGATAGACCTCCTCGGTGTCGGGGTCGCGTTCCAGAAGCGTGCGGTAGATGTTCTCCGCATAAACGTCCTGTCCGCCCGCCTCGTAGCATTCCGCCATACCGAGGTTCGCTTTGATATGATATTTGTCAATGTTCAGTGCCTGCTGGTAGCAGATGCTCGCCTGCTCGTAATTCAGGTCCGACAGATACCGGTCGCCCTCCGCAACGTAGGAGCGCACCTGCTTTGCCCGGTTATACTGCCAGACCCCGACAAGCGCACCGGCTGTCACAAGCAATACGCACGGCAGAACAATGACCGCCGTCTTGTGGCGTTTCAGAAAGTTTGACATGATGGTTGGGGGTTCCTTTCGTTTTTTTCTTGAGATGATGGAATGGGGAGGGGGATGTTTTGGGGAGAGAACAGAGGGAAGGTTTCTCGTGCGAACCGTTCAGCCCGTATTCTTGCAAATGTAAAGTTTTATCCGCCCGTCCCCGCTGCTTCAATCCTCCCCGTTCTCAATCTTTCTCACCAACCGTTTCCGCTTGGCACGAAATACGGGGATGAGAATGAGAAGCAGGACAAGGGCGGAAGCGACACACGCGATGCCGCCGTAAAAGAGAAGATTTTCCATTATCGTTGTTCCTTTCTTATTCCTCATCGTTGTCAAAGTCGTTGAGGGAGCCGATGGCGCCGACGAACCAGCCGTTTTCGACAACCTCATTGCCCGTGCGGACGAGATATTCGATCTCGGGGTCTTCCTCGCCTGTGGTCAGGGACTGGTACATTTTGACGGCTTTCGTTCCCCAATCGCGGAAATTGAGATAGTTGCGTTCCGCATATGGGCGTGCATACTGCACATCCAGTTCCAAAAACGCCAGCCGCTTGTAAAGCTCATACCGGTCGGCATAGCGTTCTTCTGCGGAGAGCAGAACGGCTTTCGCTTCTTCATACTGCCCGATGCTTTGCAGGCATACCGACAGATTCAGCCACTCCGTTAAGGTCGCATAACCGGAATCCACGATGGTGCGGTACGCATCCGCCGCTGTTCCGACCGCCGAGACGGCGGTGTCCGTGTCCCCCTCGGCATCGGCGGCAGTCCCCAAGGAAAGTGCCGTCTGCGCAAGCCGTCCCAGGACCGGAATGCGGTAGGCACTTGCGGCGGAAATGGCATCTGCGCCCGCGGTGAGTGCTTCGGTGCGCAGTTTCAGAGATGCCGTATCCTCCTCGCCGTACATGGCGGCGAGAACGTCGTCGCGCCCGATGAGTGCGTGGGCGGTGACGGCATCGTCGTCCGTGCTTTGCGCAAAACACATCTCGTATGCCGCAAGGCTGTCCTCGTATTCTCCGCGCGCCGAGAAAATTTCCCCTTGCAGAAGCGACAGTCCCGCGCCGGAAAGACCAAGCGCTTCTGCCTGCCGCAGGGCTTCGTCGGCGGTATCCGTCTGTCCGCACCGCACGAGCGCAATGCCGTAATCGCGGTAGTAAAGCGGCTTCGTTCCGTCACAGAACACCGCCATGCGCAGACCCTCCGCCGCCGAAATATAGTCTTCCAGAGCAAGATAACTGCACCCGATGAGATAATACCCCTCCCCGAGCACGGTGCCCTCCGTGATATACGGCTTGTCAAGGAGATTGTCGCTGATATATCCAGGTACGGCTTCATACTGTCCCGCGTCGTACATCGTCTGTGCTTCGGTCAGGGCGTTTGCGGTAGCCGTTTCAATTTTCATGCTTCCGCCAAGATAGATGCCAATTGCCCCGGCGCACAGGAGCATGACAAGCACGATGACCGTCATATCCTGCGCAAACCGCATCCGCTTGTAGCGTTTCGTCGATTTCGCCAGTTTGTCAAGGGCGGAGAGAAGCTTGTCCGCCGATGGGAAGCGTTTTCGGGGGTCGGATTCCATGCCGTGGCGCAGAATGTCCGCAAACGCATCGTTGACATTGGGCAGAAGCTTTTCGGCAGGAATCTGCTTCGTATCCGCACCCGCCGGAAGCGGCCGGTGCCCTGTCAGAAGATGGTACATCGTCGCGCACGCGCTGTAAATGTCGCTTTTCGCATCCACGACCAGCGTTTCTCCGAACGCCCGCCCGATCTTGTCGGCTTCGTCTTCCAGATATGCAAAGAGCGAACCGGGTTTTCCGATGTGACCGGGGGTTTTGCCGTTTACGTTTGCAAATGCGGGAGAACCGGGTGCGACGGTCGGCGTTCCGACAGTCGGTGTTCCGACAGTCGGTGTTACGACAGTTGCCGTCTTGACGGTTGCGGTCTGCGCGATGCCCGCAGGCGAAATGTTCCCGAGCGTGGTACGCCCGAGCGTGGTACGCTCCGCATCCTCTTTGAGATACGTCCGTGCTTCGTCGTCAAGGTAGGTGCGGTCGGGATCATTGTCCAGATGGGTATGATCCACTGCCGTATTCACGGCTGCCGTATTCACGGTTGCCGCATTCGCGGGTGATGCATTCACGGGTGATGCATTCACGGGTGATGCATTCACGGGTGATGCGGTGGGTGCCGCAGGTGCGGTTGCCGGTGCGGATGCGGTCGCCGTCCCGTGCGTTTTCTGCTTGTGCCGCACGAATGCCCACAGCTGTTCCGGCGGCGCGTATCCCGGCGTGTAGCCGATGGTGTCGTCCACCGCATCCGCCTGCAGGGTCGAGACATTGAAGTCGATGAGACACAAGTCGCCCGTGGGGGTCAGCATAATGTTTGCAGGCTTGATGTCGGCGTGGATGATGTGTCCCGGGGAATTGTGCAGGTAAGACAGCACCCCGGCAAGCTGGCGCATGAGTTTTATGACCTCTTTTTCCGTAAAACGACGCCCGCCGTCGAGATGCTCTTTTAAGGATTTGCCCTCGATGAACTCCATGACGGTGTAAACGTCGTTTCCGTACTGCCAGAAGTCGAAAATCTGCGGCAGACAGGTGTGTTTCAGGTTCAGGAGAACTTCCATCTCGCGGCGCGAACCGATGGTGTCGATGTGCTCCGCGCGGATCTTTTTCAGTACGACCTTGACCCCGAGCCGCCGGTGGATGCCCGCATAAATGACACCGCCGCCGCCCGTCGTGTTGAGCACGCGGATGTCGTCGTAATTCGCCCGCAGCGCGGCTTCAAATTCGGCGGAATTGTGGTATGCCGGCGTTCCGCTTGTGATTGTTTCAGACATGGTGGTTTTGTGATCCTTTTGTTGTTGGTCTTATGTGATTGATTTTATGTCTGTGGTATATTGTATCGCTTAAAACCTTGCTTTGGCAAGGATACAACCAGGAAAGTGCGCACGAGAAACCTTCCCTCTTGATGGACACGCGTCAGCGGTGGATGAGGTATGTCACCGCTTCACGGTGACCGCGGGCGGCAGATTTCTGCCCCTACAAATACAGAAAAGGCGGTGCCCCGTTCCTTATGCTGATATTCTCTTCATATTCCCAATACCGTCTTCTCCGCATCCTCCTCCACCCCCGTATCCTTTTGGGGCGGCGTGTCGTTTGGTCGGTGCAGGTACAGCACCGCCGAGAGGTTGTCGGTCTCGCCGCGCGCGATCATATTCTGTGCCGCGCGGGAAAGGGCGGCGGGGATGTCCTCGCCGGAGACAGCGGATTTCCAGAGCCCCTGCGCATCGTGTTCGGTGAGATGATGATAGAAGCCGTCGGAGCAGGCAAGGAGCATATCGCCCGGCAGAAGCGTTCCCCCATAGGCGCAGAACGACAGCACGGGGTGGATTCCCATGCAGTTGGAGAGAAAGCTGCGCATCCGCCCGTTCTGCTCCCGCCAGACACATTCGTCCTCGGTCAGACAGAGAAGGCGCAGACCGGCGGGGTCGCCCGGACGGTAACGGTAGATGCGGCTGTCGCCCGCGTGGATGATCTGATAGGTGTCGCCGTTCAGAAGAAAGCCGGAAAAGGTCGTTCCGGTGCGGATGCGGTAATTTTTTGCGGTATCGCAGAGCGTAGCGTTCCACCCCTCGGCGGCATCGCGGAAATGGGAGAACAGAATGCCGTTCTCCGTCGTCCCCGGTTCCACCCAGGAGTCGAGCGAATCGGCAAAGCGTGCCATCTCCGCCGTGACAACGCCCGATGCAAGGTCGCCGCGTTCCATGCCGCCGACACCATCACAGACGGCGCACAGCACAAGCGGCACATTCGGGGGATTTTTTTTGTTTTTTGCAGAAAAGACGCGGCAGAATACCGCGTCCTGGTTCTCGGGGCGGTGAGCGCCGCGGTCGGTATAGCTGCCGCATAAAATTGCGCCCTGCCGAGATTTTTTGGTAAAGTTCAGCATTGGTGTTTCAGATATGTACCCGATACCGGATCGGCTGGCGTTCCACGAACGTAATGACCGCGCCGTCGGAAAGGGGATACGATGCGTTCGGCACAAGGCGTTCGCCGTTGAGCAGGGTGAAATATGCCGAGCCAAGGTCGGTTAAAGACAGAGAGCCGTCCGGATTTCTGGTAATGCGCGCATGGCGGCGGGAGACACCCGTATAGGTTTCCGGGAACGCCATGTCGGGGCGCGTGCCGTCCCGCGACACACGGCCGATTTCGAGAAACGCCTTTTCAAAGGACAGCGAAACCTTTGCCGGGCAGTCGCCGTACTGCGTGTCCATCAGCTCCAGATATTTTTCGTTTCCGAAGCCGACATCCATATCGAGGGTCGTGCGGTCGCCGCCCATGAACGTTGGGGTGTCGCCGCCGAAGCCCTGCATCGGTGTCTGGATGGGGGGCTGCGCAGGGGTTTGCGCAGGGGTCTGAACTGGGGTCTGCGCAGGGGTCTGATTTCCCTGAACGTTCAGTCCGGCAAGCGGATCGCTTGCCTTTGTGCCGCCGAAGAGATTGAAGCCGCCCGATTTTTTCTGTGCGGGTTCCTTTGCGGGCTTTGCACCGCCGCCGTTTCCGAACAGACCGCCGAGAATGCCGCCGCCGTTCTGCGCGGATGCGCCGCCCGTCTGAGACCGGGAATCGGCAGGCTTTTTCTGGCTTCCGCTTCCGCCGAACAGACCTTCAATGATGTTGTCCTCCTGGGAGGGCGGGGTATATCCTCCGACTGCGCCGGTGGTGGTGCCGGCTGTTCCCGTTCCTGTCTGTGCCGGGGTATCCGATGCGGGAGTCCCTGCGGCAGGTGCGGATGCGTTGTCCGTCTTCGGTGCGGTGGTGATGCCGAGGAAATCGAGAATGCCCTTTTTCTGCGGCTGGGGCGCGCCGCCGGATGCGGACAGCAGATCAACGGCGGTGTTACTACCGGCAGTATTACTGCCGCCGGTATTGCTGTTGCCGGTTTGTTCAGCCGGTGCGGAACCGAATGCCGCCGCGGGTGTGGATGCCGGTGTCGTCGATGCGGGGGGGGCGGAAGTGCTTGTTGCGGCAACAGAACTGTTTCCGGCAACGGAACTGTTTCCGGCAACGGAAACGTTGCCATCAATGCCCCGCTCGGCTTCTTCCTTGAACATCCGGTACAGTTCCCCGAGCGTGACGCTTCCCGCGCGGAAGCGGTTGATGACACGGAGCTGAAGCGCGCTGTCGTCGGAGATGGTAATATAGGTCAGAACGGATTCCGCAAAGGAGAGAATTTCTTCGTCGGTCGCGCGCATCGTATCCGCCGGCAGATAGGCGTACAGAAATGCGCCGGTGCTTTTATTGCGCAGGATATACTGCGGGTCGATACAGATGCTGTGATAGTCAAGGAACCAGTCGCGGCAGGTGATGAACGGCTCCAATAAGTCGATGGCAAGCCGCAGATACTGCCGCCGCGTCAATGCCGCATCAATGGAATATTTGAGAGCGGTTGCGTTGACAAGCCGGTAACGCAGGGTGATATTGCCGTTCAGCTCCATGATCTGCATCGGCAGAAGAAACGCGGGGCAGTCCTCCATCAGCATCCGGACGGCGATCTCATCGTAAACCGCATCCGGCGCGGGCGTGACGTTCAGATAATTCGCTTCCGCGGAGGAAACAAGGGAAAACTGTGTTGTATTGTACATGATATGATCTCCTTAAATACCCGGGTATTCCAGTTTGATAATCGCCGCACCGTTCGGCGTGTCGGCAACGGCAACACCGCCGTGGAACGCGCCGGCATCGTAGAACACGGACGAAATGACGACCTCACCTGCGGCGGAAATGTAGCACCATTCGTCCCCCACCTTCACAGCGGCAAGATTTTCGGAGAACGATTTCGCATCGTCATACTGATAGTCGATAACCAGATTGCCCGCGCGGTCAATGAAGCCCCATTTGCCGTCATCATTGGCAACGGCGAGATAGCCCGACGAATCCTCGGGTGCGCGCGCGCCGGCAAAGGAACCGGGAACGGCGTTTCCGCCGGAGGTGTTGATATAGTACCATTTGTCGCCGTACTGCACCGCAGCAAGACCGCCGGAGAACGCCTCTCCGAGCGAATTCACCTCCACACTGTCAAACTGCGCCGCGCCGTATGCCGTGCCGCCCTCGTCAATGACACCCCATTTTCCGCCGGTCTTTGCAAGGAGGATACCTTTGTTTGACAGGGTCAGCTCTTCATAGGTATTGCTTTTCAGAACGAAATCCGCATTGTAAATGCCCCACGCGCCGTCCTCTTCCCCTTCCCCTATGATGCGGGAAGACGTGATGCCGAGCACGGAGGAAAGACCCGTTTCGTCAATCGAGAATTTATCTCCGGAGGTCGTGATGACATAGTATCCCTCACCGTCGTTTACCACGGCATAACCGGAGGAATTGAAGCGGGAAACATAGTCAAACCGTGAGGTCCCAAACAGAGATTTGCCTTTTGCCGAGATGACGGTCCAGCCATCCGCATCTTTTGCGGGCATATTGCCGCCGGAGGAGGTCGCAAGCACGGTGTCAAAGCCTGTGAAGCGGATCTCGTATGCGTAGCGATTGGATTCATAAAGCTGGCGGCACGCCTCCGAGTCAAACAGCGCAATGCCACGCTTTGCGGCGGCAGCACCCGCTTCCACATCCCCGCGCGCAAAATAAATTTCCGCCATCGTTACATATTCCGACTCCGGCGCATATCCGGCATCCATGCGGGACTGCGACAGTTCGAGATAACTGTCCATATCGCCGTATTCGTAGTACACGGCAAGCAGCTTTTCCTCAATGGCGCGGTTGTTGTCGGTCTCGTAGGTCAGCGCTTCCTCGTATTTCGGGATGGCGCGGATGTAGAGGTCCTTTTCCGCAAATGCGTCGCCCGATGCACAGAGCGCGTTCTGCGTTTCGATGATCTCCTTGTCCGATGCCGCGCCGAGCACCGCCATCCATGCGATCGCCAGCACAACGATGAGTACGGCGATAAGCAGCAGTTGTTTGCTTTTCATAGATATGTCTGTTTCCTTTCTTGCCTGTAAACGAGGGTGGATTTTGAATTTGGTGTTATATTTTATATTATGGTGTTACGCTGTGCGAATCCGGTGTTTTGTAATATCATGTTTCATTGAAATCTTTACATCGGCAAGAATGCAAGCCGAAAGGTTCGCACGATACGAGGTGCCTCGTCCCTCATCCAACAATCACAAATGTCAATACCGTTCCCAGATACAAAAACGGCACCAGCGGGATTCCGTCCTTGACTGTGACTTTTTTGCGGATGAGCATCACGACCGAGTACACACAGCAGAGAATGACCCCGTAGGTCACAGCGCCCATCACACGTTCCCCGGTCAGATACAGTCCCATGATGACGGAGAGCTTGACGTCCCCGCCGCCCAGCTGGCGGCCGGAGATGAGGTAGCAGAGGAAGAACATGCATCCCGCCATCAGTGCCCCGCCAAGAGCGGAAAACACCCGTCCGACCCCCGCCGCTGTATCAAAGAGAATGCCAAGCGTGGCGGCAGTCACCCAGACCGCCAGCAGAACGAGCAGAATTTTGTTCGGCACGATGTGCTTTTTTAAGTCAATATGCGCAAGCAGAACCATACCCGCGGCGAAAATCACATCCAGAACCGCGGTCGGCACATCCTTTCCGTGCAGAAGATACGATGCGGCGTAGCATACGATGCACAGGCAGAGCGAGACGAGCAGTGTCCGGTTTTTCCACGGGAGGGCGGGAATGACGGAATCATCGAATTCCTCCGGCTTCCATGCCCGGAGCAGCGCACAGCCGCCTGTGACAATGAGTGCAAGGAATATACTGCCGAGAATCGCAGATAATACAGGTATCATCATTTGTCCTCCGGAATGCCCACATTGACGACCTGGCAGTCGCCGCCCGCCCACGCACCGACGGAAACTCTCTGCACCACATGGTACGTCGATTCCGGCAGAATGTAGGAAATGAAGCTTAAATCAATGTCGTATTCGACCACGATGTCGATGATGCGCTCGTCGTCCGCATCGTCGCAGAAGATGGAAGAACCGGAGAAGTCCAGACCGTCGTAGCCGTCGTCGATGCCGAATTTTTTCAGGTAGGCATCCACGTCAAGGTCGCCCACGGAGAGATATTTTTCCGTCATCGCCCCCGCCATCGCTTCGGCGACAAGCGATTTTGCTTCGTAGGCAAGCAGGTCCGCGCCGAGATAAACGAACCCGATGATGAGACCCTTGGGGTCGGAAAAGGCGGTTTTCAGGGCTTCCACGGACGCTTTTCCGGATTCGTAGGTCGATGTTCCGGCGTTTTTCAGCGATTCCAACTGACTTTTCAGGGCGGTAACGGAGGATTCCGACAGCTCGGACTCCTTGACGGCGGTCGTCGTGTTGTTGATCTCCCCGTACAGCTCCTGCATTTTTGTCAGGGTGTCCGTGACCTGGTCGGAGGTGTCGTCGATGGTGTCAACGTACTTTTTGCCGTCTTTTTTAATGGTATCCGATGCCGTCCGCAGGCCGAACGCATCATACAGATAGGAATACGATGCGATCTCGTGCGCGGTTTCGTTGATGGCGTACTGAATTTTGTTGTGAAGGGTGAAAATATTGATGAGAAACGCGATGCCGATGCACAGCATGATGAACGCCGTGAAGCTGATGACCGCTTCCACAACGACAAGTCCGTTTTCATCCGAATGGGAGAATTTTTTCAATTTATCATTCATTGCAGTTTCTCCCCATTGTCAGTACCCGCGCGTGACGGTGAATTTGTAGCCTTTGTTTTTGATCTTTTCCAATGTCGACGTATTGCCGCCGAGCAGGACGTTTGCCATGCCTTCGGGCAGAACCGCGAAATCCAGCTTGACGGAGCAGGAAGCATCCACGGCGGTGTAGGCCTTGTCCATGTCAAGGGAGAGGGAGGACAGGGTGCCGTCCGCGCCGATATTCTGCTCCACGGTGGAGACGTTCAGGGAAATGAGGTCGCCCGTGCGCTCGAAAATCTGCTCGTCCGTTGTCATGGCAAGGAGCATGATTGTCAAATAGGTTTCGTAATCCATGCGGAATGCCGAGGATTCCCCGGGCGTTTCTTTCAGCTCCGGCAGAATCTTTTTCAGCTGATCGTAGGCACTGATGTCGTCAAGGCTCGTTTTGAGAAGAATGATTCCCTTGCCGCCCATCAGCAAATCCCAGTCCGAAGCGGTTTCCAGCATGGCAAACGCGATGCGCAGGGACGCTTCCAGCGCGATGCCCGCAAAGACGTTGACCAGCATCACGGCGTTCGCCGCCGTTGTGATGGCGGTGTTGATTTCGGAAATGGAATAAGAGGAAGCAAAGTTGGTGATGGCGCGGAACGCGATGATTTTGTTGCGCGTTTCGGTCAGGTTGTCGTCGGAGGACTTGTATCCGCCGAACAGGTACTCAATTTCCGCGCCGTACAGATAGTTGATGTCCTTGCATAAAAGGTATCCCGTTAAGGATTCCGCGGCGGATTCTTCGCTTGTCTTTCCGGTTTCGGGGTCGATGTTCGTCACGCGGGAGGAGAACATATCAAGGTCGTAGAGAACCGTGTACACCTTCGTCAGCGTTTCATTGAAGCCGTCCGATAAGTTGTCCGCATCGAAGATGGATACGGCGGTGTCGATGAGGCGGTAGAACGAGGTGTCTTCCAGAGAAACGCCGCCGCTGTTTGTGCCGATGTTGATGCTCTCGGGAATGTCACGCGCGGAAGACGTTTCATCGTTTTTGAACTGGTCGCCGGCATCTTCGGCAACACCGTCCACCTCCTCCGACCGGGTCTCGCCGTCTTCGTTGGTTCCGGCTTCGCCGAACAGGGCGTCGAGGTTGTCGTAGAGTTTTTTGCACTGAATGTAATTCTCATAGAAATCGTCATACTGGTTCGGGTCGAAATAATCGCCGTCGTAAACGGCGGTTTGACCGTTCAGATAATTTGAAATCTGCACTTTCATCGTATCAAGATGGTTTTCTGCGTTTTTGCAGGCTTCATTGTTGAACGGCATCTGGGATTCCAGCACACGCACAAGAAAATCGTAATGATCGACGGAATACTCATCTCCCGTCTTGAACAGGTTTTTGATGGCATCGACGTTTTTCTGGATGCCGTCTTTCATGGACGGTGTGATATCGGGGTCGTCCAATGCTTCTTCCATTTTTTCGATACAAGCCTGAAGCGTTACATATTGGGTCTCCAACGTGTCCACACAGTTCCGCGCCATTTTTGTGAAATCGTCATAATTATAGAAACATACGGTATCTCCCCAACCGTTGAGAAACGATTCGTATTCGTATGCCACATCTTCCATTTTCTGCCGGAGTGCATCTTCTCTTGCATTCGGGTCTGCGATATACCGGTCGTAGATTTCGACCAGCTTCTGGTCGTATTCGGATAATGTCTCGCCCTCTTTCAGATTGTTCCGGGCAGCGACCGCAGCATCAATGGAATCCTTTTCCTGCTTATACGCCATATACAGCGCAAACGATTCCGACTTGTATATCGTTTCCAGTTCATCATGGGCTTCCTTTGCCCGCGTGATGACGTTCCGGATGTAGCCGTTTCCGCCTTTCTCCGAAACGTGGTCGCGGTTATACGAATTCAGCATCTTGACGTTCGTGTAAAAGTCTTTACAGGTTTCAAGAATGGCTTTGACGCTCTCATCAAACTGTTCTTTCATATCAACGACATTGGAATCCGACTTGGAATTGGTAACCGCATCCCACGCGTCCAGAAGCTCGGTGCCGTCATCCGTCAGGGTCTGGATGACACGGAACTTCATGAAGTCCCCGAGCTGTGTCGCAATGACGTCCATGTCCGACAGCCTGGACGATTCAACGGGCGTATAGGACAACGCAATCTCCGCCCCCGAATACGGCATAAACCCCGAATACGTCGTCAGCGTTCCCGCCATTTTCTGCACACCCTGAACGTGATCCCAGGAAATGGCGCTTTCGTTCGGATTGAACGACGACGGCATATACTCCTTTAAGGATGACAGCGCGTCCTTGCCTTTGTCCTCGGAAATGGCGTAAAGGCCGTAGAGATCCTTCAGTACGTTGTTGTAAACGGACAGAACGGCTTCGCCGTAGTTGTCCGCGGTCATGACCGCCTGGTTGCCGTACAGCTTCAGCCGGGCAAGATCGACGAGAAAGCCCTCGAACACGATGGTCGGAATGAGAATCAGAACGACCAGAACGGTGATGGAGCCGCGGCTGTCCATGCGGTGTTTCTTCTTTTTATTGTAATGTCTCACAGCTGCGCAGTCTCCTTACACGCCGAATTTTTCTTTCAGATTGTTGTAAATTTCCACGACCTTGTCAACCATGTCCATGACCTTTTCGCCGAGTGCCGTTTCCGCAAGCAAATCGAGTATCAGGTCGGTATTGCGGATGAAGTCGTCGCCGTTGGTGATGACGGCTTCGCCGGACGCCGTGATGGTTAATTCCGACGGAATCCCGACCATCGACAGATTGATGGCGGGCGAGACCGTCTGGGTCGCGGTCGCGGTGATGGTCTTGTACACGATGAAGTTCGTCGTATCCACGTCAAGCGTGATGTCGTCGCCGTCGTCAAAGAACATATACCCCGACATGGAGTGGAAGAATTTCTCGAATTTTTCCTCTTTGAACGACAGCCCGAAGAACCGGTACGGGAACAGCACCTTGGTATTCCCGTAGGACGACGCCGTGCCCTCGACGGTGGAGCTGTTCAGATTGTACGCCATATCGTCCGCAAGCTCCACGTAGCAGTCCGAATCGACGTTTTTATAATAAACCAATGTGTTCTGCAGATTTGCCTGCAGATTGGCGCGTTGACATAAGAAAATGGCAGCATAGTACACCGCGAGTATCATCAGAATACAAAGCGGCAGCAGTATTGCGGCTTCAACGATGGCAAGACCGCGTTCGTCCTTTTTCAGAGATGGTTGTTTTCGCATGGTGTACTATGCTCCTTTTTCTATATTGCAAAATTTCAGTTTCGGTGATTAACCGCCAAAGTCGCCCGTGCCGTACTTATCGGGATCGGCTTCTCCGAAGATCTTTTCCATCATGGAAGAGAACCATTCTGCGATGGTATCATAGAAAACAGCAGCCATCAGGACGACGATGAGCAGCAGAAGAACGGTTGCAACAATTGCGGAAACGCCGCGTTCGTCGTTCTTCATTTCGGAAAGCGCGGCCTTTGCCTCTGCCTTCTTCGTGTTCATCGCGATGTATGCACGTCTGATCAGATTGTTCATTTGAAATTACTCCTTGTGTGCATGAAATTGAAGTGATGTATTTATTATAATTCCGGGTGTCGGCCGAGGAGGGGAATGTGCCCCCATCAGAAGTTGAAGCCGCCGACAACGGGAACGATAATCAGAATGAGAATCCCCGCGAACATGAGCAGGGTGGGGATCATAAGCTTGGACGAAATCTGCTCGCCGCGGCGCTTTGCTGAGTGGCGGTATTCCGACCAGGATTCGGCGTTTAAGTTGCGCAGGAGCTTGACGATTTCGGAGTTGCCTTTGGAGAGGTTCTGCATGATGGCGGTCGCAAGCTTGGTGGTGTAGCTGTTGGCACAGCGGCGGATGAAGCGGGAATACGCCTCGACCGGGGTGATGTTGTGCCGGATGTCCACGGTCACGCGCTGCATTTCCCGGTACAACGTGGAGGTGTCGCTTTCTGCGACGAGATTCCATGCGCCGTTGACGTCAAGACCGGACACGGTGAGCAGTGCCAGCTTTGACACGACACGCGGGAAGTCGTGCTCGATTTCCTCCGCGCGGATGCGGATTTTCGCGTTGACCGCATCGTAGGGAAGATAGCCTAAAATCGCGAACACCGCGAACAGCACCACGCCGATGACCAGCGCCTTTGTCCCCAGTCCCATCGCAAGCCCCAGCCCGATGCCAAGGAACAGAAGGCACACCCCGAGCAGAGCGTTTCCGATGAGGGAGGAAATGACGTAATAGGTATACTTCATCGCTTCGCGCTGTTCCTTGAACTGTAAGCATTTTCCGTTGATGGATGCGACAAAGCCGTTGTTGTTGTCCATCTTTGCAATCTGCATCACGCGGTATCCGGCAAGTGCGGGCAGGTCAAGCAGTCCCGCGCCGTTTTTCCCGAACGATGCAATGCGCTTTTCGCATTCTTCGATTTGTTTTTTGAGCTTCTGCGCTTTTTTCTGCACGGATTTTTCGATCGGCGGTTTGCCGGGCTGTCCCGCGCCGGAGGCACGGAGCTCTGCGATCAAAACGTTCAACTCCGCCTGCAAATCGTCCCGCTTTTCCGTTTCGGTTTCCGCCATCGCGGAAACGAGATACCCCATGATCCCGCTGTCCGCCGAGAGAAACAGAAGCGCGAACACCGCGGCAAGCACCGTGGCAATGAGTAAACATAATACCATAATGATAATCATAACTTTCGCTGTGCGAAAGTTTCCTTTCTAGAATTTCGTTCCGAAATTCGGGAGTTGTGGGTGGTTTTGCGCAGCAAAATCTTTGCACGAAGTGCAAAGAAAGCCACAAAACCCGTCTGAAAATTTATTTTCAGAC
>JAFUPC010000124.1 GCA_017481495.1 Clostridia bacterium
CTTGCCAGATCGCCATATAAAGAAAGCGAGTGTTCTACAACATTTCAAATGCTGTAAGAATACTCGCCATGGTCGGAGTGACAGGAATCGAACCTGCGCCATCTTGGTCCCAAACCAAGCGCCTTACCATTAGGCAACACCCCGATAAAATATTCGATTTTTTCCGGATTATGGTCAAATCTGTGGTCAAGCCACTATTTTCACCGCCGCTCGATCACAGTTTTCTCGCGTTTCCGCCGTTTTTCGCCCGATTGCTCGCTTATTTGAAAACCGCAGCCGAAAACCACTGCACGCTCCCAAAGCAGGCGCGCTACCAACTGCGCTACATCCCGGAATGATCTGATTACCAATATATTATACCACAATTCCGTCAGAATGTCAATACCAATAAAAACAGAATCTCCCGCGTTTGAAGCGGCGTGGATTCCGGAATACTGTTTTTCGGAATACAATTCCGAATTCACATGAAAGGATGATTCCGAACATGAAAAAAACAACGTGGACACGACTGATTCTGATGCTGGCGGCGCTGTTTTGTGTGTTTGGCACAACGGTTTTTGCAAAAGAACGGTGTACCACCCCGCAAAATGCGGTGTCGCAGAATACGTCGCATGGTGCGATGGGCTGGTATTTCAAAAAAAACGACGATCACACCCTGCCGCCGCTGGATGAGAACCTCTCTTATATTACGCAATACGGCGGATATTATGCGGACACGGAGGCAAGAGACGACGACCGCGTGATCTATCTGACGTTTGATGCGGGATATGAGAACGGCAACGTGGAAAAAATTCTCAATGTGCTGAAAAAGCACGATGCGCAGGGCGCGTTTTTCGTTTTGTCGCATCTCATCGAAGCAGAGCCGGACCTTGTACGGCGGATGGTGTCGGAGGGACATCTGGTCTGCAACCATTCCGCGAACCACCGGGATATGACGACTCTGTCGGAGGGCGCGTTCTGCGAAGAACTGTCATCGCTTGCCGCACTCTTTAAGGAAACGACCGGGCGCGACATGGCGATGTACTACCGTCCTCCGGAGGGAAAATTTTCCGAAACTTCCCTTTCTTACGCGCAGAATGCCGGTTACAAGACCATTTTCTGGAGCCTTGCCTATCCCGACTGGGACAATGACCGTCAGCCAGATCCGGAAAAAGCGAAAGAAACGCTGCTCTCCCACACGCATAATGGCATGGTACTGCTTCTGCATCCGACCTCCGCGACCAATGCGGCGATTCTGGACGACCTGCTGACCTCCTGGGAAACCGATGGCTACCGGTTCGGCTCACTTGACGAGCTTACGGCAAAAGCCACAGCGGCAAAAGCCACAGCGGCGAAAACCACAGCGGCATCCGATTCCGTCCGGACGGTCGGCGAAAAGGAAGTGACCGGGACTTGAAACGGCTGAAACTGTTTCTTATGATACCGGTCATGGCGTGCGCCATGATGCTCAGCACTACGTCCTACAGCGTGATGACGGACTCCAATGTCTACCGGCATCACGACAACGACTGCATGAAGATCGCCCTTACCTTTGACGACGGGCCGAGTCCCATGTACACGGCGGAAATTCTCGATTATCTGCAGGCGGAGGATGTCCGCGCGACGTTCTTTGTCGTCGGGACGCAGGCACGGATGGCGCCGGAGCTTCTGCGGCGGGAAGAAGCGGAGGGACACGAAATCGGCAACCACACCGACAGTCATCCAAGACTGTCCCGTCTGCCGATCGCAACGGTTTCCGCCGCCTGCGCGGACTGCTCTGTTCTGCGGCGGGAGATCGAAGCGTGTGCGGAAACGGTCTATGAAGCGACCGAAATGCGCACGACCCTGTTCCGCCCGCCGGAAGGCTACTGCACCGAAGCCATCTCTGCTGCCGCCGCGGATATGGATTACCGCATCATTCTGTGGAACATCGACACCCGCGACTGGGACAACGCGATGGCTGCGGACATTGCGCAGAACATTCTCGACAACGTCACCGCCGGCGACATCATTCTGTTCCATGACAGTGTGTCGCGCAAGGACAGCCAGACCCTTGCCGCTCTGAAACTGGTGATTCCAAAGTTGAAAGAGCAGGGCTATCAATTTGTTACGGTGTCGGAGCTGATCGATACGAATGCGTAAGAAAAACCGCTGTACGGGGAACTGTGCGGCGGTTTTCACTTCTTATTCACTGCCCGTCTCGCGCGGCGGACACGGTTGACATGGCGTTCAAATTCTCCCGTGTTCAGAAGCTCCGCCAGCACATATTGCTCAAATACCGGCACGGTACAGGAATAAAATCCAAGCTTCTCCTCAAAAACCGGCAGAAGCGTTTCCGGGAGAACCAGATATCCGACACGCACAGACGGGGCGATGGTATGCGAAAAGGTATTGAGGTAAAGCACCGAATTGTTTTGAGACAATGCAAGGAGACTGTCCTCATTTTTGGTGGAGGGGGTCAGCTCGGAGTCGTAGTTGTCCTCGATCAGATAACCGCCGCGGGACTCCGCCCACGCAAGATACTCGCGCCGCTTTGTTGCATCTGCCGTGATGCCGGACGGGAAACTGCGGAACGGGGTGACGTGGAGGATTTTGGCATGACAGGATGCCAGCGCATCGCTCCGGATCCCGTTGTCTCCCATCGGAAGCATTTCGCAGAGCGCGCCGTTTGCCTCATAAACGCGGCGGATCTTTTCATATGACGGCGATTCCAGCGCAAAAAGCGGCGTGGGGTCGTCTGGTGTCCGGAACAGCTGAACGATCAGACTGTACAGATATTCCGCGCCGGAGCCGATGATGACCTGGGACGGGCGGATGGTACGGGGACGACCTGCATCCGCTTGGACACCATGTCCGATGGTGCGTGTCAGATATGCCGCCGCCGCCTCCCGCAGCTCCGGTGTACCGTGGTTGGGGGATTTTACGAGGATGCGCTCGCTGTAATCGGCAAGCACGCGCCGCATTGTGCGGGCAAGCGTGGGGAACGGAAACGTTCCGCCGGTCACAAGTGATGTCGGGGGAAGTGTCTGCGGGGTCAGCGTTGTATCGGGGGCTGGCGCGGTGTCCTTTCGGGGAAACTCCCCCGTCAGAAAATCGTCGCGGCGGTAGATGACGTAATAGCCGCTTCGCGGCCGCGCTTCTGTGTATCCCTCATCGCACAGAATGGCATAAGAATGTTCGACCGTGATGACACTGACACCGGATTCCTCCGCAAGCAGGCGTTTGGAGGGCATCCGGATCCCGGTGGGATAAATGCCGGCTTCGATGTCCTGCCGCAGGGCATGGTATAATTGCAGATACGCGGGTGCGGCGGCATCCGGGTCGATCTTGTAACCGAGTGACATGGGGCTGTCCTTTCTTTTGGAATAAAATCGGGAAACCGCTTGCATTGCGGGCGGTTGTGTGTTATAATAGATATGTTCGATAACCTGTCACCATCCATTGAAATCGGGAATATTTACGTTTTTTCCCAGTCAGAATGAGGTTATCGAACAAATCTGATAAATAAAGAATCCATCGGTTGACAAACAGAGAGGAACAAAAACGATGACCGACGAACAACTGAAAAATGCCGTTGCCCCATGTGGGATCTTGTGCTATACCTGCTTTGGGTACATCGACGGGGGCATTCCGTATCATGCCAAAAAACTCCTGGAATTGTACCGCGGCTGGTATTCCGGTCATGTGACCGGCTACGGGGACGACCCGACACCCGAGCAGAAAGAAAAGCTGGAACGCATCCGCATTTTCATCGAAATGCTGAAAGAGCTGACACTGGAGGGCAGAGAACATTGCGACGGATGCCATAAATGCGAGGGCAAGCACGGCGGTTGCATTCCCGGCTGTATCGTTCCGGACTGCACAAAGGAACACGGTGTGGACTATTGCGCATTCTGTCCCTCGTTTCCATGTGAAAAGGAAATTCCATACGGCGGATGGCTGGATGCAAACCGGTACATCAAAGAACACGGACTTGCAGAATTCTTTGAGACCCACAAAAACCGTGCCCATTATCTCGATTGCGTGATCGACGAATTGGAACCGTAAATAAGGAGGGATTCCAACATGAAACACATTGACCCTGCCATGACGTTTGAAAAAGATCTCCACAGCGCTGTGGAAACCCCGGACTTCACAGCACTTGACCGACTCTATTCCGGTCGGTGCGCAAAATACGGCGACTACCACGCGCATTCCGCATCCGGCGGAACAAGCGACGGAAAAACGACACCCGAGGAATGGCTGTCCGCGATGCCCGCGCTCGGCATCGACTTCATCGGTCTGATGGATCACAGACAGGTGCGGCATCAGTATCTCGACTGTTTTACGCCGGAGCATTTTCTCTTTGGCACAGAACCGGCATCCATCTGGGTCGGGGATGTGGAGAAAAAACTCGTCTGCCACTATCTGATGATCTTCCCGGAGCGGGAAAATCTGGAAACCCTGCTTGCGATGTTCCCGGACGTCTACGAATTTGAGGGCGGCGTTGAAGGGCATTTTGCCTACAAGCCGATCACACGGAAGCGGTTTCTGGAAATCAAAGATGCGGTGCTCTCGCTTGGCGGCGCGTTTGTCAATGCGCATCCGATGCAGCAGATCGAGAGCACGAAGCTTGACGATTTCTATTTCGGTGCGTACACGGCAAATGAGGTCATCTACACCGGTGCGTTTTCCGCGCAGGGCAATCCACACACTGCCGCAAACTACCGTCTGTGGACGGAAATGCTGTCCGCCGGCATGAAGGTATACAACACCGCCACCGCCGATGCCCACGGCGCACCGACCAACAGCGGTGTCAACACGGTTTATGCCGCCGAAGCACATTGCAGAGAATATGTAAAGCGCCTGCGCGCGGGCGACCTGAACGCCGGGTACATCGGTCTGAAAATGTGCATTGGTACGCCCGGAGGCGGGGTCACTCCGATGGGCGGCACGACTTCTTATCGGGATGGCATGACCCTGTATCTGCGCGCGGACGATGCGCACCCGCTGCTCTCCTCCCCCGATGTGCCCCTGCGCCTTGACATCCACTCCGACCGGGGAATCGTATATTCCGCGCCGTTGACGACCGCCTGTCTGCCGTTTTCCTGTGCGGTCCGGGTGGAACCCGGACGGAAATTCTACCGCGCGGAAATCGTGTGTGAAGAAACCGGCGCGCCCGCGGCAATCGGGAATCCGATCTGGATGGAGGGGTGAGGAAGAAAGGGGACTGTGTAAAGAAGTGTTCTCAACTTAAAGGTTGAGGTATATGCTCCTTTGTGTTTGTAGGGGAGCCTGGTAGGCTCCCGAATTCACGAAATCCCTTTGTTTTTATATGGATTTTATAACATGAATTAGAAATAATATCTACAATATTCGTTTCTGCGAAAGATTATCAAATCCGCGGGAGCATGGTTTCGTAAAGCGAAACCTTTGAGGCATCCCCTGCAAATGCAGAGAAGAAGGTGCACTATCTCCCGTGGCGATGGCATCCCCATCCCTCCCCCAAAAAATCCACCGTCAGCGGTTATCTCACCCGCTTCAGACGGTGGTTTTCTTTTATCGAGCGGATGATCATATACACCGCTGTCACAAGAATCGTGAACAGCACCGTGACCCCTGTCGCGCCGGTGACAATGCGGCGAAAGCAGATGAGACTGTAAACGGAGCAGGGAAGCATCACGCTTGTGTAGATGCCGAGTACCGTTGTCGTGCCGAAATGCGGACACAGAACCGCAGGAAACGGGAACGAATATGCTTGCGCACAAGGGCACTTCTTTCTGTTTCAGACGGTCTGTTTCAGACGGTCTGTCTCAGACGGTCAGACCTCTTCGGCTTTGAGACGTTCCTCCACCTCCACTGCCCAGCGGACGGTGTCCATGGCATCCTTTGCGTATTTGTCGGCACCAATGGCATCGGCGTATTCCTGTGTCAGCACGGCGCCGCCGACAACGACCTTGCACCACGGTGCTTTTTCCCGTAATAACTTGATCGTGTCCTCCATTGCGGGGACGGTCGTTGTCATGAGAGCACTTAATCCTGCCATCGGTGCGTGCAGGCGGATGACCTCCTCTGCCACCGTTTCCGGCGGGACGTCGCGTCCGAGGTCGGAGACGGCGAAGCCGTAGTTTTCAAGCAGCAATTTGACAATATTCTTGCCGATGTCGTGGATGTCGCCCTTGACCGTTGCCAAAACGAACGCACAGCGGGCGGCGGATTTTTCTGCTGTGGCGGCAAATTTTACCGCTTCAAACGCGGCTTTTGCCGCTTCCGCGCTCATCAGAAGCTGGGGGAGATAGACGGTCTTCTGCTCAAAGCCCACGCCGACGATGTCAAGGGCGGGGATGATGTCGTCATTGACCACGGACAGCGGGTCGGCACCGGCTTTGATGGCATCGGCGGTCAAAGTACCTGCTCTGTCACGCAGACCGCGGATGACGGCGTTCTGTAAGTCGGTTGCACCGGAGAGGGAAGATTTTCCCATGGGAGCAGATGCTCCCGTTGGTGCGGATGCTCCCGTTGGTGCGGATGCTCCCGTTGGTGCGGATGCGGGATTCTGTGCGGCAGAACCCTGCACTGCAGGGGCAGTGTCGGCAAGTGCGGATGCGTAGGCGATATAACCCGCGCACGCATCGTCAAGGCCGGCAAGCGCAAGATAACTGTGATACGCGGTCATCATCGACTCGGAATACGGGTTCATGATGGCGGCGGAAAGACCAGCACCGAGCGCAAGAGAGAAGAAGACCGACGTGATACGCTCTCTCTGCGGCAGACCGAACGAGACGTTCGAGACCCCAAGCGAGGTGTGACAGCCGAGCTCGTCGTGTATCATGCGCACGGCCGAAAGGGTCTCGCGCGCGGCATTGTTGTCGGCGGAAACGGTCATGGCGAGCGGGTCGAAGACGATGTCTTTTTTCTGAATACCATAGATTTCGGCTTCGGTAAGGATTCGCTTTGCAATTTCAAACCGTCCCGAAGCCGTTTCCGGAATGCCGGATTCGTCAAGTGTCAGCGCGACGATCACGCCGCCGTATTTCTTTGCCAGCGGGAAAACGGCATCCATGCTCTCCTTTTTGCCGTTGACGGAATTGATCATCGGCTTGCCGTTGTAACGGCGCAGGGCGGACTCCATTGCGGCGGGGGAAGCGGTGTCGATCTGCAAAGGGGTATCGAGGATCGCCTGAAGCTCACAGACTGCATCGGTGAGAACCGCGGTCTCGTCGATTTCCGGCAAACCGACATTGACGTCGAGAATATGGACACCGCGCTCGGTCTGTGCGATGCCCTCACCCCGGATATAATCCATATCGTGGGCGCGCAGGGCTTCCTTGAAGCGCTTTTTGCCGGTCGGGTTGATGCGTTCCCCGATGAGAACGGGCGCGGCACCGAAATCCACGGTGTGGGTATAAGAGGACACGCAGGTGATGTTCTTTTCCGTCACGGGGATGGGAGAAAGACCGGATACGGCGCGGTTCAGTGCGGCGATATAATCGGGGGTCGTGCCGCAGCATCCGCCCGCAATGCGGACACCGTTCTTTATCATCTCTGCCACATCCTCCGAAAATTCGTCGGGCAGGACGTCGTACACGGTGACACCGTTTTCCACCTTGGGCAGTCCCGCATTCGGCTTGACCAGCACCGGAACGGATGCGCGGGAAAGGTACTCTCTCACAACGGGGAAGAGTGCCTTCGGGCCGAGCGAGCAGTTGACACCGATGGCATCCGCGCCCATGCCTTCGAGCATTGCGACCATCGCCGCGGGAGATGCGCCGGTCATCAGCTTTCCGTCCTCCCCATACGCGCAGGAGACGAAAACGGGGAGTGAACAATTTTCCTTTGCGGCAAGCAGAGCGGCTTTCGTTTCGTAGCTGTCGTTCATCGTTTCGATGAAAACGAGGTCTGCGCCGTATTCCGCGCCGAGCCGGACGACCTCTGCAAAGACGGACACCGCATCCTCAAAATCGAGCTTTCCGAGCGGCGCAAGCATTTTTCCGGTGGGGCCGATGTCAAGCGCGATGAACATCGGCTTTTCTGATGTACTTTCCGCGCGTGCTTTTTTTGCGTTTGCAATGGCGGCGGCGACGACTGAACGGAGTTCGTCCGGAGAAAACTTGAAGCGGTTGGCGCCGAAGGTATTCGTATTGACGACGTTCGCGCCCGCATCAAAATAGGCTTTATGGACAGCGGTGATGGCATCGGGATGTGTGAGGTTCCACGTTTCGGGCAGTTCTCCCGGCTGCAGTCCCGCAGATTGCAGAAGCGTTCCCATGCCGCCGTCGAGGAGGAGCAGGTTGTCCTGCATATACTGTTTGATGGTCATGACGGATGCCTCCCTCAATTCAGAATGGACGACAGGTTATCGAGAATTTTCGCCGCGACGTCGGGCTTGTTCATCGAGTAAACATGGACGTTTTTCACGCCGTTTGCGAACAGGTCGATGATCTGGTCGGTGGCGTAGATGATGCCCGCCTGCTTCATCGCATCGGGATTCGAGCCGAACTTGTCAACGAGGCTTTTGAAGCGCTGGGGCATGAACGAGCCGGACAGCTTGATGGCGCGCTCCACCTGCTTTGCATTGGTGATGGGCATGATGCCGGGCATGACGGGAACGGTGATACCCGCCTCACGAATCTTGTACAGGAAATTGTAGAGCAGATTGTTGTCAAAGACCATCTGCGTGGTCAGAAATTCGCATCCGGCATCCACTTTTTCTTTCAGATAGCGGATGTCCTCTTTCTGGTCGGCACTTTCCGGGTGAATCTCCGGATAGCACGCGCCGCCGATGCAGAAATCCGCACCCGATTCCTTGATGTCGTGGATCAGGTCAACGGCATGGCGGTATGCCCATTTGGAACGGTCGCTCTGTTCCAGCTCCGGTGTCAGGTCGCCGCGCAGAGCCATGACGTTTTCAATGCCCGCCGCTTTCATTTCCTCGATTTTCTGCATGACCGTTTCGCGCGTGGAGGACACGCAGGTCAGGTGCGCAAGCGTGGGGACATTGTAGGTATCCTTGATGTTCTTTGCAATGTCAAGGGTATAACGGCTCGTTCCGCCGCCCGCGCCATAAGTGACGCTCATGAATGCCGGATGGAGCGCGGCGATCTCCTCGGTCGCCTGTTTGACAGAATCGAACGCGGAGTCGGTTTTCGGCGGGAAGACCTCAAAGGAGAGGGTCAGGGTGTCTTTTTGGAGTAATTCACTTAATTTCATTGTATCGGGATCCTTTCGGAATGTATGAGGGGGTCTTTTTTATTGATTTACCATATTATTATACCATAAATAAACGGCAGAATCAACCTATTCACACCGTGGGAATATAAAATTTACAAAATATATGATTTTTCGGCGGGATAAAACGGCGCGGGATGTGCCATACTGTCATCAAAAAAAGGAGAATTCCGCATGAACAGAACCGAATCCCATATGTCCCTGAAAAGCTTCTGCCGCACCGATATGGCGGCGGAGGTGTACCGACGGGAAGAAAACGCTTCCCTGTCCGCGCCTGCATCCCCGCTTTCCGACATCGGCATTTCCCACACAAAGCACCAGAGCGGCAGTATCGAGTGGGAACAGCTGACCGTCTCCGGGGAGACGGCTTCCGCACGGCTCGGAAAGAGCATCGGCACGTATTATACGATTCAGACGGGGGAGCTGCACCTGATCCCGCGCGGGATGTATGAGGATGCGATGTCCGCCGCCGAAGAAGCACTGCTCGGTGCCATCCGCGTGTATCTGCCCGATTTCCGCATTCCGGACGGACACCCCTATGAAGCGGGCGCGCAGATGCAGTCCCCCCTGGAAAGTGCGGGAGAAGAAGCCCGTGTGCATTCCAGCGCATCACCGGAATGGGATCTCGGCGCGATCCACGATGACCGGATGATGGATATGCCGCCCGCACCTGTGCCGGGAGACCCGGAGCCGTTCCGCGCATATACCGTTCTGGTCGTAGGGCTGGGCAATCCCGCGCTGACCCCGGATGCGCTCGGTCCGGAATGCGTGTCCCGTCTCTATGTGACCCGGCATCTGACGGCGCATTGTGCGGCGCAGTGCGCGTTGGACGGCGCACGAATCTGCGATTCGGAAAACGGCGATTCGGGGACGGATTCCAAGGCAACACTGACCGGAGTTCACCGGCTGTCGGCGTTCGTGCCGATGGTGCTCGGTCAGACGGGGATGGAGACGCTGGACCTTGTACGCGGGGCGGTGGAAGCGGCAAAGCCCGATCTTGTCATTCTCGTCGATGCACTTGCCGCATCGGAGACGGATAGTCTCGTCCGCACCGTGCAGATCGCGACCACGGGCATCCATCCGGGCGGCGGCATCGGTAACCGCCGTCAGCCGCTGGTAAAAGAAACCCTGGGCGTTCCCGTCATCACGGTCGGTGTCCCAACGGTCATCGGTGCATCTACACTTGTCTATCGTGCTTTGGAACAGACGGGACTTCTCCCCGATGAGGATGCCGGAACGGACGATCTGTCGGTGGAAGATGATGCTCTGCCGGATGTGGATGCATTGGCGGAAGCCCTGCGGGAGACTCTGCGCCGTGCGGACACCGGGTATGTTGCGCCCAAAGACATTGACCTTGGCATGAAAGAAGCCGCGGCATTCCTCGCGCGTGTGCTCAATGTGCTGATGGTGGGAGATGAGAATGTGCGGGCGTGGGGGACGGGGGGATAAAAAATTTTCCCGGGCCGGTTCTTTTTTCCTTTCGTTTTGCATATCCTATCACCAAAAACCATACAGGGGGACGTGAAAACAATGGATGCGCGGAAAAAGAGGAAAAATGGGAGATTATGGAACTTCTGGCGGGGGTTCCGATGGTATTACCAGTGCTTTGTCCTGCATTTTGTGCTGGGAATTTTATGCGTGGCGGTGCTGTTCTGCTGTGTGACGGGGATGGAGCGGGTATTGGATGCAGGGGGACTTCTGCGGGCGTTCCGGGTCTCGGTCTATGATTTACAGGCGGAGAGGGGGCGGATGGAATTGCTTTCCGACCGGCGGGCGGTCACAGCGGCGCTCATGGGACGAGCGGTGTATTTCGGGGAGCAGTCGCCGGATGCGTATTTTGGGACGGAAACGGCATCGGGGCAGGGAGAATCTGTTTGGGGGAGCGGTAATACAGAGGGTGGAGACAGCGGCAGTTTCTTCGGTGTCTGGGAAGCGGAAACCGGCGGGGTATCGGAGGAGAACACGCCGAGCAGGGGACGGGAAGGTATCACAGGTGATGCCGGCATCACGGGAGCAGGGGACAGGGCGTGGGACGAGTTGTATGCCTACGATCGGAGCACTGCGGTAACAGGCGATGCGGCGGCGGTGATTCCCGTTGACCTGTCGTCGTCTGGCAGTTACAGCGAGCAGAACGGCGGGATCCTGTTTTCCAATCAGACCTCATATACGCCGGATGGTGTACAGCTGCTTTCGCGGGCATATCCGATTGCCGCGGCGGCGGTGGAAGTGGAAACGGCGTCTTCCGGCTCGAATAGTGCCGCGCCGCTTGTGCTGATTCTCCACACCCACGGAACGGAAGCATATGCGCCGGACGGGGCACTGTCGGTCCGAAGTGATTTTTCCGCGCGGTCGGAGGACACGGCGGAAAACGTGGTGTCGGTCGGTGCAGTGCTTGCAAAAACACTTTCGGAAGCCGGGATCTCCGTTCTGCACTGCGAGACGATGTTCGACCGGGAATCCTATACCGCCTCCTATGTCAGCGCCGCCGCGTACATAAAGGAAACGGTGGCGGCGTATCCGTCGATACAGTATGTTTTTGACGTTCACCGCGATGCGCTTGCGGCATCCCGGGACAATGCGGACATCCTGCGCCCTGTGACACTCATCGACGGCGAGGTCTGCGCGCAGGTGATGAGCGTGGTCGGAACGGATGCGGCAGGCGCCGACCACCCCGGCTGGCGCGACAATCTGACGGTCGCCGTCCATCTGCAGAACCGCCTCAACGAAGCCTATACCGCCTTTGCGCGCCCAATCAATCTGCGTTCCGCCACGTTCAACGCGCAGTATGCGCCCGGCTCTATCCTGCTTGAGATCGGTTCCTCCGGCAACAGCGTGGAGGAAGCGCGGTCGGCGGCGTATTATCTCGGGAAAGTTCTGGCGGAGATGATATTGGAGGGAGAGTGAGGTAGTAACGGAAAGGTCGTAAATTTTCGTATGTTGTAGGGGCGAATACCGATGCAAGCATTGGTCACGAATCGCCCGTTACGAAGCGATATGATGGCGTAAACAATAGAAAAATAAAATGATATTGTTTCAACCATATTAGACTTAGAACCGATATGCGGCGGGCGATTCGTGAATCGCCCCTACAAGACACAAGGATGTAATACAACATTGCCATTCACTGCCACCACATATATTTTATATTTTACCCCCATATTGCGCCCTTTTTTTCACGGGTTTTATGGTATACTGTTATCATAAAAAATACCGGATGAAAGGAAGTACAAAAAATGCTTGATGCAATACTCACGGAGGAAAGCGTCAATGTGCCGGGGCTGTCGGCGGAATATGACGGCGGGACGCTGACACTGTCGCTGTCGGGGGACATCGACCATCACTGTGCGGCGGCACTGCGGCAGAGGGTGGACAGGGAAATTTATTTTTACCGTCCGAAGACCGTGCGGATGCGGTTGTCGGACATTGAATTTATGGATTCGGCGGGGCTGGGATTCTTTATGGGACGGTATCAGCTGTGCAGAACGCTGTCGTGCGGATTTGTTTTAGTGGATCCGCCGCCGCGGGTACAGCGGATATTGGAGCTGTCCGGAATGGACCGGAAGCTTTCCATTGAAAAAATTTATCATGCACCGAAAAAGGAGGGCGCATCCCATGCCGAAGTCCGCTAAAAAGCAGATCATCAACCAGATGAAAACCGAATTTCTTGCCCGCTCGGAAAACGAACGGCTGTCGCGCGCGACGATCTGCGCGATGGCGGCACAGCTTGACATCACCGTCGACGATCTGGCAGACGTGCGCTGTGCCGTTTCCGAGGCGGTTACCAATGCCGTTGTCCATGCGTACCGGAATATGGATGCGGGTGGGCGCAATACTGTTTACATCCTGACCACCCTGTACAGCGACCGGAGCATCAAGATCGTCATCCGCGACCGGGGATGCGGTATTCCCGACATCGCGCAGGCGATGGAGCCGCTCTATACGACGGACGAAACCGGGGAACGGAGCGGCATGGGATTTGCCATCATGCAGAGCTTCATGGATACGGTCAAGGTCAAAAGCGCACCCGGAAAGGGAACCACCGTGGAGCTGCGCAAAACATTCGCTAACCCGAAGTCTGTGGATGCGCCCACAGCCGGCAGTCCGGATAAGCCGCACACAGCGGACGGATCGCACAACGGAAATGAAGTTCGCCGGGAGGACATTGCGTGAGCGCACGGCCGGTCACTGCATCTTTGACGGTATCGCCGCCGGGAAACGGCGTAAATGCGGATACGGGCGGACGGAATGCGGAAAATCTTGCGCTTCTGCACCGGTATCACGACACCGACGACGAACGCATCCGCGCTGATGCGCTTTCCGAACTTATCGAGCGGAACATGGGACTGGTTCATGCGGCGGCGGGGCGCTACCGGGAACGGCTGTCCTCCCACGCGGGGATGGATTACGAAGACCTTGTGCAGATCGGGACGATCGGCATGATCCGCGCGGTGCAGAGCTTTGATTTTTCCTATGAGACGACCTTTTCCACTTATGCCGTGCCGCTCATCATCGGAGAGATCCGCCGCTGTCTGCGCGATGACGGAACGGTCAAAGTTTCCCGCGATCTGCGGCGGCGCGGGTATCACGTCATCGGGGTGCGGGAGGAATTTCTGCGCCGGCACGGGCGCGAACCGACGGTGAACGAGCTTTCCGCAGCATCCGGCGAACCGGCGGAGCTGCTGGGATTTTTGCTCGATGCCGCCTCCCCGGTGTCGTCGCTGTCCGAACCGGTATCCGGCGGGGATGCGGGGGAAGACGGTGCGCTCACGCTGGAGCATCTTCTGTGCGAGGAGGAAAACGACATCGACCGCCTGACCGAGCGGATGTCTCTGCGCGATGCGATTTCGGGTCTTTGCGAGCGCGATCGTGCCATTCTGAATCTGCGCTACGGACGGGGACTGTCACAGCAGCAGACCGCCGATATTCTGGGGCTTTCGCAGGTGAAGATCTCCCGGACGGAGAAGAAGATATTTGCGTATTTGAGGGAGGTACTGACGAGGTGAAGTTGCTTTTATATTATGCGATGCGATTCGATGATTTTGTAGGGGAGCCTATATGGTTTCGTGTTGCGAAACCTTGCTCCCGGTGATCTGAAAATCTTTCGCACCATTGAAAGATTTTATACCTGTCCGGAATGTTATTCCGGGGGTGCTGCCACCTCTGCGAATGATTTGTTGATCCGCGGGCGGCATAAGGATTTCGCTTCGCGAAACCGGGACGTCTCTACAAAATCGTCGAAATCGCGTTGCGTAAGACAATATCAACATCGTCGCCCTTAGCTGACCGCATTACCCTTTGGGGAGAGAGAACAACATCCTCCCGTTTTCCAGTCAGCGCCAAAAAAAAATCAGAGAAAATTGCACAAATTTCCCGGAATCTCTTGCAATTGCACCCGAATTGCGGTATAATATTTATATTGCAATCAACAATTCCTGCATTCTGTGCAAATTATCATTCCGGAGGACAATACAATGAAAATTCTGGTTGTCAACGCCGGCAGCTCCTCGCTGAAATATCAGCTCTTCGATATGGAGACCGGTGACATCCTCGCAAAAGGTATCTGTGAACGCATCGGCATCGACGGTAAAATTACCCACAAGCTGCCCGACGGCAGAAAGATCGAGATGGATCTTGAAATGCCCAACCACGCGGTCGCAACGAAGATCCTCGTTGACACGCTGACCAACGCTGAATACGGCTGTATCAAGGACATGAGCGAGATCGAAGCGGTCGGCCACCGTGTCGTCCACGGCGGTTCCTACTTCTACGAATCCTGCCTTGTCACCCCCGAGGTCATGGACAAGCTCCGTCTGTGCGTGGACTTTGCGCCGCTTCACACCCCGGCACACCTGATGGGTATCGACGGCTGTACCGCAGTCATGCCGAATGTCCCGCAGGTTCTCGTCTTTGACACCGCATTCCATACCACCCAGCCGAAGAAGGCTTACACCTACGCCATCAAGTACGAAGATGCAGAGGAATATCAGATCCGCCGCTACGGCGCACACGGTACCTCCCACCGTTTCGTTTCCGCGGAAATGGCAAAGCTGCTTGACAAGCCTGTCGAGGAGACCAAGATCATCACCTGCCACATCGGCAACGGTTCCTCCATCACTGCTGTCAAGGGCGGCAAGTGCGTGGATACCTCTATGGGCTTCACGCCCCTCGACGGTGTCGAAATGGGTACCCGCTGCGGCGCCATCGACCCGGCGATCGTTCCCTATCTGATGAAGAAGAAGAACTGCTCCCCCGACGAGATCTCCGCATACATGAACAAGGAATGCGGCTTCCTCGGCGTATCCGGCATTTCCTCCGACAGCCGTGACATCGAAGCTGCCATCCTCAAGGGTGACGAGCGCGCATGGCTGGCTGCCAACGTCCTTGCATACCAGATCCAGAAGTACATCGGCTCCTACACCGCGGCAATGAACGGTCTGGATGCCATCGTCTTCACCGCCGGCATGGGCGAAAACAACCCCGAGCTGCGCGAACGTGTCTGCACTGATATGGAATTCTTCGGTATCGAAATTGACCGTGAAGTCAACGCAAAGGCACATCACCAGAACAACATCGTCAAGCTGTCCACCGACAACTCTAAGGTCGCAGTCTATCTCATTCCGACGAATGAGGAGCTGATGATCGCAAGAGATACGGAAGCGATCGTACAGAATCTCTGATTCTTATCGAATCTCTAATTCTTATAGCACTTTCATGTTCTGAAAAGAAAAATAATACGCGATCCGGTTTCCCGCGTTTGGGAAGTCTGGGTCGCGTTTTTTTCGGGGAAGGCTGTCAAACTTTAAGCTTCCGGCATCTCCCCGCCGTCCGCTTCCTTCGGTTCACCCTCCGCTGATACCACGACCACCTCGATCCCAAGGTCGCCGAACGCATTCAGATCGGTCTCGGCGATGTTGTCGTCGGTGATGAGCATATGGAGCCGGTCGGCGGGGGCGATCTTCACGATCGAGTCAAAGCCGATCTTCTCGGTCGGATACAGCCCGATGACGCGCCGGGACGCATCCATGACAGCGTTCCAGAACGGGATCGCGCCGCTTTTCTGGATCGACAGTCCGAACGCGGGGGAGAGGGCGGCGGAGGTCAGAAAACAGGTATCAAAGCGCAGATTGCGGATCATTTCCACGGCAAAGGCATCGTAGCAGTTTCCTTTTTCGTCCATCTCCCCGCCGAGCATGATGACACGGACGTTCGGCTTTGTGCGCAGCTCCTCCGCCATGACGGTGGAATTGGTGACCACGCGCAGATGCAGGTCGTCGGGCAGATTCTGCGCCATGAAAAAGCCGACCGTTGCGGCGGAGATGAAAATGACATCCCCGTCGTGCAGCTGTGTCAGTGCCTCTGTGGCGATGGCGTAATAGTTCGGCTTGATCTCTGTAAAGTCCCGGCAGGTCACGCCGCGCGGTTTTCCCGCCGCGACATTCCGAATGGGAAGCGCGCCCCCGCGGGTGCGTTTGAGCAGCTTCTGCTCCTCAAGCAAACGCAGATCGCGCTTGGCGGTGTCGTAGCCGACCGCGAATTTCCGCTGAATCTCGGCGGTCGTGATACTGCCTTTTTCGGCGAGCATCTGTAAAATTTCCGTGTGTCGTTCTTCAAGAAGCATGGTTTTTGATTCCTTTCATTCCCGGTTTCAAACGGTTTGGTTCCCGTATGTGCTTATATTATAGCATAAACAGGAAGAATTGTCAATAGATACGGGAATAAAAGTGAAAATAATTTCATGAAAACGGGCAGAACCGTGAATCATCGAGCGCGTAATCGACGGCGGTCTGCAGGTTTCCGCGTTGGTCGCGGAATGCGTGCTCCCGCACGCCGGTACATACAAAGCCGAGGGATTCGTAAACGTGGCGCGCCCGCAGATTATGCGCGTTTGTGTCAAGCACGATGCGCACCGCGCCGCGGGAAAACAGTTCTCCGATGAGCATTGTCAGATACCGCCGTCCGTCTCCGCGGTTCTGCTTCGTTTCATCGCAGAGCCTGATGCCGATCTCGTACACTGGTTCCGCATCATCCGTCCAACGGTAATTCATTTCGCCGACCGGTATTCCGTCCATTTCCAGAATCAGCCGCCGGTGTTCCTCACTGTCCCGGTCAAGGGAGCGGGCGACTTCTTCCGCTGTCGTCCCGATTCCGTCCGGAAACCCAGCGTGTGCCATGACCGCGCCGTCGTTCCACCACGCGGCAAGGATTGGTGCATCGGGCGGGAGGGCGTTGCGGATGACGAGATTTTTATAATTGAGGTACATGAGTCTTCCTCCTTGTCGGATATTTCCGCAATTATTATATCATATCAACATGAATTGTACGGCGGCGCAAGGGCGCGTTTGATTATAACGGAATTTTCCTGCTTTTTGAAGATTTTGTGACATTTACGTTCACATCCGAAACAAAAATATTTCAAAAACTTCATCATTTTGTTATAATCATCGTGTATAATATTAACATGGAAAAAACTCCCTCTGAAAAATCCCACTGTCAGCAGGAAGAAATTTTAATAAATTGAAAATGGCTGCGCCATTTTCTTCCGTAATATTTCGTCCAAAGGACGAAATATATCACACTGTCAACATGATGTTGACAGCATTATCTCCCTTCTCCAATAAAGGATGTGTATCAATGCCCAAACCGAAAAAGACCGACGACCCCATCCATACCCGGATGCGGAAATATGTCAACCGACACATGAGCAATCTGTTCAAGCGCGCGGTCTATATTCTGCTGTTTGCCACGATCCAGGTGGCGTTTCTCGCTGTTTGTTTTATTTATCTGGAAAATCTGACGCCGTATTTCTGGGTGCTGTGCATTCTGGTATCCCTGCTTGCGGCGGCACACATCATCAACAAAAACAACAATCCCGCCTACAAGATCGCGTGGCTCATCCCCATCCTCCTGATGCCCATTTTCGGGGGACTCTTGTATCTGATGTTCGGCTCACGACGTGTTGACAAACGACTGACCTCCATCACCGACTGTGTCCGCGCAAAATACACGGAATTTCCCGCCGCGCCGACCGTTGAGGATGAAATTTCCGTGACCGCCCCGCGCGATGCGGTTCTGCAGTCCTCCTATATCACGATGGCATCGGGATGCCGTCCCTACACGAACACGCAGACCCGCTATTATCCGTCCGGGGAAGAAATGTTCTATGAATTCTGCGAAGCGCTCCGTTTGGCGGAACAGTATATCTTCCTGGAATTTTTCATCATCGAAGAAGGCGTTTTCTGGGACACGGTGCTTGACATTCTGACCGAAAAAGCGAAAGCCGGCGTGGACGTGCGTGTCATGTACGACGATTTCGGCTCCATGCTGACCCTACCGATGTATTATGAAAAGACCCTGCGCGACCGCGGTATCAAAGCGCACGTGTTCAATCCGTTCAACACGGTGCTCTCCCCCCGACCCAACAACCGCGACCACCGGAAAATCGCCGTCGTTGACGGAAAAATCGCCTTTGTCGGCGGAATCAATCTGGCGGACGAATATATCAACACCTACGAAAAGCACGGCTACTGGAAAGACACCGCCATCCGGCTCTCGGGCGATGCGGCATGGGGATGCGCGATTCAGTTCCTGTGTGTCTGGGATGCGGACACGCGCGAAACGACCGATTTTGCGCTCTTTGCGCCGCAGACGGCACCTGCCGCACCCATCGACCATTCTGCCTTTGCAAACGGCATTGTCCAACCCTACACCGACATTCCGATGGACAACGAACAGGTCGGCGAAACAGTCTACTTCCAGCTGATCACGCGCGCGGAAAAGTATATCTACATTACGACACCCTATCTCATCATCGACTATGAACTGCTGGTCGCCCTGCAGACCGCCGCCAAAAGCGGTGTGGACGTGCGCATCATCACCCCGCACATTCCCGACAAAAAGACCGTCTTTTTTCTGACCCGCTCCTACTACAAGCCCCTGATGGATGCCGGTGTGAAGATCTACGAATTTACCCCCGGCTTTATCCACGCAAAATCCATGGTTGCCGACGACCGTTTTGCTGTGGTCGGCTCCATCAATCTGGACTACCGCTCCCTCTATCTGCATCTGGAAAACGCCGTCTGGATGTACGGCACCGATGCCATTCCCGCCATCCGCGACGACTTTCTCGCCACGCAGGAAAAAAGCGAACGTGTCACCGATGCCCTGCTGGGCAAATTGACATTCCTGAAACGGATGTGGCTGTCCATTCTGCGCACCTTTGCGCCGCTGCTGTGAGCGGGGGTGTCTTTTTGGGAAAAAGGCGCCCCCCGGACCCCCGCGAAAAACTTTCGGCGGGGGATATTTTTGGCGGGAGATTTTTGATTGGTGGTTTGCTGTTGACTTAAGGGATGAAATCTTCGTGTCTTGTAGGGGCGATTCACGAATCGCCCGTAACATGGCGGTCTTATGTTGATACATTGAGAAAATATATCGTTCAGATACGTTTTTTCTGTCATTTTCGCCATCATATCGTTTCGTGGCGAGCGAACGTCAACTGTGTTGGCCGTGAATCGCCTCTACGAATAGCGAAAACCGCAATTCCTTGCATCAATAACGCCGCCATCCCCACAAACAAAAAAACAGGCACCGCTCGCGGGCGGTGCCTTATTTCATTCAAAATCTTATTTATCTTCCTTTTTCTTTTCGACGGCTTTCATACCGCGGTCGAGCGCGACGGTCGCAAGAATGATGACACCGATGACGACGAAAATGGCGAGCATTCCAACGCCCATATAGTAGAGGTTGGAAACGAAATTGCCGGGATTGACTGCAAGAAACATGATCTGTATCCTCCTTTTACATAAAGAAGTTCAGAATCAGACCGCCTGCGATGACGGATGCGATCTGACCGGAGACGTTGACACCGATGGAGTGCATGAGCAGGAAATTCTGCGGATCCTCTTTCAGACCCATCTTATGAACGATTCTGCCGGACATCGGGAATGCGGAAATACCTGCCGCGCCGATCATCGGGTTGATCTTCTTCTTCATGAACAGGTTGAGGAACTTCGCAAACAGGACACCGCCTGCGGTATCGAAAATGAATGCGAACAGGCCAAGACCGAGGATGAGCAGGGTGCTCGGATTGAGGAACTTGTCTGCGGTCATCTGGGATGCGATGGTGATGCCGAGGAAGATGGTGATGAGGTTCGCCAGCACCTTCTGCGCGGTCTCGGAAAGGGAATTGAGCACGCCGCATTCCCGGATGAGGTTACCGAACATTAAGAAACCGATGAGGGAAACAGAAGACGGTGCAACGATGCCCGCAACGATGGTGATGATGATGGGGAACAGGATCTTGGTCGTCTTGGAGACCTCTTTGCCCTCGTAATCCATGCGGATCATGCGCTCTTTCTTTGTGGTGAGGAGCTTGATGACCGGCGGCTGGATGATCGGAACGAGTGCCATGTACGAATATGCCGCGACCATGATCGGGCCGAGATACTGGGAATTCAGCTTGTTTGCAACGACGATGGCGGTGGGGCCGTCTGCCGCGCCGATGATGGCGATGGATGCCGCGTCATTAATGTCAAAGAAGATGGAAGCAAGGCACAGGGTGAAGAAGATACCGAACTGCGCCGCCGCACCGAAGATCATGAGCTTCGGATTGGAAAGCAGCGGGCCGAAGTCGATCATCGCGCCGATACCGATGAACAGGATCAGGGGGAACAGCTCGTTTGCGATACCCATGTCAAACAGGGTCGTGAGCGCGCCCGCTTCCTCGGAGCCGGCCTGTGTGATGGCGCCGGAATTGGGGATGTTGACAAGGATCGTACCGAAGCCGATGGGGAGAAGCAGGGTCGGTTCCATGTCCTTTTTGATGGCCAGATAAATGAGCAGGCCGCCGATTGCCCACATCACCAGATACTTCCAGTCCATCTGGAGCAGGTTTTCGTACAGGATTTCCATTGTTTTGAGAAGGTCCTTTCGTGTATGGATTGTGGTTTTTTCCGTGTCGGTGGTCCGTTTGAAACGGTCATCTGACTGCGGAATCGTGTGAGAAAAGCGCATCAGACGCACAGAACGCCGCGGCATCGCGTACCCGGAATTCTTTTTGCGTGCGGGGAATGCGCATGGTCTCATATATTATATCATAAACGGGAAAAATTTCAAGTAGAGACATTGAAATTTAACAGAATGTTCATGAATTGGCACTCTTTCTGTCAAACCGGAACATCCCGATGAGAATGGATGCGATGACAAAAATCTCGTTCAGCGTACCGCCGATGTTGCCCTGCGAAAGATGGTACACAAACCAGCACGGCGGGGACGGCAGGGTAAGACGTCGGATTTTCGCCGGATCTTTCATCGAATATGCGACGGTGGTACAGCTCTGTCCGATGAGCGGCAGAATGTCGAGCGGGGACTGATATGTTACCGCCGTGCAGATGAAAGCGGCAAGGACATAAAATCCCGCCCAGAAGCGACTGCGGGCGCGGATGCTCGTCTCGCTTTTGTTATTTCCGGAATTCACTGCGTAAAAGGTCAGCGCGCGGCAGATGCCGTGGATGTTCAGAAGCGCGCCGGACATCCCTCCGAGCAGTGCCAGATTGACGGTGAACAGCACCGATGCGACGATCTGTGCGATGAGGATTTTTTTCTGGGAATTGAACTGATAGCAGATAATCGACGTGACGAGCGCCAGAATGCCGAGTATCTGCGCGATGAGATTGGTCATTGACTGCATCATCCCTCCGTTCGACAAACCTCCACCATCCTCTGATGTGTCGCGGGCGTTCCCGCGATGACACCTGTGGGGTGGGAGAAATCGAGCGGTTTTCCGTCAAGGTCGGTGATGATACCGCCGGCCTCGGTCACAAGCAGGGCGCCTGCGGCGAAATCCCACGGGGAGATGAGCATTTCACAGTAGCCGTCCGCAACGCCGGCGGCGACAGCGGCAAGGTCAAGTGCGGCAGAACCGAGACGGCGGATGTCAGCCCCGGCATCGAACAGACGGCGCATCATGGCAAAGGTGCGGTCGCCGAGCTCTGCACGGTAATAGGGAGATGTGCCGACGGCGAACACGCCTTTTTCCATCGGGCGGTCGGAGACGCGGAGCTTCCGGCTGACACCGGTTCTGTCGGTGACAAAGGCACCGATGTCGCGCCGCGCTTCATAGAGCATCTCCCGGTACGGGTCATAAATGGCACCGAACACGGGCACACCGTTCCACAGAAGTCCCACGGAAATGGCGGAAATGCCGTAATTGTGGATGAAGTTCGTTGTGCCGTCGATGGGGTCGATGATGAACGTGTGCCCTTTGGCAAGCATGGCGGGGTCGTTGTCCTTTTCCTCCGCAAAGAAGTCTGCATCCGGCATCACGCGGTGCAGCTCCTCCAAAAGCATCTCCTGCACGCGGACGTCGTAGACAGTGACGAAATTCGCATCTCCCGCCTTTTCGTCGATCGCGCCGGCCTGTCGTTCCACGTCGTGTGCGGAACGCATGAAGCTGCCTGCCCGCCTGATCACGGCAAGAATGGCTTCCAGCGTATCCGCGCGGGGCAGTCCTGCGGCTTCGTCGGCCTCCAATAGTTCAAGATTTCTCATAACGGTGCTTCGCTTTCTCCACGCATATGCGCGGTCACAAAATTCCTCATCCGTCATGCGGCGGATGTCGTCGGAAGACGGATTTGGGGTCAGATTTTCTCTGAAAAACGGGATGGGGGTCGCTTTAGCGTGCGCGTTGTGGGGACACGGGGTCTGACAGCGGTCACAGCCCCATGCACAGCCGTAAAACCGGATATAATCAAGGTAATCCTGCTCCGTTTTTCCGTTTTCTTCCGTGCAGAGCGTTTCCAGGCGTTTTGTCTGGTTCACGGCGGACAGGCAGTCGCGGATACCGAAGGGATTGGTGTTCATCGGACAGGAACGGCGGCACGCGCCGCAGTGAACACATTCCGCCGACTGCGGGACAAAGGGTTCGGAAACTGTTTCCTTGTCGGAAGCGGTTTCATAAAACGTGTTCCACGGCAGGTCGGAGAGGATCTCACCGATGAAAACATAAGTGCCGTAGGTTTCGTTTATCAGCATTCCGCTGTCGCCCGCCATGCCAAGACCCGCCGCGATCGCCGCATGGCGTTCGTCAATAGGCGCATTGTCGGCAGAACCGGAAAACGTGTATCCTGGGAACGCCGCGCACAGCGCGGGACAGACCCGCTCAAAGAAGCCTTTGAAATAAACATGGTAGTCCCGGGCGGCGGAATACACAGAGATGCTCCGCTGTTCGGTACCGGCAGGGTTCGGATGATAGGGGGCAAGGAACACGAGCGCCGACTGCACCGTGTCCTCCGAAAGACCGAACTGCGCGAGTTTCTTTGGATTGATCACGCGGCAGGCAGAAAAGGGGATGACGGCGGCGCAGTCGATGTGCTCCGCAGATAGAATTTTTTGGATCTCGGGGATAAATGCGTGTTGTGTCATGGATTTCAGTTCTGTTTGAGTGCCGCTTCGACTGCCGCGCAGATCTCATTGCGCACGGTGATGAAGCGGTTGCTGTCGGTGGAATACTTGGTTAAGGACGGGGTGATCTCGGCGATCTTTTCATCGACCCATTCACGGCCGAGAAGCGATTCCGCAAGCTTTAAGAGTGCATTGTCCTCCACACCGTCGCGGACGGCTTCCAGCCGCAGGGACGGGCAGGCGCCGTCCACACCGACGACATTGCCGTTGTAGAGAAGCGAGCCGTCGCCGTAGACATCGGGACTCAGATTCTTGACCGTTGCCATGTCGGACCACGGGTCGGTGGTGCCGGTCTCGCTGTTCCAATAATTGGCACCCCAGTAGAGGAAACCGTCAACGTCGTTTGCGTACTGCTGCCAGAACAGGATGCGGTGCTGAACGCCTCGCTGGTCAACGAACAGGTTGTTGTACGGGTCGCCCGGTTCCCAGCAGACATACCACCACACGCGGTCACCCGCCGCCTTGCGTTCCGCCATGCGCTCACCGAAAGACGGATATTTTTCGAGCTGTGCGGCGGAATAGACGTTGGAGGTGATGTACATATAGGACTTCGGGCACCAGAGGGTTGTTTTTCCCGTCATGAACGAAATCTGGTCGGTGGAGCTGTTATAGTCGATATTGAGGAAGAACGGCGTGCAGATGCTGACCTCGGGGGCAAGGGTGTGGAGCCGTTCGCAGAGAGATGCCAGATTGTCAAGCATCTCCTTTGAGGTCGGTTCGTCAAGCGGGTAGAAATACGCCTTTTTTAGCCATATGGGATTGGAACAGAGTTTTTCGTAGATCTGCACAAGCCGTGCATCGTCGCCGTCGCAGGTGGGAACGCGGAACGAGGTCACGCGCGCATCGCTCATGTACGCATCGGCGCGTTCATCGAGAATGTCGTAGGGCAGGTCGTAGGCGGTCACCTTATATTCGAGCAGGAGATCGTAATATGCCTTGTAGAGCGCATCCAGCTCCTCCTCATCCCAGGTGCCGTGGACACCGGCGATGCAGTGCTTGTACAGACCGACCGCTGTCTCGCATCCCGGTTCATCGGGAAGCGCAAAGTCCCAGACATGGACATTGACCGTGCAGACCGTGCCGCCCTCACCGCCTGCGGTGAAATGGTAGGTATACGTTCCGGCTTCGGTTTCCTTATCTGCGGTGAAGCGAAGAAGAACGGTGCTGGAGCGGTCGGCGAGCAGGGTCAGTTTTCCGGAGAACGGGGAAAGACCGTCGGGGGTGTCGGTCTTGCCGGTCGGAACGGTGTCCTCGCGGAACAAATCAAGCGTAGGGCCGTTTTCCGCTTCTTCGGTACAGGTCAGTGCAAAGCTGCCGATGCGCTTGTCGGAGCGCATGGAGATCTGACAGCTTTCCGCTTCGTTTTTCGCCATATAAAGGTCATAGGTGAGCACGGGCGACACCGGGGCTTCGGTATCCTCCGTGATCTTGTCAAAGCCGTTGACGATCCATACAGCCGGATTGTTCATGGATGATTCCTCCTTTTCGGATTGCACTGCGGTTTCCGTGAGCGCGGAGGTGTCCGCAGAATCGGATGGATTTGCACCGTCTCCTGCCTGACAGGATGCGATGAGCGGGCAGAGCAGGAGCAGAAGTGCGGTCTTGACGATGTGTTTTACCGTGTGACGATTCATCTTTTATACCCTTTAATTGTCGGCATTCTTTTCGTATGCCGTGAGAATGTCGTCAAGGGCTTTCAGAGCCGCTTTTTCGCCGCCCGAATATTTCGATGCGAAGTCGGTGGATTTGCCTGCGACCAGCTGGCGGAACAGCCACGGCATCGTCGGGATGGTGGAGGAGAACAGCGTGCAGAAGTCAAAGTTTCTGCCTGCCATCAGGATGTCGATCATTTCAATGGACTCGTCGTCGCGGGCATATTTGTCCTGCAATGCCTGCTCGTAATAGGTCGGGAACAGGGTCTTGTAGGACTCGATGTTCAAGGCTTCTGTGATGAGGGAGACCATCTCGGTGTCGGAGACCGTGACCGGGATGCCGAGCACGGAATAGTTGTCCATCGCACCCGTCAGATAGGATTCCTGATGTTCGTCCCACTTCGGATACGGCAGAATCGAATATTCGTCCTTCATGTCGCGCATCGCGCCGAATGCCTGACCGAGATAGGTCGTCGTGAACAGGGACTGTCCGGAGATGAACATGGTCACAGGCAGACCCGCATCATTGGGGATATAACTGTGCGTGCCGTCCCAGTAAAGCTTGTTGATCTTTTCCACGGCGGCGATGGTCTTTTCGTTGTTGAAGACGAACTGCGGGGTGCCGCTGTCGTCACGGCCGATGATCGGGATGTCAAAGGCGAACGTGTAGACGTCGAGATTCGTGTACGGCTCTGCTGTCAGACCGTAGAAGTCGCCCTCGTCCTGTGTGCCGTTACCGTTGACGTCGGAATAAAGGTCGGCGATGAGTTCAAGGAAATAGTCGATGGTCCAGCTGCCGTTGTGGACGGCATCAAAGATCTCTCCGGTCAGGTCATAGTTGGAGCCGATGGTGCGGTTGTAGAAGACACCGTAGGTCAGCTTGAGCGTGCTGACACACATATCGCCGACCACTGTGTAAATGGCATCGCCGACACGGAAATTGTCGTTGATACCGTCGATCCACCACGGCTGGGAGAGGTCGGTATAGGGCATATTCAGCCAGTTGAGATAATATCCCTCCGTGACAAGGGGCCCTGTCTTGAAGACATAAGTCGCCGCAAGCTCAAAGGCATCGTCGCCTGCCATGATGCTCTGGCGCACCGCGTTGACATGGGTGTCGCCGTCGTTGGCATTGGTGATGATGGGCACGATTTCAATGTTGAAGCGTTCCTCAATGGTGCGGTTGCGGGCGAACAGCGCATCGTCGCAGATGTCGCCGGTTTCCTCTTCCTCGTCGATCTCGTACATCGTGCCTTCCTTTGTCGAAATGCGGAACTGCATTCCGCCGTAGTCCTTCTCGGGCAGATTGTCGGTCATCAGCGCGCGTTTCTCCATATCGGACAGGTTGGCGATGTCAACGGTTTCAACATTGTCTCCGGTGTTGTCCGCAGTACCGGTTCCGGTGGTTTCGGTGCCGTCGGAGCAGGATGCGGCAAGCAGAAGCAGCGCCAGTGTGCAGGAAAGGGTGATGCTTGTTCGTTTCATGGTGAAATACCTCCCGTTGTTTTTTGATAAAGGCATAAACGGAGACAGCCCCCGGCCGCCTCCATTCATGAAAAATGTATTTGATTACAGATTGATATTTCCGACCGGTGTGACGGCGAGACCCGATGCATCGTGGATGCCGGTATCAAGGGGCTTGATCTCGTAGGAAGACCAGCCGTTTCCGGTGGGTTTCAGACCCAGAACATACGCAAAGTACAGGTATGCGGGGATCGCGGACCAGCCGTGGCAGAGAGAGCCGGCGTTGCCGAACGCGCGGGAACCCTCTTCCGTTTCGTAGAACGTGGTCGCGTTGTTGTAGAGCATCTTGCCCCAGATGTCGGCAATCTCGTCAAAGACCAGCTTCGCGTACTTTTGCGGACGGCGGAGCAGGACTTCGTACTTGTAGATGGAATGGCTCAGCGTGACCGGGAGCAGCGTTTTGGAAACAAGCGCTTCCATGACGGCATCCTGCTTGTTTTCAGGGCACGCATCGGCGTAAACGATGAGGGCGTTGGACAGCTCGGCATAATGGGAGCGTTCGCCGTTCTTGACAAAGGAAGCATATGCCTGGTGCTCGCGATCCCAGAACAGGCGGTCAATGCGCTCGTCAAGCTCTGCTTTCTGTGCGTAATATGCTTTTGCCGCTTCCGCGTTGCCGAGGGCTTCCTCGAGCTTTGCGGCGGCACGGAGTGCCATGGAGAAGAACGCATTCATCGGCGCATCGTAGGTGCGGTCTTCCTCTGCCATTGAGGAACCGATGTGGCCGTCAAGACCTGTCTGCCATTCGTAGAAGTTCCAGTAAATGCTCTCGGAACGGCATTTGAGCAGCTTTTCGGGATTGTCAAGCTGTGCGGTGAATGCTTTGATGATCGCGCGCGCGGTCGGCATCATTTCCTCCGCAAACGCAAGGTCGCCGGAATAGCGCAGGTATTCTTCCAGCTGTGTGACGAAGATCGCCGTGAACGACGGAATGGTGATGGAGACCACGGCGGGAGAGCAAAGCTCCAGCATACCGTCGTCCCGCAGGGAAAGCGCCATCAGACGGATGGAGGATTTTGCGAATTCCGTTTCGCCGAACGTGTAGTAGCCGCAGAGCATCTGGTTGCGGCTGTCCATCGAATAGAGGGACTGTTCGCGCCACGGGCAGTCCTCGTAATGCTCGTGCATACACATTTCGAGCGTGCGGACGCAGACGTCGTAAATTTTGTTGTGCAGATGGTCGGCACAGCGGAAATACGGGGTGTGGTCGAGCGGATAGTCGGTCGGCTTGATGCCCGCATAGTAGAGCGTTGCGCGTTCCGCGTAAATGTGTACCTGCATATAACGCAGACCGAGGCGCAGAAACGGCCCGTCAAATGTGTTGTGTCCCGCCTTTGCACGGTAGCGGAGCGCGAAATTCCGTCCGACCCACGCGCGGGGACGGAGGTCGTCGAGGTGTTCGCCCCAGCCGACGAGGATCTCGGTGTCGTGGGGAACGTCGATGTCGATGGAGAAGATGCCCGCGGATTCCTCGCCGAGGTCAAGGGTCAAAAAGATACCGTCCGCGCAGTTGTCGCAGTGGTCGCAGTGGAATGTGATGCCCTCCCGGCCGGTGCGCGGGAAAAAGAGGTTCTCGTGATGGCCGCAGAGATTTGCCTGCTCGCGCGTGGAGAGGAATGCGTATTCCAGTTTCTGCGCGATGTTCAGATTCTCGTTTCGGCTGTCCATGAAAATACCCTGTGCGTAGAGCAGTGCGGGCTTGTCGTCGCCGACGGCGAGCTTCTTGATGGGACGGGGATAGAGGACACGGGATTTTTCCACGGTCTGCGCGTTTTTCCATGCACGGGGTGCGCCGGTCTTTGTCGCATCGTACTGATACGAGAAGCCGAGCTGACCGGTGACGATGTCCACGGGCCCGCTTTTGTAGGCGGGATTGAGTGCCATTTTCGTCTCGTCGGAGGAGAGGACGAACAGGTCGTCTCCCGCGTACAGCTCATAAATGACACCCGGCTGTCCGATGCGGTAGGTGGAGAAGTTGCGGCCGCGGCCGTGGACGGTGACGGTGATCTCGTTGTCGCCTTCGCGGATGAGCCCTGTCAAATCCAGCGTATCGTAGACCTTGTAGGTCTCGTAGTCGGCATACTGTCCGAATGCGGCAAGCGTGCCGTTGACGTATACCGCGTAATTGGCGTCTGCGCTGATGTACATGGTATACGCGGCGGCGGGCGTTTCCACGCGGAACGTCTCACAGAAGTCGATGTAGGTGTTTTCCGCTTTGCTGTAAGCGGGATCCCACAGCCAGCGGGCGTGTTCAAAAAGTGCCATTTGGATGGTACCTCCGTCATTCACAAAATATCTTTGTTCCATTATAGCAGATTCTCGGGGAAAATGCAAGGGAATTGCGCAATTTTTTTGAGAAAATCTATGCAATCGGAAAAAGTTCCTCAAATCTGAACTTTTTTCGGAATCCCTATTGACAAATACACGCCACTGTGTTATAATGTGTACAGAAAAAGTAAACAATGTACAGGAGAACCGATCCGGCTCCCGTCACAACGAGAGGAGAACAATATCATGGCAAACAAATACGCAGGAACGCAGACCGAAAAGAATCTGGAAGCCGCTTTCGCAGGCGAATCCCAGGCAAGAAACAAGTACACCTACTTCGCATCCGTTGCAAAGAAAGAGGGCTACGAGCAGATCTCTGCGCTGTTCACCAAGACCGCTGAAAACGAAAAGGAACACGCAAAGATGTGGTTCAAGGAGCTGAACGGCATCGGTGACACCGCCGAAAACCTGCTCCACGCCGCAGAGGGCGAAAACTACGAATGGACCGATATGTACGAAGGCTTTGCAAAGACCGCCGAAGAAGAAGGCTTCACCGCGCTTGCAAAGAAGTTCCGTCTGGTCGCCGCCATCGAACGCCATCACGAAGAACGCTACCGCGCACTTCTCCAGAACGTCGAAACCGCCGCTGTCTTTGAAAAGAGCGAAGTCAAGGTCTGGGAATGCCGCAACTGCGGTCACATCATCATTGGAACGAAGGCGCCCGAAGTATGTCCGACCTGCGCACATCCCAAGAGCTACTTTGAAATTCACGCGGAGAATTATTGATTTTTTTACCCGCGATTCAGGTTTCTTGAAAGAAAAACGAACTCCCGCGACCACGAGGGAGGAGTAACTTTCCCCGAAAGTCACTCTCTCTTGAAGGTCATGAGAGTTCATTTTCTTTTTTTAGAAACTATGAATAGCGTGATTTTTAACTCTGCACCTTTTTGGGGTCCTTATGCAGGTCTCCGGAAAGAAACCGCATCGCGCGCTCAACGGCGTCTTTGGAGTCGTACCACGGTTCGTCGTTGTAGCGGTAGTCGAATTTTTTGCAGAACCAGGAGACGTCGCCGCCGATCTTTTCGAGATAGGCGTTTTCGATGGCGGAGATCTGTTCGTAGAAAGCGGAGAAAACCTTTTTGTTCATCCCGGCGCGGCCCTCGGTCAGAAGACGGCGGTAGTGCGGCAGGCAGAAAAACGGCTGGGCGGCGCATTTGTCGCGGAAATCCTTGTCGTTTTCCCAGAGGTAGAGAATGGTCGCGATCATCTTTTTGTAGGAAAATTCGATGCGGGAGCAGACATAGCAACTTTTTTCCAGCTTCGTAAGCTTTTCTTCCTGATCGACACCCGCGCCTTTCAGGGAGAGAACCTTGCCTTTCTGCCCTTTGGCGACTTCGGCAAGATGACTTTCAAGGATCAGACCGAGACCCAGGCGGTTCTTGCGGACGAACATCATTTTGAAATGTGTGTCGCAGAAGCCCTGCGCATTCGTTTCGATGCGCACGTCCGGCTCCATCATCGCCGCGCCGAGAATGCGGTCGAGCTCGTTTTCTTCCAGCGTGTTGTACAAGGTACACATCGGACAGCCGCAGGCGGGGTCGTCCCGGGAGGCTTCAAACGCTTCGTTTACGGGGATTGTGTATATTTTTTCAAGCATGGGATTTTGCTCCTTTATTCGTTGTCGGGATTGACTTCGTGGAATCCATCGGATTCCGTGAATCCATCGGATTCGTCTTCATCGTCGCTGAAATCCGCGCGCATTCCGCCGAGGGTCAGGCTGTCGGTTTCCAGAAACGCCTGCGTTGCCATCGAGCCGTTGCACCGGATGGCGTGGCGTGCGCCGCAGCGGTTGCAGGTCACATAGATGGAATCGCGGTCGCAGACCACGTCGTATTCGCCGGTCTCGCCGCGGTCGGTACAGCGGCAAAAGATACGGTCGTCTGCCATCAGTTCCTTGATGACAAACAGCACCATATCGTAGATGTGGTTGTCCGTGAAATTGACATCACCGTCGTATTCATCGTCATCCCCGTCGGGAGCATTGTCCTGCAAAAGATCCTCCAGAGACGCATCGGCGCCGTAGCCCGCCTGTTTCAGAAGCTCTAAAATCTGCTTTTCGGCATCATCCAGTGATTTCAGAACATCGTCCTTGTGCCCTATGAAGCAGATGTCGATGCCGGTCATCGCGCAGGGAATGGTGTAGATGGATTCGTCAAAAAACGCCGCGTGGGAAAAGACAAACTGGTGGGGTTTCGGGCAGAACATACACGGCACAGTCAGCCGTAGCTTGCCGTCGCCGCATTTCTGAATGAGCAGCTCGGATTTTCCGCAGTCGCATTTCAGCTTGATCATGTCGCCGGACAGGGAAAAGACACCGACGAGCGACAGGATGCCGGAACCGCAGTGCGGACAGCGGTAGGCGATGGTGGATTCTGTATTTTTAAGTACCATATCAGGTAATATCCTTTCTTCTGGGTTACATTCACAGAGGGGCGTGTAAAAAGTGCGAACGATCATTGCTCGTCGATCATTGCAAATCTGCCCTCGGTCGTGCCGTACAAGGTCGCCTGCCGGATGGCGGACTCAAAACGGCGCAGGGGCATGAAGAAATACGATTCCCCGCTTTCCGTCCCGGCGAACGCGCATCGGGTCTCCGTCAGTGTGGAAAAATAATTCGTCTCTGGCCACAGGTCCATTGGCTCAAAGAGATATTCGCGCATCAAGGCTTCTGCGGCACGGGCACAATGTCCGCACGCGACGGCATCCACGAGCAGGCGGTTGGCATCGGCGGCAAACGGTTTTTGGTCCTCACCTGTGCGCGGCTGGTAGGTGTCGAGGAACGGGCGGGTACAGATATTTTTGTAATAAGCGCGCCACAGTGCGGCGGTCTGTTCTCCGCGGCGGGTCAGGACGCGGACACGGCGGGGCAGGCGGGTCTTCTTCGTTCCGCCTGGGGTCTGCTTTCTGTGTTCACGGATATAGCCGAGACACCGCTTTTCAAGCAGTGCGGAATCCACGGCGCGGCGGAACGCATCGGTGTCTCTGTGCGCCGTACCGGGAGAGCGTTCAACGAAATCCGCGAATGCCGACAGCGGGATCGAGGATGCGGATCCGCCTGCGCGGCGCAGGAGGCGCAGGAAGCGCTGTTCGTGGAGCGGGAGGGTCTTTGTGTCCAGATCGTGCCGCACGACGATACGCAGACCGTCCGAGCGCAGGAGATCGTTTCCGTCCGCCTGCCGCAGGGAAAGAATGCCGCGGCGGTTCATGTCAAGCAGGGTCGCTGTGAAATCCGCCACCGGACGGCGATCCCCAGGTACGGCCCCGGTCAGCTCCATCAGCCGGAACACCTCCGCCGGGGACAGCTCTCCCGTCACGCCGGTGTCTGCCGGACGCAAGGTGATGCCCGCCGGAACAGGCCTCGGCCGGAACCGCCGCTCCACGCGCCGCGCCCGCTTTTTAAAATACAGCGCAAGCCGCCGTGCCGGGCGCACGAAAATGACCGTCAGCAGAAGCACGACCAGAATCACAAGTGCAGCCGGAAGCGGTGCAAACAGTGCCAGCGGCAGACCGATGACAAGCAGCAGGGCAAGCTCTGCCAGCAGAAACAGGATGTAAAGCACGGACAGCGACCTCCTTTGGAAAATGATACTTATATTATATACAAAAAATGTGAATTTGTCAAGAGAATGTGCAGATTTATGGTTGACAATTCCCCCGCATCCATGATATAATAATATAAATATCAATCATGGAATCCAACATGAAATCAGAAAGGAAACATACACATGAACAGATTCTCCATCGGTATCATGGCAGACTCTCTGCTGGGTACCTTCCGTGAAAACATTGAAAAAGCGCGCGCGCTCGGCGCACAGGGCGTGCAGATCTATGCCGTTGACGGGGAAATGGCACCGTGGAACCTGACCAAAGAGCAGATTGCCGAAAAGAAGTCGATTCTGGATGCAAACGGTCTTGCGGTTTCCGCGCTGTGCGGCGACCTCGGCGGTCACGGCTTCCAGATCGCAGACGACAACAAGAGCAAGGTCGAGAAGTCCAAGCGCATTGTGGATCTCGCTCTGGAGCTGGGAACGAAGGTCGTCACCACGCACATCGGCGTTGTTCCGGACACGAAGAACGACACCTACCACATCCTGCAGGCGGCGTGCAACGAGCTTGCCGAATACGCAGATTCCGTCGGTGCATCCTTTGCCGTTGAGACCGGCCCTGAAAAGGCAGAAATGCTGAAAGAGTTCCTCGACGGTCTGTCTGCGCGCGGCGTCAAGGTCAATTTAGACCCCGCAAACCTCGTCATGGTCACGCAGGACGACCCGGTCAAGGCGGTCTACACCCTGCGCGACTACATCGTTCATACCCATGCAAAGGACGGCATCAACCACCGTCCGTGCGACCGCCACAAGATCTACGGCTTCTTTGCGACCGGCGGCGACGGCGGGGATCTGCGCGATATGCCCATCTGGGAATATTTCCAGGAAGTCCCGCTCGGACAGGGCTCCGTCGATTTCGATGCGTATCTGGCGGCACTTGCCGACATCGGCTACAACGGCTATCTGACCATCGAGCGTGAAGTCGGCGAAGATCCTGCGGCAGACATCGGTCTGGCGGTCGATTTCCTGCGGGAAAAGACCAAAAAGTACGAACTGTAAAACGATACACACCCGATTTATGTCAAAATGCTCAAAAAAACGAAAAAATTTTGAAAAAATTCTTTATCAAAATTCGTTTTCCCCATTGACAAATCGCGCAATTTCGGGTATAATGTTATAATGAATGATGCTTGGAAAGGAGCGTTCTGTCATGCTGCTCGATATGTCTCAGATTTTAAGCGGTGCGGTGGACACGCTTCCGTTTTCCTATTCTCTGTCAAAGGACAGAATTCCGTATTCCGAAGAAGCCGCAAAGGATGTGCCGGACGAGGTGTTCCCGGCGGAGGCGGAATCCGGTGCGCTTTCCCCCGATGATGAGGAGGGCGATTATCTGCCGCTTGTGTTTGACGATGTCACCGTCACGGCTCCCGTGGTCGTGTCCGGCACCGTTGTCAACCGTGCGGGTTACATGGTTCTGACGGAGGAAGCAGAAATCTCATACCGCACCCGCTGTGCAAGATGTCTGGCGGATGTGGAGGAACACGCGGTGTTCCGTGTCGAAAAGACCGTTGCCGACGAAAAAGGCCCTCTGCGCCTTGAAAATCAGGACAATGACGATTATGTACAGGTAAGCGGCGGAAAGCTGGACCTTGACGCACCCATCTGCGACGAGATTCTCCTCAGTTTTCCGATGCGCGTATTATGCCGGGAAGACTGCAAAGGTCTGTGTGCCGGCTGCGGTGCCGACCTCAACCGGGAGTCCTGCCGCTGTACGAAAAAGGAAATTGATCCGCGGTTCGCGTCGCTTGCGGCACTGCTCGATTCCATGCCCGACGATGAGGACGATTCGGCGGACGGCGGAAACGGCTGATACGGCGTACCGGCGCATTCCATATTGAAGTTCACACAATACCAACGGGATATAAAGGGAGGATTAAAACCATGGCAGTACCGAAGAAAAAAGTATCGAAGGCAAGAAGAGACAAGAGACGTTCCAATGTCTGGAAGCTGGAGCTCCCCGGCATGGTCAAGTGCCCCAAGTGCGGCGAATACAACCTCGCACACCGCGTCTGCAAGAACTGCGGTTGCTACGACGGCAAGGTTGTTGTTGAGAAGAACGCTTAAGTTTTTTTCAAGAAAGAAACGATCTGCTTTCTGAACAAGAAAACGCGGGACGGTACCACAGGCTTTGTATCGGTGGTGCGGTCCCCTTTTTCATATGACAAATTGAGGTGCAATGGTTATGGTCACGGTCTCCTCTGTGAGAAGCGGTTCTCCCGCCGCCAAAAAGGGAATCCGTGCAGGGGACATCCTGCTTTCCGTCAACGGGCATGAGATCGCCGACGTGCTGGATTACCGGTTCTATATGACGGAAAAACAGCTTTCGCTTCTGCTCCACCGCGGCCCGGAGCTTGTCACGGTGAAGATGCGTAAAAAGGAATACGAGGACATCGGACTGGAATTCGACACGTTTCTGATGGACAGACAGCATACCTGCAAAAACAAATGTATGTTCTGCTTTATCGACCAGAATCCGCCCGGAATGCGCGAGTCCGTTTATTTCAAGGACGACGATTCCCGGATGTCGTTTTTGATGGGAAGCTACGTCACGCTGACGAATCTGACGGATGCGGACGTTGACCGCATCATTGCGATGCATATGTCGCCCATTCACATTTCCGTCCATACGACCGAACCGGAGCTTCGTGTGACGATGATGAAAAACAAGCACGCGGGCGAAGTTCTCTCGTATTTGCAGCGGTTTTCGGATGCGGGGATTGCGATGGAGTGCCAGATCGTACTGTGCAAAAACGTAAATGACGGTGTCCATCTTGACCGCACGATGCGGGACTTGTGCGCATATCTTCCGTCGCTCTCGACCTGCTCCGTCGTGCCGTGCGGGCTGACCTGTCACCGCGAGGGACTGTATCCGCTGGAACCCTTTACAAAGGAGGACTGCGCGGCGGTGCTGGATCAGGTGGCAGAAATACAGAATGAATGTTCTGAAAAATACGGCTATCCGGTCTTCTATTGCTCCGATGAATTTTACCTGAAAGCGGGCAGAGAATTCCCCGCAGGTGACTTCTACGGCGAATATGCGCAGATTGAAAACGGGGTCGGGATGATTCCGTCAATGCGGGATGAATTTGATGCGCGGATGGAAATGTTGACCTCGGAGGAGCGATCTGTCCGGCGGGAACTTTCTTCCGCGACGGGATACGCCGCGTATCCGTTTCTTGACACGCTCTCAAAGTGTATGATGCGGGAAATTCCGGGGCTGACATTGCATCTCTATCGCATCCGAAACGACTTCTTCGGGGAATCCATCACCGTTGCCGGGCTTGTCACCGGGCGTGATCTGATTGCACAGCTCAAAGGAAAACCGCTCGGCGACGTACTTTTGCTCCCGTCCGTCATGCTCCGGCACGAACGCGACCGGTTTCTTGACGACACGACGGTAGAAGAGGTGGAAGCAGCGCTCGGCGTGACGGTGCAGATCGTCGATACAGAATACGGCGGCGATGCGTTTGTGGATGCGGTTTTGGGATGAAAATGGTCAAAATTACCAAATTCTGCTCTTGAATATCCGAATATCTCTATCTGTTGTCAAAATTCGTTCATATTTCATTCAATCATCTGACAAAAAAATTTGTTATAATATATAGGTAAGTATTTTCCCGGAGCATCTAAATTAACGAAAGAATAACTGCCTGAAAAATAAAATTTTCAGACTGTGTTTTGTGGCTTGCGCCACAATTCCACGAGAAAGGAAACTTTTGCTTCGCAAAAGTTGCGGTATATAATATGTCAAAACCCGTGGCTGCGATTGTCGGGCGTCCGAACGTCGGCAAAAGCACCCTGTTCAATAAACTGGCGGGTACGCGTGTTTCCATCGTCGAGGACATCCCCGGCGTGACGCGCGACCGCATTATTTACGAAATCGAATGGAACGGTCGTGCCGTGACCATTATCGACACCGGCGGTATCGAGCCGAAATCCGACGACATTCTGCTGTCCCAGATGAAAACGCAGGCGCAGGTCGCCATCGACATGGCGGACGTCATTCTGTTCATGGTGGACGGCAAACGCGGACTGGCACCGGAGGACCGCGACATTGCGATGATGCTCAAAAAATCCGGCAAACCGATCATTCCTGTCGTCAACAAGATCGACTCCATCGGCGATCTTCCGATGGAATTTTACGAGTTCTACGAGCTTGGCTTTGAAGAAGACCTCATTCCGCTGTCGTCTCTGCACGGCACCGGTTCCGGCGACCTGCTTGACCGGGTGCTGGAGCTGTCTCCGTCGGACGAGGAAGTGGAAAGCGACGAAGATTATATCAAGGTCGCCGTCATCGGCAAACCAAACGTCGGAAAATCGTCCATCGTCAACCGTCTGACCGGGGAGGAACGCTGTATCGTTGCCGATATGGCGGGCACCACGCGCGATGCGATCGACACTAAATTTGAAAACGAGCACGGAAAATTCATCTTCATCGACACCGCGGGCATCCGCCGGCAGTCGAAGGTCGAAGACCGACTCGAAAAATTCTCCGTTCTGCGTGCAAAAATGGCAGTGGAACGCGCCGACGTCTGTCTCATCCTCATTGATGCCGAAGAGGGTATCACCGAGCAGGACGAAAAGATCGCCGGTCTGGCGCACGAAGCAGGAAAGGCATCCATCATCGTTGTCAACAAGTGGGATGCCATCGAAAAGGACAACGACACGACCAACACCTACACAAAGGACATCATGACGTCCCTGTCCTATATGCAGTATGCGCCGCTGAGCTTTGTTTCGGCAAAGACGGGTCTGCGCACGGACAAGCTGTTTGAGCAGATCGTCTACGTTTACAACCAGGCGGTCACGCGCATTTCGACCGGTATGCTCAACGATGTATTGGCGGATGCGACCGCGCGGGTTCAGCCGCCGTCCGACAAGGGCCGCAGACTGAAAATCTACTATTGGACCCAGCAAGCGGTCAAGCCCCCCACATTCGTTATTTTCTGCAACGATGCAGAGCTGTTCCACTTCTCCTATCAGCGGTATCTGGAAAACCAGCTCCGTGCAGTTTTCGGCTTCCGCGGAACGCCCATTAAATTCATCATTCGTCAAAAGGGTGACGATGCCGTATAAGAAAGGATTTTCACCGTGTCTGATATTTTCGTAAAAGGAATCATCGGCTATTTTTTCCTTGACAATCTGGAAGCTTCCGGCACCGGTGTGATCGCGCTGAAAGTCGCACTCGCGTGCGTTCTGCCCGCCGTCATCGGTTATCTGCTCGGAAGCATCAATTCCGCTGTCATCATCTCCAAACTCGTTTACCACGACGATGTCCGCACCCACGGTTCCGGCAATCCCGGAACGACCAACATGATGCGCACCTACGGCACCAAATCAGCCGCGCTGACTCTTGTCGGCGATATGGCGAAAACGGCGCTGTCCGTTCTCATCGGCGCTTTGCTCGTTGCGGAATCGGGTATGTATATCGCTGGTCTGTTCTCAGTCATCGGGCATATGTTCCCGATTTATTACGGCTTCAAGGGCGGAAAAGGTGTCGCGAGCACCGCGGCTCTGGTGCTGTGTACGGAACCGGTGGCGTTCTTTGTGCTTATCATCATGTTCGTTGGCATTGTCGCAGCGACGAAATTCCTATCGCTTGGCAGTATCATGTGCGTGATGCTGTATCCGGTCATCCTCAACCGCGTGTATCTTTTGGTGCGTGACCCGGAGGGGGTGCCGTTCATTCCGACGATGGTGTCGTTTGTGGTGATGGTGCTCGTCCTTGCCCGTCACCGAGACAATATCCGACGACTGTACAAAGGAGAGGAAAACAAGTTCAGCTTCAAGAAAAGTGTCAAAGCCGGGGAAAAGGTCACAGATGCCGCCCAGAAATCGGATGCGGAAACTTCCGATACTGCCGATGTGAATAATTCCCAGCCGGAATCCAAGAAAAACAAGAAAAAACAGAACAGAAAGCATTAAAATCGTAACATGAAACGAATTCTTGTCATCGTCATCGCCTGCATCGCTGTCATTGGCTATCTTTTTGTCTCCGATATGCTCGAAGAGATCGAAACCGGCGGCATTGTAACGCCGGAAATGAACTTCGTTACCGGCGACGGAACACAAGCCGACACCCATCCGACAGAAGCGGAAACGGCGGCGGAAGCGGATACCGCTGATTCTCCGGCGACCGAAGCCGTGTCCGAGAGTGAATCCTCTGTATTGTACGGCGAAAGCTATTACGAAACGGATGATGTGGCATATTATCTCTACACCTATGATGAACTGCCGCCGAATTTCATGACCAAAAAGGAAGCACAAGCGCTCGGATGGGTCTCCTCCGAGGGCAATCTGTGGGATGTCGCGGATGGCGCCTGCATCGGCGGTGACCGGTTCGGCAACTATGAGGGTCTGCTTCCCGAAGACGGCGAATATACCGAGTGCGATGTCAATTATACGGGCGGTTATCGCGGCGGCGAGCGGCTTGTCTTTGATGAAGATGGCAATATCTGGTATACGGGCGACCATTATGCGTCCTTTGAACAGTTGTATACCGGCGACGGAATCGCGTCCTGATCCCCGGTTTTCCCTGAAAAAATTATCCGACGGCTCCATTCCACCGGGAAATGAAAACGGTTGTCGGAGATCCAGTTTTCCCTGCAACAAGAAAGGTACCCAAAAACAGCGTAAACCCATGAAAGAAGTCCTTATCAACTGCGAAAAACTCCGCTCCCGCAAGGTTCTCCACGACCATCTGGAAGCGGAACTGTCTCTGCCCGATTACTACGGACGAAACATTGATGCCCTGCACGACATTCTTGCATCGCATAACCACACCGATCCCGTGACCATCCGCATGATCAACCGGGAAAAGGAATCCACCCGCATGGTGCATATGTACGATGCCCTGTCGGAAATGCTGCGCAATTTGCATGAAGAAAATCCCAATATCACTTACATAGAAGAATAAACGACAATTTCATATACGGGGAGCTTGAAGCGCTTTCGGACACGGGAGCGCATACAGGCTGAGAGGAAGGTGATGCCTTCGACCCGCTGACCTGATTTGGATAATGCCAACGTAGGAAGTGAAACGAGGAACAGGGAACCTGAAAGGTTTCTGTGTATATCCCCGAATGTTTTCCGTCCGGAAATCCGCTCTGCGTGGTATCCGGGCGGTTTTTTATTCGATATATAATAAAAGGAAGGAAAAATTATGACCACAACTCTGAAAACGACCCTCACCATTGCCGGCAGTGATTGCAGCGGCGGTGCGGGGATACAGGCTGATCTGAAAACAATGACCGTGAACGGCGTTTATGCGATGAGCGTCATCACGGCGCTGACCGCGCAGAATACCACCGGAGTTCGCGCGGTGATGAATGTGACACCCGCATTTCTCGCACAGCAGATGGATGCTGTGTTTGAGGACATCCGCCCGGATGCGGTGAAGATCGGCATGGTGTCCTCCGCTGATCTGATTGAAACAATAACCGAGAGATTGACGTTTTACCGCGCGGAAAACATCGTCGTTGACCCGGTGATGGTCGCAACGAGCGGCGCGCGCTTAATTGACACAGATGCGGTTTCCACTTTGACGGAACAGCTTCTGCCGATGGCGACGGTTGTCACGCCGAACATTCCGGAAGCGGAAATTCTCGCCGGCATGAAGATCACCGACAAATCCGGTATGGAACGCGCGGCGGAGCGCATCTGCGCCGAATACCGCTGTGCGGTTCTCTGCAAGGGCGGTCACGCGGTCAGCGATGCGGATGATCTGCTCGTCGCTCCGGACGGTACGCACCACTGGTTCCACGGCACGCGCATCGACAATCCGAACACGCACGGAACGGGATGCACGCTGTCGTCCGCCATCGCCGCGAATCTCGCAAAAGAGCAGTCGCTTGCTTCGGCTGTGGAAAACGCGAAAGCCTACATCTCCGGCGCGCTTGCCGCCATGCTCGATCTCGGACACGGAAGCGGGCCGATGGATCATGCGTTTATGCTGAACCGGCGGAACTAATTGTATCTAACGAAACATTACTGAATATAATATTGACAAGTGTTGAGTCTACTTTGCAGCAAAAATTTCAATGAAAACGAAAGGAAAAGCACTAAAATAAGAAAATTAAAAAATAATCCAAAAAAATATTCACAAAATGTTAATTGAAATTCTTGATAAAATCCTGTATAATTAGATTGTAAGAAAAAGATGTATGAAGTGGTTCTAATACATCTGTAATGGTTTGGATCACATTAAGGATGGTGATAGTTGATGATAATAAAACTCATCTACTATAAACGAGGGACAAAAGGAATATATAAAAATAACATACAAGGAGAAATTATAGATGAAAAAAACCTTATTTACATCCATAATTTTGGTCGTTCTTCTTTTCTCTCTCGCATTGAGTGCATCTGCCGACTTTAATTATAGTTCGGTATTTTACTCAACGGATGGATATCGGACTTCAACGACCTCTGCTACGATATATTTGCAGAATAAAATCAATAATACTTCCATCTATTCGAATCATTTCGTTACCGCCGTTTCTTATTGGAATAATGCGGGATTAACAGATCGCACATATGTGGTCAACACTTCTTCCTCTTCGTATATTTATAATGAAGATTTTAATTATAGTAGTGATGTTTCTATCCAGGAAGAAGGAGCTGATGGAACGGTTGCTTTTTTTGAACCGTTGATTCAGAACACCGTATATTGTAGTTGTCATAAGACTCGCTCATTTTATATCGCATTAAACGATGCCGAGTTTTCCGGATTGACATCTACATATAAAAGAGGTGTCATTACGCATGAATTGGGTCATGCTTTGGGATTGTTGGATTTGGATAAAAATGGTACAACGACATACCAAGATCGGTCAATAATGTCGTATGCATCAGATTTATCATCTAAAGCCACACCTTATACGCTTGATGTAACAAATGCGAATGAGTGTTGGTCTCCACATAGTTGATAGATAGGAGGTACGTTAATGAAACGTTATCTTGCATTCATGCTGACAATTTTAGTCATGCTTACCGTATGCGCTTGTCAGACAAGTGAATCAATCAATCCGGTATCCGAAGAATCTGAGATTCTTTATGAGGTGAAGACACAGTCTTATACGATTTTCAACAAGTCGCTTGAAGAGTGCGTTGAAGAAGCGGATTATATTGTGTACGGAACCGTTTCGGAAATTGAAACAGCTTTACTTGAAACGGGATACACATTATCAGTTGATATGATTGATAATGTTGCAGACGATGAACTGGTTTCCACGATCAGAAAAATTTATACACCGATTTCTTTTGTTCCGCAAGTGGTGTATAAAACGCCGGAAGCTGATATGACAGCGGGAGAATTCGATATATCCGAATCTGTGGAAAACTCAGCTGTTTTATACACATCGGAAATCAACGAAGGGCGTACTGACGGCACGATTCCTTTGCGCGGAAGATATGGGGAGTATAACGGGTTTAAGTTTTCTGCAAATACAAATCGTGTATTGATGGAGGAGGGAAAGGAATATATACTTTTCCTTTATGTAAATAATCAAGGTACGGTTAGTGTTTGGCATCAGCCCTCGATTCTTATCAATGAAGACGGAACCTATCAATCCTTAATGAACAATCAGGAGATATACTCCGACTTCGATAACATTGATGAAATAATCACATACTTTGAGAGTCTTATGTTATCAGAATAAATTAGAAAAGGACACTACGGTGTCCTTTTCGTTTAAAAAAGTCCCTAAAATAACACGCAAATCAATTTGATGAACAAGAATAGAGTTGTTCTCCATGCTCGATCTCGGACACGGCAGCGGGCCGATGGATCATGCGTTTATGCTGAACCGACAGAGATGACGGCGATAGCACTGTCGGATAACACTATATATAATAAAAGGAAGGAAACTGAATATGTCCGTTGTTTACAAAACCCAGATGGAAGCCGCAAAGCGAGGAATCATCACCCCCGAAATGAAGCTGGTCGCAGAAAAAGAGTACCTTGACCCGGAAATCCTGCGGGAACGGGTCGCGCGCGGAACGGTTGCGATTCCGTGCAACGTGCGGCACAAGAGTATTTCCGCGGAGGGCATCGGCGAGGGTCTGCGCACGAAGATCAATGTCAATCTCGGCATTTCCGGCGACTGCAAGGATTACGACCTGGAAATGAAAAAGGTGGACTGCGCGCTGTTGTTCGGTGCGGAAGCCATTATGGATCTGAGCAATTACGGCAAAACGAACACATTCCGCCGTGCGCTGATTGAAAAATCCCCTGCAATGATCGGAACGGTGCCGATGTACGATGCCATCGGGTATTTGGAAAAGGATCTGCTTGACATCACCGCCGAGGATTTTCTGCGCGTTGTCCGGGCGCACGCGGAGGAGGGCGTCGATTTCATGACAATCCACGCCGGGATCAACCGCCGCGCCGTGGAAGCATTCATGCGGGACAAGCGGGAAATGAACATCGTGTCCCGCGGCGGGTCGCTGTTGTTTGCGTGGATGATGATGACCGGGCGGGAGAATCCGTTTTATGAGCATTACGACGAGGTATTGGACATTCTGCGCGAGTATGATGTGACCATCAGCCTGGGAGATGCGCTCCGTCCCGGCTGTATCGAGGACAGCACCGATGCGGGACAGATCGCCGAGCTGATCGAGCTGGGTGCGCTGACCGAACGCGCATGGGCAAAGGATGTGCAGGTCATGGTCGAGGGGCCGGGTCACATGGCGATGAATGAGATTGAAGCGAACATGAAGCTTCAGAAGCGACTTTGCCACAATGCGCCGTTTTATGTGCTTGGGCCGCTGGTCACGGACATCGCACCGGGGTATGACCACATCACCTCTGCCATCGGCGGCGCGATCGCGGCGGCGGCGGGTGCGGATTTCCTCTGTTACGTCACCCCGGCGGAGCATCTGCGCCTGCCGGATCTCGAAGACGTGAAAGAGGGGATCGTCGCAAGCCGCATTGCCGCCCATGCCGCGGATATTGCAAAAGGCGTTCCGCACGCAAGAGAACGCGATTATGCAATGGCAAAAGCGCGCCACGCGATGGACTGGGACGGGATGTTTGCACAGGCAATCAACCCCGAAAAGGCGAAACGGTATTTCGATTCCACACCGCCTGCTGACCGCCATACCTGTTCCATGTGTGGCAAAATGTGTGCCGTCCGGACGACGAATCTGATCCTTGAGGGCAAAACTGTGGAGTTCTGCTCGTAAAAATAAACAACGACCGGTATCGCTTGCGGGTGTTTTAGCGTTCATTCACAAAATTTCAAAAGAATTCATAAAAATTTCATTGACAACCGATATGTTTTCCTGTATAATAGAATCAGAACACAAAACAAAAACAGCGGAGGGCAGACGATGAAGCGTTTATGGATTCTCTTATGCTTTGCGGCGGTCGTGCTTGGGTGTGTTTCCTGCGGTGATACCGCGGCGGAGACCGGTGCGGTAGCGGTGGAATCCTTGTCCGACGAACCGATATTTGATGAAGAAGAAACCGCCTATTGGACGTTTGAGGAAATCGTCGCGCAAAGCAATAGAATTTTGCTTGCAAAATACATCGAACCGGTAGAACACGAAACTTATGCGGAGTTAAAATTCCGGGTTTCCGATGTACTCAGCGGGGCAACGGCGGACGAATATGTATATTTGTACCAAAATGAAGCATCGCGGAATCTTCCGTTTGAAGCGGGGAACACCTATATCCTCATCACCGAAAAACTGGAATCAATCATGTACGAGCATGACCGGTATTTGCTGATGGACGGATTATATCTGTGTACGGATTCGGAGACGTATTTGCGAAACGGCGAATCGATTGCAATACCGGATGGGATGAATATTTTTACATACCTTGATTCGCTGTGCGAACATCCGTCGGAAGCTGTTCCGATGTCCGAGGAAACCGTTACTTATGAAAATGCAATCGAGGAAATGGTGCATTTATCCGACTTTGTTGCGGTTGTGAACATTGATTCTTTGTATACGGAAGCTACAAATGCCAACAACAATACCTATCGCTGTACCGTGAAAGAACTTCTTTCGGGCGAGGGCTTGAATACCTACCGCGACGGTTCTATCATTTTATCCATTCTGAAAAATACGGTCGAGGTGGGGAAATCGTATATCGTCGGGTTTTCGCCGGTGGATGAAAATTCGTTGATTTACCGGCAGGAGACGGTGGAATCCGTTTATGCGGACGAAGAAAATATGATAAACGAAGTAAAAGCGTATATAAAATAAAAAGGATGCCGAAAGGCATCCTTTTTTGTAAACTACTTCACCTTGTTTTTTGCACAAGCATATGGTAGAATGAAAATTTATTTTTCAGGTAACGCGAGAGTTTATCATATAAATTTTCGCGGGTTCCTGCCATACGGATAATGATGATTTTGTTTTCTTCATAACGAACGGTATAGGCAAGTTCATAATTGGTTTTGTTATAATAAATGTCATAACCGTAGATACCGGACAGATTACCGGTTTTCATTTTTCCGACAGTATGGTCAAGTGCGATCTGGTCGATGGCTTTCTGATACAACGCTTTCAGCTTCTGGTCTTTCAGTTTTTTGAAAAAATTCCGTGCGTGCGGTGTGAATACTACCGATGTGGTCATGATTCTGTGTTATCAACGCCAAAGACATCCTCGTAGGAATACCCTTTGGCTTCTCCTTTTGCGATTTGATCGGCTTCTTCCAGCATGGCTTCCACCGCAGGGCGGATTTTTTTCTGCCGTTTCCGGAACTCCGACAAAAGTGCATTTCCGGTATATCCCTCTGCAAGCAACTCTTCCAGAATCAGATCGGAAAAATCACCGTCGTCCTCTGCACGGATCGGTCGGAGAATGATCTCATTCCCCCGAAGAATACATTCTGCTTCCGATTCAAAACCCAACTCGGAGAAAAATTTCTGCGGAATCGTAATCTGCCGCTTGGATGAAATGGCGACCCGCTTTTTTTCGGTCTGAACGGTTCCGGTATTCATGATGCTCCCTCTTTCTTTCGCTTGGATTCTTGGTTTCTTGGTACGATATTATTATACCGCAAAACAGGCAAAATGTTAATAGAAAATCGGATTTTATCCGCCGATCATTTCTACTTTCCCATCATCGGAAACAAACGGCTTCATCTGTCCGTTTTTGACCTTTTCAATAAAATCCCCGACCGACGTGATTGTTTCTTCTCCCATCATGCCCGCGAGATGCTTCTGGCGGTCGGCGCTGTGGTTGTCGGAGCCGGCGAAATGGAGAAGACCGTAGCTGTCGGCGTAATGCTCTGCCATTTCGTTTTCAAACGGGGTGCGGTTGGCGTTGTGGATTTCCACGCCGTCCACACAGCGCGGGAAAAGACGGATGTGGTCGATATAACCCGCCTCGCGGAACGGATGCGCCTGGATAACGAGCGCGCCCGCCTCCCGGAGCATGGGGAGCAGCTTGCTTTTCTGCATGGATTCGGTTTCCGGATGCGCAAGATACCAGTCCATATCGGGTCCGTAAACGAGAAAATCCGTGCCGCCGTATGTCATTTCCACACCCGGGAACACGTCGATGCCAAGTTTTTTACCGACCGCGACCCCCTCCTCATAATCGGAGAAGTAAAAACGGATGCGTTCTTCATAAGAAAGCGAACGGTCAACGGAAATGTTGCCGTCGATGAAATGATTGGTGATGAAAATGCCCGCATAACCGAGGTTTTTGTAGCAGGCGACCGTATCGGCAACGGATGCGGATGCACAGCGGCTGACGGGGGATGTATGCAGGTGGGTTTCGTATAAAAACATGGGAATGTCCTTTCGTTTGTGTTTTTCGGTTCCATTATAGCACAGAATGCAAGAATTGTCAAGGGGCGGGGAAAAGGTTCCCGGCAGGTTGTACAAAAATCGGGGGTGGAATTTGTTCAATACGACGAAATTGAAGTTTGTGAAAAAAATGTTGTAAATGTGTTGACACGGAAATAACTTTATGATATAATAAAAGTGACAGAGGAAAAGAAATATTTTCCATAAAGTGCAGTTCACTCAAAGAAAGGATGACAAACATGGTACTCGAACTGAAAATCCTTTATCATGCCCCGCTTATGCGGAATGCGTGGGACTGTCTGCTACAAAACGTGACGTGTCCAATCAAACGTATTCAAATGTGCGCATAAGCTGAAAAGAAGTCTTCGATTTTCGGTTTATGCGCTTTTCATATCTTTGGATTGTGAAATCCTCAAAATACAGGAGTTGTCTGAAAACTGCGAAAGAATCATTACAGGAAAGAGATTTTCTGTAATGCGGTTGACGGTGACGGACTACGGGAAGGAGGTGCAAGTGCATGAAGAAGTTTGCGAAGTTGCTTGTGCTCGTGCTGGCGGCGATGATGATTCTGTCGGTGGCGGCGTTTGCTTGGGAGCAATATGTTGAAACAACATATTATGAAAATACTTGTACGACATGTGGTATGACTGCTTTGGTGACGGAATGGAGCAATACCGTTACTGGTATGGCTGATGCGGTTTGCTGCAAAAGTGTAAGATGGTACGAATCAAAAAAATGCCAGATATGCGGTATGACAGACCTTTATGTTGTTCGTCAAGACGATTATTATCATTTGTTCGATGATTCAGATGGTGATGGTATCTATAAGTGCGTACATTGCAATTATACTCATGAATGATTAAGGTTAAGGAGCGTTGGAGCAGGGAAGAAAATTCCCTGCTCTCTGTGTCGTGTATATGAAAAATAGAAACATTTACTTATTGGTTCAAATTCTCATTGTGTGTTTTCATTTGCTTGGGTGTCATTCACAAACAGGGGATTTATCTGAATCATCAAGTTCAATTGAAAATGCATGGAACATACTTCAAACCCAGTCCGTTGAAACAACCGCCGCAGAAACAGAATACGAATCCTGCGAAAATGTATATGAGTTGAAAAGAATCAAACAGCCGAGCGATTACCCGTTTGAAAAAATCGGAGCAAGCACGATTGGAGACCCGCATTCCTGGATTTACACTCTGGATGACAGCATTGTTTTTTATTCACCGGGTGCAACGGAAAGTGCGCGATATGCAGTTGTTTATGATATGGAAGGCAATTTCTGTGAGACGGTACTGCAGGGAGAGTACAAAAAAGTCGGTCTGATGTACAATTCTATGATTTATCTGCGTGATACGATCACGCAGGAATCCATTGGAATCAGATGGGAAGATGAAGACCTGGATTACCGATATTATGTACAACTGACCGACCATACCGGTAGTGTAATCAAAGAAAACTATATCCATTCAAGCGAAAACAGTAGTCTTTATTCTTTCATTTCTATTGACGAATCATGTTCGTTGTATTTCCTGCAGGGGGGAATAGGATGCAGGCTTTACATCATAGATGGCGACCTGAACGTCATGGAGCCGCGGCGGATTGAATCATATCCGGTGTACGGTTATCGGTATGACGATGAACGGTATCTGTTCGTTTGTGCCAATGAAAACTGCTACTTCTACACCCCGGCAACGGACACGCTGGAACCGGCGGTTCTGTACGAAGAAACCGAAGCACAGCAAAAATCGGACACGGTCTTATACGGGGAAGACGGCATTTATTTCGTCAATTATGAAGGTGTCACCGTTCAGCGCGACGGGAAAGACACGTTCCTTTGCGACTTTGAACGCTCCTATCTTTCCTCACATGAACTGGAATTCATCCGCGCACTGTCCGGGAATCGCTTTCTTGTCTGGTTTACCGACAGCTTTACCGGCGAAAGCTATCCCGCCATCCTGGCACCGACCGACGACGACGTTCGTCCCGTGCGGAAAACGCTCCGCGTTGCCTACGTCGGCGCATCGTCAATCATATCGTTCGGTCATGATGTGTCGGACATTGAAAACTCGATTGCGTATTTCAACCGCAGCAACACCCAATACCATGCGGAGCTGTACCATTACGGAGAAGCCGCGCGCTACGACAAAAACGGATATCCGTATGAGTTTTACGATGCCGAACGCTATAAAAGCGCATTTGCGCAAGATCTGGTTGACGGCGTGACCTACGACGTGTATCTGTTCGGATCGGATTACACCGATCGGGAAAACCTTGCGGAAAAAGGCATTTTTGCCGACCTGACCGCGCTTGCGGGGAAAGCCGACCTCCTCGCCTGCGTCCGTGATGCATTGACCCGAGCGGAGGAAATCACCGCGATTCCGTTTACGGTAACGCTTTCGACCTTAATCACAACGACCGAAACCCTGCCGCTTGGAGAAGCGTTCACCTATGAAAAACTGTTTGAAATCATGGACGGACTCGGCGAGGGCGAAGCGCTGTTTTCGGAATATCTCGTCGAAAATCTGACCGACATTGCGCTTTACGATTTCGTTGATACCGAAAATAAGACCTGCTCCTACGACAGCGAAGAATTTGTCCGGGTGCTGGAATTTCTGGACGGTTATGAAGAAGCCGCGTTCGGCGGCGGGAAGAACCTGGTATCCCGGCACGAAACGGCGTATTACAACGATACTTACGGACAACTGTCGTTCTCCTACGATCAATATCATAATTACGGCGACATTCTGACACCGTTTGCCGACGGAACGGTGAAATTCCTGGAATTTGAGATTGATACCCCGAAGTGCATTCCGTTGCTTTATCAAATTTTTGATTTTATCGGAAAAGACTACAACCTCTGCGGCTCTCCGTCCGCAGACGGCGGCAGCATCCACATGGAAACGGGTCTGATGATGTCCATCGGAAAGCAAAGCGAAAATCTTGCCGGCGCGGAAGCGTATCTGTCGATGATGCTCTCCGATGCCGTGCAAACGAAAATCGCGGAAACGACATTCCCCGTCGTGCGTTCCGTCGTGGAAAAAATGCTCGGGTTCGGTACACAGTATTATAGTATCCTCACCGGTACAACGGAAGGAACTTCTTACAAAAATCTGTTCAAGGAATGTATGACGGTTATTTTCATGAAATCATCCATTGCCCGCGATACCGGGTTGGAACGGTATGACCGTATTGCATCGCTGACTGTCCTGAAACCCGAACACGAAGCACTTCTCTCCTACGTCTGCGACAGCTCCATGCGCGGCGCGGGGGATACGGTGATCCGGGGGATCATTGAGGAAGAGCTGTCGTATGCCGCGAACGGGGTGAGAACGGTAGCGGAGGCGGCGAAGATTATACAGTCCCGCGTTTTCATCTACATCAACGAATAAAGAAGGATTCAATCTGTGAAAAAACTGCTCTTGATTTTACTGATCGCAACCTTTACCTGCATGACCCTTTCCTGCAACCAAACCGCCGAAGAAACCTCTCCGCCGGCGGACGCGGATGTCGCGGAAGTGTATACGCAGTACACGGTTGAAGAATTGGAATTGCGGGGGGAAGCAGCCGGATTTGCATTTTGGTCGGGCACCGATATCCGGCTAAGCGGGATGTCGTTTCACGCAATGCAGAATGACCGGGTGGTGCTGACCGCGAGCGATACGGAAAAGCGGGTGTATGCCGTCAGCTTCGCCTTTGACGGAACCGACTGTGAAGCTGATTCCTACGACAGTCTCATCGCCGGGCTGTCCGCGGATGCACTCGGTATGGAGCAGATGGCGGTCGTAGCGGTACATCGGAAGACCGACGGTTTGTATGTTCTTCTTTTGCAGGACAGCGCCGCAAAGACTGTCCGTCTGGTCTCGCTTGATACGGCGGGACAGCCGACGGCGGTGTCCGATGCGGTTCCCTATGAGATACTGTCCACGGAAGACGGTTATTACAGCCGGGTCGGCATTCTTGCGGCAGATGACGACTGTCTGATTTTGATGGATGTCGGTCAGCCGACCGTTTGTCGGATGTTTGATGCGTCACTGACGGCGCACGGCCCCTTTGAAACCGCATCGCCGGTTTACGATGCGTTCCGCGCGGCGGACGGAAGCGTGATTCTGTGTCTGGAAGACACCACAACTGTCCGCTATGACCCGACAACGGAACAGCTTACCCCGTGCAGGCTGTATGAGGAGACCGATGCCCGGCGCGCGGCGGCACAGATTTTTTACGCACCGGATGCGGTATATCTGATTGGCGCGGACGGCGTGACGCTTCAGCGGGACGGTACGGAAACCGTGCTGTTTTCCTGGGCGGATTCCGCGCTTGACCGGGATGCGCTCGTATTTTTGGACGTGCTTTCGGACGACCGATTCCTCGTTTCTTACACCGACCCGCTGACCGGGCGGGAATATCCGGCAATTCTGCTTGCACGGGCGGTTTCCGTGACGGAAGACGGGGAAGCGGCGGAAACGACGGAGGTCTGTGCGGCATCGTGGAACTGTACGGATGCGGAAAAAACGGTGTTCCGCGCGGCGGTCAATCTGTTCAATCAGAACCAACAGCAGTACAGAATCAACCTTGTCGAATACGACACCATGTTTGACGACGGACGGTACAACAGGGAAACGGAACGTGTCGCGGCTGTCCGCGCACAGCTGGAGACCGATTTGCTGAACGGTGTCGCGTATGATGTTCTTTTCATCGGAAGTGCCAACAACCTTGACAATTACACGCTGACGGATACCCTTGCGGAAAAACAGCTGCTTTACGACCTGTCCGTCTTTGCGGAAAAAATCGATATGCTCGCCTGCGTGCGCGATATGCTGAACGAGAATGCGGCGGTCACGGAGCTTCCGCTCACGGCACAGATTTCCACACTGCTTGTCAGCGAAGATACGCTTCCGCGGGATACGCTTTTTACGTTCCAGGCGTTGACCGATATTCTTCAGTCCTTGCAGGACGGACAGACGCTGTTCGGAAATGACGAAACGGAAGAGCTATACGCCGTCACGCAATCCGATTTCGTTTCAAAGGAAAGCGGAACCTGTTCGTTTGATTCCGGGGAGTATCTTGCTTTTCTTGCGTTTATGGACGAAATGGAAGACGGACTGTCCGCAAGAACGGCAACGCGCTGCTGTGACCCGTATATCGGAAAAATCACGGGAAATGCGTTTGGCATGACACAAATGGACAGTGACGATTTTCTGCCGATTACCGCGCGGTATGACCCGATTGGGGCGTTCAACGACGGCAGGCTGAAATTCGTAACTTGTGAAATTGCGAATCTGAACACCCTGCAGACGCTGTTTTATCTTCTGGAACAGCTCGATTCTTCCGCGTATCTCTGCGGTTATCCGTCCCGCACGGGCGGAAGCCTGTATGCGGAAGCCGGCGCAACGGTTTCCGTGATGAAATACGGCGAAAACACCGCGGGCGCACTTGAATTTCTGCGGGTTCTGTATTCCGATGAAATCCAACTGTCGGAAACGCTGGCGGATTCCGGTGTTCCGGTAACACGGACGGCAGTCGAAGCCGCAATTCCCGCCGGAGAGTACGGGTATTCCCTGAAAGAAATGACAAGGACGGTATATCTTACCGACCCGCCGTCCGAAATCCACGACTACACCTACGAATGTGAGGAGATTGCGGCGGACGGGACGCTGTCTGCGGCGTATGATGCCGTGTGCGCCGTGTCGAAAGAAGAACGGGATTCCGTCATGGCGCAGTTGGTCGAGGCGGCGATGAAAAGCGAGGGCGATCCCATTATTTCCGACATCATCGAGGAAGAACTTTCCGCCGTCGAAAACGGCGTGCGTTCCCCGGAAGAAGCCGTAAAAATCATCCAATCCCGCGTTTTCATCTATATCAACGAATAAACGAACGGCGGAAGCACCGAAACGCGCTTCCGCCGTATTTTTGTCATATTATGTGTAACGGTTCACAATGCTGTGTACCGATACACATAGTTTATGTATAACGATACACAAGCAGGACGCTCAATCCGCATCCAACGTCCAACGGGTGTACAGAATGGAGCATTTTCCGTCGTACTTGCCCGTGGTTTCGTCGTAGTATTTCTGATAATACACCGTCAGAATGCTTCCGTCGTCCAGCTCCACGGAAGCGGGATAGCCGAGGTCGCCGCCCTCTGCGCGGTGGTCAAGGTCATAGTCCTCCGTCCACGTTTCGCCGTTGTCCCACGACACGACGGCGCGTTCGCCGAACGGTGCTTCCCGTCTGCCGTACACGCAGATAAGCGCGCCGGACGAGTGCCGGAGCAGGTGGGGCGGGGAACCGGAAATGCCGAGCGACTCCCATTCCGTCCACGTTCTGCCGCCGTCCTTCGACTTTGTCGAATACATCGTGAAACCGTGCGCAACGCCGTTTCCCTGTGCGCGGATCATGCCGTACAGCGTGCCGTCGTCAAGCTCGATGACGTGCGGCTCGTGGAAATTGTCCCAATGGAGCTCCGCTGGCTTTGTAAGATCGCCGCGCTTTTCCCAGGTATAGCCGCCGTCGGTGCTGGCGTATGCGGAAATGAGCAGCGCATCTGCCGTGTTTCCGGGAACGCCCATCTTGTCCGGCAGATAATGCTCCTTGCCGAGATACAGAAGTGTGCCGTCCCGGCACAAGGACGGCCCGTGGGGTGCGGAGATCGGTGTCCAGATCTTCTCGCTCCACGTCATGCCATAATCCTCGGATACGCGGACATAAGAGCCGCCCCTGGCATCTTCCTCCGACAGCCGTTCAAACGCGGACAGCATTCCGACGGTCAGAGGGGTCTCCATCGGGGTGGCGGAATTGCGGATGCCGGTATAATAGTGGTTCAGATACACATCCGCCGGATGGGTGAACCAGGTCACGAGCATCCGTCCGTTGCCCATGTAGAGAATGCCCGCATCGCGGTCGTCAAGATAGGTGTCGTTGATGATGATGGGCGGCGACCAGGTCTCGCCGTCGTTTTTTGAGATGTACATCGCGGTCTTGCCGAACGGGCAGACGTGTTCACAGCGGAACGACGATGCGACCGCGTACAGCGTGCCGTTCTCGTCCCGTGCGATGGACGGCCAGCCCTGATAGGCGAACATACTGCCCTGTACCCGGTTGACAATGCCGTGTTTGACGGTTTTCGGTGTTTTTTCGGTCATATGTCAGGTCTCCTTTACGGCGTTTGTGATTTTTTCAAACGCTTTTTCGATGGATTTCTCTTTTTTCGCATATTCGGATGCGAAATCGGTGCTTTTCTTGTCGATGGTAACGATGCCGATGATATTGTATCCGCTTCCTGTCTCATCAAAGTTGAAACCAAAGTCAAAGACCTTGTTTTCATGCAGCATCTGGATCACGCGGTACGAATTTTCGTCCCGCACCGCTTTGTTTTCCAGAACGATGTCAAAGAACGCGGGGCGGATTTCCTTGTAGCTGTAATATGCCAGCGCTTCCGCGATCATGCCGGTGCGCGCCGGATCGTCTGCATTGGACGGAACGCCGATGAGTCCCGCACCGCAGAACACGCGGTAATTTTCCTGGGTTTCGTCAAATTTTGGAAGCGGCAGAATGCCGAAATCAAATTCGATCTCCCGCAGATAGGAATACAGTCCTCCGATGTCGAGCGTCGTCAGAAATGACCGTCCCTCTGTCAGCATGGAGCGGTAGGTGCTCTCTGGATAAGAAGCATTGGAATACCCGTCGAGATACGTTTCGCCCGAATAAATCCGGTCATAATATTTGGAAACGATCTCCGCCATGCGTTCGGTGTTCAACGTCAAGACTGGCCAGCCGTCCTCGTCGGGCACGGTCACGCGCTGGTCACAGCAGTACATATACTGATACGCACTGCCGCTGTTGTCAAGCAGACCGTACTGATCGACCTCCGTCATCTTGCCGTCGCCGTTCAAGTCCTGCGCGATGCCTTTGATGATTTCGGTCATATAATCCATCGTCCATTCGCCGTCGAACACGGTCTCGTAGAGGTCTTTGGATAAATCCATTCCCGTGAGATACGTCTTGTTGAACAGAACCGCCTGCATTCCCTGCCACGTCATGACGATGTCACCGGATGCGTAAAAGAGCTTTCCGCCGATGCCGAGGGATTCGGTCATAGAGCTGTTCCACCACGGCTGGGAAAAATCAACATGGGCAATCTCGTTCCAGTCGTAGAGCAGCTTGTCCGTGACCATCGCCGCAACGCCGACTGTTGCATGAGGGAGAACGAAATCATACTCGTTGTCGCCTGCCATGACGGAAGTTTTCAGAGTGGTCGCGGGTGAATCGACTTCGACTGTCTCAAAGGTGACGTTCAGAAGCTCGGAAACCAGATGGTTGCGTTCCGCCGCCGTGTCGTTCAGTGTATCGCCGTCGGAATCGACGTTCAGACGGAAATTGTTGTTGTAGCCAGTGACGGTCAGATACGTGACGGTGTGACCATCAAAATCCGCCTCCGGCAGGGAAAGGGTCGGACCGGTTTCTTCCGTGACGGCGGTAGTGGTGACCTTGCCGGCGGTGACAGTATCACCGGTCGAGTAGCCGGGGCCGGTTTCGCCGCCGCAGGCGACCACGGTCAGCAGAATCGCCGCCAATGCGGAGATCAGAGGTGCAGTATGTGTGCGTTTCATTTTGTGGGGTTCAGCTCCTTTCTGGAAAAATTGTAATATTACAAAATGAAAAATCAGGAAATCATGTAATCGACGCCGAGATTTGCCCGGACATCCTCTGCAAGACAAGCGATCTTGTTCGCTTCCAGCGGTCGGAAGGGTTTGCGGCAGGTGCCGTAGTCCAGTCCGCCGAGCCGCAGAATTTCTTTCGTCGCGGGCATAACGCCGTATTTCAGCACGGCGGCGATGATCTCATTGGCTTTGGACTGCATCGCAAGCGCATCCTGCATTTTTCCTTCCTTATATAGACGGTAGATGGCAAGCATCCGCTCTGCCTGGAAGTTGTAGGTCGTGCCGATGCCGCCGTCCGCGCCTGCCGCAAGGCCTGAGAGCAGCATTTCGTCGGAGCCGTTGTAGAAAACATGATCGGGATGCTCCGTGCGCAGGCGTTCCAGCTGGAAAAAGTCGGATGCGGTGAACTTCATGCCGGCGACACCGGGAATCATCAGAAGCTCATGCAGCTGCTCGGCATTGAGCGTCATGCCGGTGCGTGCGGGGATGTTGTAAATGATGACCGGGAGCGACGATGCCTTTGTGATGTCGATGTAATACTGCTTCACGTCGGCAAACGAATATGCAAAATACAGCGGCGTGACGGAGGACAGTGCCGTTGCCCCTGCCTTTTCCGCGTGCGCGGCAAGCTCGCAGGTCTCGCGCGTTCCGGTCGCACCGATGTGCGCGATGACGGTGATCTTCCCCTGTGTCTCGGCAAGCACCGCTTCTAAAAGCGTTTTACGTTCTTCGACGGAGCATAACAGCATCTCGCCGGACGAGCCGCCGACATACAGGCCGTGAACGCCCCGGTTCATCAGATGACGGACAAGTGTCCTGACACGCGCGGTGTCAATGGCGGACAGATCGTCGGTGAAGCCGGTGAGCAGGGCGGGCATGATGCCTTTCAGATTTTCGGGTTTCATGGGTTTCTACCTCATTTCTGCGTGAATTTCGTTGGTTCTATTATACCAGATGATGAGGGGATTGTCAAGAGATTTTGGTGAGAGTGTCGGCTTAAGAATGGAAATATGCTTTCGCTGATTCTGTAATATGTTGTTTCGCCTAAAACCTTACTATTGCAAGAATGCAGTGTGAACGGTTCGCACGGAAAACATTCACGCTTGCTTCCTTGCAAAAACAATCCTGAAACCCCGCCTCATCCCTCCCGCCTTTCCCATTTTCCGAACACCCACAGAAACCCCCCGTAAAAAATCCCGGTAACCAGAATATGCACAAACAGTCCCACCCACGCAAACCGGAATGTTATACCGATGTCCGCCATTCCCCGCAGAAACCACACCGCCAGACTTCCCGCGCCGATGACAGAGACGGCGGGCGTGACGACCCAGCGCAGGACGGGAATGCGCAGTCCGGTCACGGAGATCAGCTTTGACAGGGACAGCGCGAGGTTGAAAATTTCCGATGCGTACAGAAGCAAGCAGTACCCGCGGATGCCAAGAGCGGGGAGGAGCAGATACGCCATCAGCACGCAGAATGCCGCATCGAGAATGTTGTAGCGCATGGACGCGACCTGCTCGTCAAGCCCTTTCAGAAACGCATCGACGACTGTGTCAAGATACATGACCGGAATGAGCGCGGCAAGGGTGTGAAGATACGTCCCGGTTTCCGTGTTTCCGCCGAGCAGGGCACCGAGTTCCTCGGAAAAACACAGCATGATGCCGGACACAAAGATGGCATAACAAAGGGTCGTGCCGAGCATTCGCTTCTCCCATCGTTGAACGGCATTCTTATCCCCCGATGCGCGGAATGCGGCGATCTCCGGAACGAGCAGACTGGCGGCGGACTGGAGCAGTGCCGCGGGGAAGAGCAGAACCGGCAGAACGACTCCGTGAACCGTACCGTAAGCGGCGAGTGCTTCCTCCGCACCGATCCCGGATCGGCGCAGTCCCGACGGGATGAGCAGGTGCAGAAGCGTTCCCAGACCAGAACGGATGCAGGCGGTCATTGCGATGGGGACGGCGATGCGGATGATGGCACGGGAAACCGTTTCCGCAACGGAAACAGTGCCGGCACTTTGGGTTGTCTGTGTACCGGAATGTGCGGAACGCGCAGAACGCCCGGGCTCGGGTTTTGCCGCCGCACGCGACAGACGTTTTGCATCCGGGAAATAAAGCAGCCACGACAAAAGCAGTCCTACAATTTCCGAGACAAGACACCCGATGACAAGCGCAAGACACGCGGATTCCGCGCCTTTCCCCGACCAGAGATGCAGAAGCAGAACCGTCATCGCAATGCGGGAAAGCTGGGAGGACACCCCGACAACGGCACAAGAAAACGCTCGCCGCCGCGCGGTGAAATAGCCGCCGAGTGCCGCCGAAAGTGCCAGCGGAACCAGCGACAGCGCAAGCACCCGCAGGGACGGAATACTCTCTGTATCCCGCAGAAGATATGTCCCGATGGGCGCGGAAAACAACAATAACAGCAACGCGGAAGAACTGCCGGTCAGAAAACTGTATAACAGTCCTGTTCGGACTGCCCTGCGGATACGCGGTGCGGCGGAATCCGTTTCTCCCGCCTCCGATACCACCCGCGTGACGGCAAGTCCGATGCCCGCCGATGCCAGCGTCACGGCAAAACCGTACACCGACATGACAAGGGAAAACCGTCCCAACCCCGCCGCACCGAGCCGGGCAGTCAGATAAAGATTGAACAGCATTCCGACCCCGCGCATTCCGAGTGCGGCGGCGGTCAGAAGCAGGGCATTGGCAAAAAATCGGTTCCGACGGGTCATGGCAGGCAGTTCTCCTTATGATAATTTCTCTTTATTTTATTGGAACCGCCGGAAATTTATGAAAATGCAGAGACAAAACGGAAAAAGTATGGTATAATATTAGAAGAATATGAAATTTTATCTTGACATCACGCTAAAACTATGGTATAATAGAATTACAGAAAAGGTTCATCTGACTGCGTGACAAAAAAACGAGACACCAAATCGTTTCAAATAAACTCAAAACGAAAGGAATCCCAAGATGAAAGCCGAATCCATCCGCACCCTGACGAAAGTGATCAACGCAAACATTTCCCGCGTCATTTACGGCAAGGAGGAAAAGATCAACTACATCCTCTGCGCACTGCTCTGCGGCGGACACGTTCTGCTCGACGACATCCCCGGCACGGGCAAAACCTCCCTTGCGCGAGCGCTGGCGAAGAGCATTTCCGCCGATGACGATGCGTTCCGGCGCATCCAGTTCACCCCCGACCTGCTCCCGTCCGACATCACCGGTATCCATTATTACAATCAGAAAGAAAACGAATTCGTGTTTCGTCCAGGTCCGGTGTTCTCCCATGTCATCATCGCGGATGAAATCAACCGCACCACGCCGCGCACGCAGTCTGCCTTGCTTGAATGTATGGAAGAAGGGCAGACGACCATCGACGGCGAGACGTTTGTGTTGCCGAAGCCCTTTTTCATCATCGCAACGCAGAACCCCATCGAGTCGCAGGGGACGTTCCCACTGCCCGAGGCGCAGATTGACCGATTCCTGATGCGCCTGTCGCTCGGTTATCCGGCGGCGGAGGAGGAAAAGGCGATTCTCGACGGACACATTGTCGCATCCCCGCTCGGAGAACTGGAAACCGTCTGCTCCATTGACGAGTTGACCGAAGCACAGCGCGGCATCCGCGACATCCATCTCTCCGATGCGGTCAAGGATTACATCGTGCGCATTGCGCACGCCACGCGCGAGACCGACCGTCTGCGGCTCGGCATTTCCCCGCGTGCTTCTCTGGCACTGGCGCACGCTTCTCAGGCGTGGGCGGCGATGCAGGGACGGGATTATGTCCTCCCCGACGACGTCAAAGCGGTGGCAGTCCCCGTGCTTGCGCACCGCGTGGTGTCCCGCTCGCAAAGCTCCGTGCGGCTGGCACAGTCCACGGAAACGGTCATCGAATATCTGCTGACCACCGTCCAGGCTCCCATCGAAGCATAAGAGGATGCCGTCATGCTTTACCTTGCCATTCTGCTCGGCGCGGTACTCATTTATGTCGTACAGATGAAGCTCTACGAACGCCATACCACCGACCGGCTGACCTACCGCGTCCGCCCCGGTGCGGAGGAGGTGTTCGAGGATGAAGACGTCTACTTCTTTGACGAAGTCGCAAACGACAAGCTCCTGCCGCTGCCGTTCCTCAAAGTCAACGACGACCTGCCCGACGGCCTGTTCTTTCATTTCGTTGACCCGGTTCCCGGGGCGGATACGATGAAGGACACCTACGAAGCGCAGGTGCAGTCCATTTATGTGCTGGAAAGCTATCAGAAGATCAGCCGCCGCTGGCGTGTGACTTGCAGAAAACGCGGCATCTACCGCATCGGCGATGCTCTGCTCGTGACAAACGACCTGTTCGGCATGAACAGCCGCTCCTTTGCCGCATCGACCCTGCCGGGTTTTGTGCCGTACCGTTTGACGGTCTTGCCGAAGCCCATCGACCTTGCATCGGCGTTCGTCGCAGCCGACGGTCTGACGGGGGACGTCATCACCAACCACAGCCTGCTCACCGACCCGCTCATCCGCGCCGGAACGAGAGAATACCGCACCGACGACCCCATGCGTGCCATCAACTGGAAATCCACCGCCGTGCACGGCCGTCTGATGGTCAACGTCGAGGAGCATTACCGGCGGTTCGTGTTCAACATCGTGCTCAATATGCAGTCGCGCCCCATCGAGAAGCACCCGGACGTGCCGAGCGCACCGCACGACATTGAACGGTGCATCAGCATTGCCGCCACGCTCTTTGACCGCGCTTCCGCCGAAGATGTGCCGACCCGGCTCATCGTCAACACCCCCCACAAGTCCATCGAAACGGACGACTCCGCATCGGTTTCCGTCGTCGATATCGGCGACCCCGTGGGACGGCAGATCACCCTGTCTCGCAGTTATGAGGGACGGATGCAGACACTGGATGCCCTGCGCCTGCTTGCCGGTATTCCGATGGCGATCTCCGTTCCGGAGGAAAAGCTGCTTGACCACATCATCGAACATCCGGCTTTGTATACGGAGGCGGCGGATCACACCGGCGCGGCAAGTCTGGTTTTCGTGACATCCTATTTTTCCGAGCGCATGATCCATTTTCACCGCGCGATGGAAGCGGTCGGCGTGAATGTCATCTATTACGTCACCAGTGCCAACCGCAATGCGCTTGACATTCCCGACGACATTGAGATCTATTTCTCCGTCGGTTCCATATTGACACAGTAAGGAGGCCGTGATACGATGTTCTTTTCCATAAAAACAACAGCTGCCGAAGGCACTTCTGCGGCCGCGGCATCCTCCAATGCCAAAAACACGAACACCGACTTTTCCCCCTATTACCAGGCGGGTGCCGTGGCGTGCTATCTGCTCGTCGCTCTGCCGTTCTGCGGGATGATAACGATCCCGTCCATTGACGTTCCGCTCGTGCAGGCCGCGCTGATGCTCTGGTTTCTTGCCGCTGGTGTGCTCGGATACGCGATTCAGCGGTTTGGCGCAAAGATATTACACATCGAGCGCAAGCCGATGGTGTTCAGCTATGAAGACCGCACGAAACGCTACCGTCTGCACGAAGCGCTATTCTGTCATGTCGCCGCCGTTCTGATTGCGATGCTTGCATCCCGCGCCGCGTGGGCGATTTTGTACCGGTACGCCGCGTATTACGGGGAATATTCGGTCTATCCGTATGCCATTGCGCTCTGCACGTTCTTCATGGTGGAGTTCGGCGGGTATCTGTGGTTCATTCCCTACAATACACTCATCTCGATGCCGCGGCTCGGCGCGGTCGGATTTACGCTTCTGTGTACATTCCTATTGGAAAAACTGCTGGGGTTCAGAACGACTTACGCCGTTCTGACGGCGACCAATTACCTCTCCCTCATCCCGGTCATCAGTCTGTTTGTGCTGATTCTGAATCAGGCATTCATTACGCGCCCCTACGGCGGGAAGATCGCACGCGGCATCAACGATGCGGCAAAGACCTACAGTGCGCGTATCGTTGCGCTGGCGCTCTCCTGCGTGGCACTGGGAACCGTTGTCACCATGTCGGTGCTGGTCGCCGTCGTCAAAGGGTGGTACGCCGTTCTGAAATTCCTCCTTGCACAGCTCGTTTCCCGGAAAACGGGCGGCGACGAGGATGAGATCAAAGCGGTGCTGGAGCAGGATATGGCGGGAGAACTGCTGGAACTGCGGCAGGGACAGGCGGATTATTGGGTCGTCGTGTTCGTAATTTTAACGGTCATCGTCATTGCGTTTCTGCTGGTTCTCTGGATTCCGAGCCTGCGGGAAAAGGCAAAGGAACTGCTTCTGTGGCTGAAAGAAGTCTTCCTCTTTCTCTTCCGCTCTCCGTCGGAATTGCGGCAGAAGAAACAGCGGCGCGAATCGCTGAACTTCGTCGATACCGAGGAAAAAACGCGCTACCCTGTGAGCAGGATTCAACTCCGCACAGACGACCTGCGCAGTTACGCGGAATTCGAACGCCGGCTTGATACCCTGGAAAATATCGGCGACAAGATCCGCTACGCATACGCGGTCACAGCGGTGCTCTTGCAGGATCAGCGGTGCGATGTGAAAAAATCCGACACCCCGCGCGAGATTGCCGGAAAGGTGAAAAAGCGCGAGCTGATCCCCGACATCGACCCCCTGACCGGGACGTTTGAGCATCTGCATTACGAAAATGCGCCGCCGCCCCCGGACAGCGAGCAGACCCTTGCCCGCTTGTGCGTCATCGTGCAGAATTATCTGTAACCTGTTTCTATCTTTGACTGAACCCATCTTGAAAGGACTTCCCATGATTTTGCCCAACCGTATACTTGAAAACGTCAAAAACCACCTCATCTACACCCTTGCGCTCGTCATCATCGTCATTGTCGGGATGCCGCTGTTCCAGACTTTGTTCTATGTCCTCTGGGACGGCAATGTCATACTCAGTGCTATCGCCATTTTCCTGCTCGTCGGATTTTATTACGCCCTGCCCGAAAAGTTCCGGCTCGACAAAAACTCCGAGTTGATGCGCGAGTTCCGCAAGAACACCCCCGACGGCACCTATGACACGAAAACCGATGCAAAGAATTTCGTGCGCTCGCCGGAATTTTTCAGCGACTGTGTCTCGATTCTCTGCATGGTCGTCGCCGCCATCGTCATTGTGGTCGTCATGATCATGTTCCGCATCATCACCCCGCCCGCCATCCTGACCGTGGTCGAGAATCCTGCGATCCTCCTCCTCATCCCGCCGGCAGCACTCATCCTGACCCTGGTCTACGGGGCATTCCACCTTGTCTTTACCGTTCAGGTTCACCGCGACTGGGATGAAACAAGACTGCACCTCGCCGGGGAGAAACGGATGGAGTATCAGGAGAAGAAGTGAGTTGGCAAGGAGAACAGCAATCAGATGATTTTGCAGGGGATGCCTATATGGTTTCGCTTTGCGAAACCTTGCTCCCGCGAATCAATGAATCTTGCCATCATACATAGATTTGAGAACATAAATCAAGAATAATATTAACACAATCCCCCAAAACCAAGAACGCGCACCCCACCAAAACGATGGGATGCGCATTTTTCATATTGATTGATTGTTGTATCAGTTATTCCGTCTCGTTCTCTTGAGGATCTTCATGATGTCATCAAAATCAGAGTCGGAGATGACGCCGTCGGTGACAGGGTCAACGGGCGCATTGCGCTCGGCTTCCTCTGCTTTTGCCTTGGCTTCGGCTTCTGCCTTTGCTTTGGCTTCCGCTTCGGCGCGCTCGGCTTCTTCTTTTGCTTTCAGCTCTGCCGCGATGCGTGCTTCTTCTTCGGCAATTTCTTCGGGGGTGAGCTTCTTCAGCTTCTTGTCCGCATCAAGACCGGTGGCGATGACGGTGACGTGCATCTCGTCCTCAAGAGAGGAGTCGAACGCGACACCCCAGATGACCGTTGCATCCGGATCTGCCTGCTCGGTGATGAGGTTGGAGGCGGTGTATGCTTCGTCGAGTCCCAGGTCGGGAGAACCGGTGATGTTGACGAGAATGCCCTTTGCGCCGGAAATGGAGGTTTCGAGCAGGGGAGAGGTGATCGCCATCTGTGCGGCTTTTTCTGCCTTGTCCTTGCCGGTTGCCTGACCGGTACCCATGTGTGCAAGACCCGCGCCGGACATGATGTTGGTGACGTCCGCAAAGTCGAGGTTGATGAGTCCCGGAACGTTGATAAGTTCAGAAATACTCTGGACACCGCGGCGGAGAACGTCGTCCGCAATAGCGAATGCGTTCATCAGGGTCAGCTTGGTCTCGGATGCTTCTTTCAGTCTGTCGTTGGGGATGATGACAAGGGAGTCCACGTATTCGCGCAGACGGATGATGCCGGCTTCCGCCTGATCCATACGGCGTTTGCCCTCAAAGGAGAACGGCTTTGTCACGATACCGATGGTGAGAATGCCCATTTCACGCGCGATCTTCGCAACGATGGGAGCCGCACCGGTACCTGTGCCACCGCCCATACCGGTCGTGATGAAGACCATGTCAGCGCCTTCCAGTGCGCGGGAGATCTCTTCCTTGGAGTCCTCTGCCGCGTGTGCGCCGACTTCGGGATTTGCACCCGCGCCCTTGCCCTTGGTTACTTTGTCGCCGATGTTGATCTTAATGGGCGCATTGGATTTTGCGAGTGCCTGCAGGTCCGTGTTGATGGCGATGAACGACACGCCCTTGACATTGCTTTCGATCATTCGGTTGACCGCGTTGTTGCCGCCGCCGCCGACACCGACTACCTTTATATTGACAACGCTCGTTTCGCCTGCGTCAAATTCAAAATTAGACATATGATTTCCTCCTCGATTATGTATGGTGTGATACAGAGATGATGATTTCCGAACTGTGCTTAAAAATGCCCGGATATATTATTATACTGGTTTTAAGAATTGCTCCGCATACTGAAAACCGTCCCCCAGCAATAGGAAATGACCGGGAAACCGCTTTTGTCGGACACCATTTTGGCATCCGCGGAAGCACAATAAATTTTCCTACTATATATGATACCTTTTTTTCGTCATTTTTTCAAGAGACTGGACAAAAATTCACGGAATATTTACAACTGGAACGTCCGGAATCCGGATGAAATGAGAAAATATCCTCATATTCACATGAACTGAATTTCTAAACACCGAATAATAATTCATCTGGTGCTGACCGCGGAGAACGATGCGGTCTTGTTGTCGATGATGGTGATGTCCCCTGCATCGTTATCTTTCAGTCCTTCAATGATGCTCTTGGCAAAGCTTAAATTGGATTCCAGATATTCGTCATCGCCGAGGTAAATGTCCAGCCTGTCCTCATAAGTGACAAGGATGTCAAAGCGGTTGGAGAGATCCATCGACGTGATTCTGTCATAAATGTCGGATATTTCAAGCACCGCGAGAAATTCCTTGAGGAAAGTAAGATACGAGGAATCGAAGAACTGCAGGGAATGCCCGACGACCGCATAAGAAACGGCAGGAAGCGTCACCGCGCGCAGACCCGCATCCAGCTCGTCCGTCGTGTCGTAGCGCGCAAGCACGCGCATGGACTCGGAAACGACGAAATATTCATCGTAGATCTGCGTGTAGAACAAGGCGCAGTCTTCCTCGAACACCAGACTGACGGTGTCAGGCAGATCCAGCTCCACCGATACGCTCTGGATATAAGGAAACTTCGTGCGCAGCCTTTTCTCGATGTCCGAGGACGATACGGAGAACACGAACGCATTCTTTTTGATGCCGGTCGCGGCAAACACATCCTCTGCCGCATACCCGGTCAGGTTGACGAAATTCAGATGCTGTAACCGGAAAAAGTACAGAACAAACCCGACGATGAGCACAAACGCCATTGCCAGCGGCAGAAACCGGTGAACGACGAGCTGCTTTAATTTTCGCGTGTATTTGTAATACTTGATGGAAGCAAGTGTGGCTTCGTTGTCCGCTTCGTTGTGCTTTGGCTTTTTCGGCTTTTTGCCGGAGGATTCCTCCATGTCGGAGCGCGCGGCGCGGCGGAACGTGTACTGTGCGTGCTCGTCCTCCGGGGTGTCTGTATCGGCTGACTTGCCTTTGGATTTCCGGTTTACCGTTTTTTTCTTCTTATTCTATTCCTTTTTGGGGGCGGGGGGATCTTTTTTGGAAAACGGATCGTCGTCCGGCGAAATATCACCGTCATCCTCCGGGGGAAAATCCGATGAAAACGGTTCGTTTTCCTCCTCCTCATCCTCCGCGCCCGGCCAGCTCATGAAGATGCCGTCGTCCTCATCCAGCGGGTCGACCTCCGGAGCGATGGGCAGATGCCGGCTGACGTCGGTGTCCTCCGCATCGGTGAAATTATCGGTGGAAAATTGTTTCTCTGACATGGGTGTCACCTCCTTTTTGGATAAATGAATATGGGATTGCTCATTTGTGGTACGTTGTTTCGGCTAAAACTTTACGTTGGCAAGAAGATTAACAAAAAGGTTCACACGAGAAACCTTCCCCTTGGGGCAATGCTGTCAACTTAAGAAAGACCACATTCATTACGTCTGTAGGGGCGTCCATTGGGCGTCCGTAACATATGGCTATGATGTCGAAATATTATGAAAAACAACACTGCGATATGTTTTTTCAAACGATATCGACTGCATATCGTTAGGCAACGAACGCAAGGTTTCGCAAAGCGAAACCATATGGGCGCCCCTACAAAACACCGGTTTGCATAGATTGCAAACGTTCGCACAGCGCAGGACAATATCGCCATCGCCGCCCATCCCGGAATCGCACAACGCAATGCAATACCGCCATCGTCGCCTTTCAGTTGACAACATCGCCCCCAAGAACCGCTCCCCCGCGCTCCGTTTACTTTACCAACTTCCTGCACTCCTCATAAATTCTGTCGCACGCATCGGCGACGGCGAGGGTGCGGATGTTTTTCTGCATGGTCTGACGGCGGTCGGTGTCCTCGAGAATGCTTTTCACGGCGTCTGTCATGCGGCCAGGCGTGATGTCTTTTTCTTCGATGAGAATTGCGGCATCGTGGTCGGCAAGCACCTTTGCGTTCTTGTACTGGTGATTTTCTGTGACGTTGGGGGACGGAATGAGAATGCACGCCTTGCCGCCGAGCTCCAGCTCCGACAGCGTGATGGAACCCGCGCGGGAAACCACGCAGTCCGCCGCCGCCATCTGCACGGGCATATCATAAATATATTCCACAAGCCGGAGGTTGGGATACTTGTCAAGTCCCGCTTCCTCATACAGCTTTTTGGCAATTTCATATTCAATGGCGCCGGTCGCGTGGACGTGCAGAACCTCCGGATGCTTTGAGGAATATTCCTTCATCACGTCAAGCATCGCAAAATTGACCTGCTCTGCGCCCATTGAGCCGCCGCAGGAGAGTAAGAACCGGCGGTATTTCCCGGTGATGCCGAGCTGCTTACGCGCATTGTCGTAGGAGATGGCATCCGGCTTTGTACGCAGGGGATTGCCGACACAGACCGCGCGGTCGGGGTGTTTTAACTTGCTTCTGCATTCTTCAAAGTTGATGAACATCCGGTCAACACCGGATTCCAGCAGTTTGACTGCCACACCGGGGTAAGCGTTGGACTCATGGAGTGCGGTCGGAATGCCGCACAGCGATGCCGCTTTCATGATCGGAAAACACGCATATCCGCCCGTTCCAATGACGATGTCCGGCTTGAATTCTTTTATCAGTTTCTTGCCCTTGGAAACCGAGGTCAGCACCATGAACGCTGTTTTCAGGTTTTCAAGGGACAGGGAACGGCGCAGACCGCGGATCTCGATGTGGTACAGGGGATAGCCTTCCTTTGGAACAAGCTTGTTTTCAATGCCGTGGGAGGTGCCGACGAATGCGATCTCTGCATCCGGTTCGCACGCGCGGATCGTGTTGGCAATGGCAAGTGCGGGATTGACGTGTCCGCCTGTGCCGCCGCCGGTCATAAGAACTCTCAGACTCATATAGAATGCCTTTCGGGAATTATTTTTTCTGCTGATAGGAATAGCGGGAAACGGACAGTACCATGCCCATTTCGACCATCAGCATGACAAGGGAAGAGCCGCCGTAAGAGAAGAACGGCAGGGAAACGCCTGTAACGGGCATTGTGCCGGTCACAACGGCGATGTTCATGATGCACTGCATGGCGACCTGCGCCATGATACCCATCGTCAGAATGGAAGAATAGGTGTCGGGCGCACGCATGGCGATGACGACACCGCGCCACAGCAGAAGAATGAACAGAACGATGACCGTGACCGCGCCCACAAAGCCGAATTCCTCACAGATGACGGCGTAAATGAAGTCGTTCTGCGATTCGGGTAAGTAGAGGTATTTCTGACGGCTGTTGCCGAGTCCCGTGCCGAGCAGACCGCCGGAGCCGATGGCATACAGGCTCTGCAATAGCTGATAACCGGACGAGTCGGGGTCGGATGCCGGGTCAAGCCAGTATTGAACGCGCAGACGTGCGTAATCAAAGAACGCAATGGCGAGCGCGACCAGTCCCGCACCCGCACCGAGGAAGCCGCCCAGCCATTTGACCGGGGAACCGCCGATGAAGATGACGAGCGTGCCGATCATCAGAAGGATCATCGTCGCGGACAGGTGTTTTTCCAGTGCCGTGACGAAGCACACCGAGCCGATGATACAGTACGGATACAGAATGCCGCGCCGGAAATTGCCCATCTGTCCGCGGTTTGCCGAGACATACAGCGCAAGCACCATGACCAGTGCCAGCTTCATCATCTCGGACGGCTGAACCTGAATCGGACCGAGCTCAATCCACCGTGTCGCACCTTTAACCGTTTTTCCGACGAACGGCACAAGCACCAGCAGTGCAAACGTACCCAGAAACGCGGGCATCGTCAGCTTCTGGTACCAACGGTAGTCCATGTGCATGACAACGAACATGACGACGAAGCCGATCGCCGCCCATTGCAACTGGGAACGGATGAAGTACAGACTGTCGTCGAAGTGGTATTCCGCATACGCATAGCTTGCGGAAAAGACCATCGCGGAGCCGAGGCACACGAGAATAATGACAAGAATCAGAAACGGCCGGTCAACTGCTCCGCGCAGACGGATAATGGTCTCCACCTGCGGCTGTGTTTCGGTTTTGGTGTCCGTGCGGGAACGGGTGCGGCTCTGACCTTGCGGTGCCGGCTGTGCCTTCGGGGTGGGGTGCCCCTGCGGGGAGCGCTGTCCCGTGCCGGGATTACGGGCGGCGGGATTGCCTGCGGCGGCGGTATTCTGTGCGGCAGGGGATGCCGGTCTCTGCGTGTATGCTGTCCGGCGGGCGGAATTTTGCGGCGCGGATGCCGGCGTCTGACGGTTTCGGGTATCCATTGGTGGGGCTCCTTTCTTTTGGACGTTGGGAAAATCGGTTAAGGGGAGGGCAAGTTAAGGGCGACGGTAAACGGTTATGATCGTAAGACGGATTAAGGAAAACTACATCTATTACGTCTGTAGGGGCGCCCATATGGTTTCGCTTTGCGAAACCTTGCGTTCGTAACATAGCGGTAAGATGTCGAAATATTACGAAAAATAACATAGTGATATGTGTCAAATCACAAATTCCAATACAAACGTCACCGCGCAGAACACGGCGGTCAGGATGCCGAACACGGAGACGATTTTGATCTCGTTCCAGCCGCACAGCTCGAAATGGTGGTGAATGGGGCTCATCTTGAAAATGCGCCGTCCCTCGCCGTAGCGGATGCGGGTGCATTTGAAATATGTCGTCTGAATCATGACGGAGGCGGTTTCGATGATATACATCAGCCCCGCAAACAGGATGATGAGCGGATCGTTTGCCAGAAATGCGCATCCGACGACCAGACCGCCGAAGAACAGGGAGCCGGTGTCGCCCATGAACACGCGCGCGGGATAAAAGTTGTAGACCAGGAATCCGAGTGCCGCACCGATGGCGACCGCCGCACCGAGCGCAAGCGACAGATTATATCCGCCGAGCGAGGTGAAGAACGGGGTCTCGGCAAAGAATGCCACAACAGCAAAGAATGCGCCGACCACAAAGGTCTCCGTGGAGGCAAGACCGTCGATGCCGTCCGTTAAGTTCACGGAGTTGACGACACCGGTGATGAGGATGATGGCGACGATATAATAAAAGATGCCAAGCTCCCATTCCACGTCAATGAACGGAATGTGCAAAGTCGTGTCAAGAAAGCCGCAGACCTTCATGACAAAGACGTACAGCGCGGCGGAGACAACCTGCAAAAGGAATTTCTGCGGGGCGGTCAGACCCTCGTTCTGCTTTTTCGTCAGCTTCACGGAGTCGTCGATGATGCCGATGAGTCCCGACACCACGGCAAACAGAAGCGTGATGAGGAACGGCGCGGCTTTGACAATGGCAAGCGGGGAACCGAATGCCACCCACAGAATGATCCACAGGATCACCGTGGAAACGATGGCGGCGGCGATGAATGCAAGTCCGCCCATCGTTGGGGTGCCCTCCTTGCTCTTGTGCCAGCGCGGGCCGATGTCAAGGATCTTTTGTCCCATTTTCAGGGATTTCAGTTTCGGAATGAGAAAACGGGAAAAGAGGACGGTAAGCGCAAAGACGGATACCATCATGATGAAAAAACAGTGTACGGGCTGGATCGACGACATACGTTTTACTCCTGTATTGACGGTTTCAACGGATTTTATTTTGATGATTCGGAATTTTCAGATGCCGGCGCCGAGTGCTTCGATGATGCGTTCCAGCGCCACAGCACGGCTTGCCTTGAACAGCACCGTGTCACCAGGCACAAGCTCTGCGCGCAAAATATCGGCGGCGGCTTTTACCGCACCGTCGTCGCTGTCGGTGATGACCGTGATGCTGTCCTCTTTCATGCCGCCGATAACAGCACCTGCGGCGATGTTCTTTGCATCCGCACCGACGGTGATGAGACGGTCAACGGGGAGGGATGCGAGAAAACTGCCGACCCGTTTGTGAAGTGTGGGCGAATAAGAACCAAGCTCCCGCATATCGCCAAGCACCGCAACGGCACGGCCGCCGTTTTCCTTTGCCAAGGAGAGGAGCACGCGCAGGGCGGCTTCCATCGACTCGGGGCTTGCGTTGTAGCAGTCCTCGATGACGGTGTATCCGGCGTCAGCGTTGATGATCTTCTGCCGCATACCGGTGTTTTCAAACGCATCGAGCCCACGGCGGATATCGGAATCTTCCATGCCGCACAGCCTGCCGCACAGATATGCCGCCATCGCATTTCCGACATTGTGCTCGCCCGTGACAGGGATGTGCAGATCGGAGATGACCTCGCCCGTTTTCGTGTTCCGCATGGAGAATGTGCAGTCGGCGGGGGTCATGCGGATGTCCTCAGCGAGATAGTCGGCAGATGGATCTTCCTTTGCTAAAAAGACGGGGGTCAGACCGCGGGCGAGAATATCGTCCCGCTTTTCGGTCAGAAGCGGTTCGTCACCGTTCAGTAATACCGTTCCGCCCGGCTTCATGCCGTCCAGCATTTCCAGTTTTGCATCGCGGATGCCCTCGCGGGAGCCGAGATTTTCGATGTGGGAGGTGCCGATGTTCGTGATGACCGTGATGTCCGGTTCGCAGATGCGGGAGAGACGGTGCAGTTCGCCTTTGAAGCTCATACCTGCTTCCAATACCGCCGCGCGGTCGTCGGGGGAGATCTGCATGAGGGTCAGCGGCAGACCGATCTCGTTGTTGTAGTTGCCCTCGGTGCGCATCGTTTTGATAGCGGCGGAGAGGACTGCGTGGATCATCTGCTTGGTCGTCGTTTTGCCGACACTGCCCGTGACCGCGATGACCGTGGGATTGTAAAGATGATAATACCATTTCGACAGTGCGCCGAGTGCGTACAGGGTATTGGGAACCAGAATGACGGCGCAGTCCGGGGGCAGGGTGCGCATGGTTTCCTCCGCCGTGCGTTCCGCGATGATGCAGGTAGCACCGTTTGCCGCCGCACCGCCGATATAATTGTGACCGTCCGTTTTCTCGCCGCAGAGGGCAAGGAAAATGCTCCCCGGCTCTGCAATGCGGGAGTCGGTGACAAGACCGCGGTGAGATGCCGCGCTCGGACGGATGACGGTGCCGCCGGTGATCTCGGCAAGCGCCTGTGTGGAAAAGGTGAGGGTGTCAAACCGGGTTTTCATAAGGTGTCCTTTGTAATAATTTATAAATTATTCGCGGTGAATTTATTCATGGTGAATTTATTCATGGTGAATTTATTCATGGGGAACGTGTTCACGGGGAATATAATCGTGTACAATTTCTTTTTCGGAAAAGGGATGACGACCATCCCGGTCGATCTGATAATTCTCATGCCCCTTGCCCGCAAGCAGAACACTGTCGCCGGGGTGTGCAAGGGAGAGAACGGTTTCGATCGCCTGTTTTCGGTCGGGAACAATGTGAATTTCTGCGTGCGGGGAATCCGGGATGCCCGCGACAATGTCGCCGATGATGGCAAGCGGATCCTCCGAGCGGCTGTTGTCGGAGGTGATGATAGAGATGTCCGCAAGCTCCGAGGCGATTGCACCCATCTGCGGGCGTTTTTCCCGTTCGCGGTCGCCGCCGCACCCGAAGAGGACGAGCGTCCTTGCAGTCGTGCCGGGGTCTGACGGCATATTCTTTACCGAGCAGATGGCGCGGCGCAGGGCATCCGGGGTGTGTGCGTAGTCAACAAAGACGGAAAATGGTGTTTCGACGATGCACTCCATCCTGCCGGGGATGTTTTCAAGGGACGACAGTCCCGTCTGTACGGTTTTGTGCGAAAGCCCTGCGGAATACGCGCAAACCGCGGCGGCAGTGATGTTCTGGGCGGCAAAGGAGCCGCGGAGAGGGGAGGACAGTTCGTTTTCCGCGCCGTCCGGAGATGTGACGGTGAGCCGGGTCCCGTTTCCCACGGGATGGGGTTGTGCCCGAAACGCATGAGGATAATTGCCTGCAAGCGAAAAGGAAATTTTTTCCGCCGGGATGTCCTCGTCCAAAAGAAGCCGGATACCGTAGGGGTCATCCGCGTTTGCGATCATTGAGCTGCAGGAGAAAAACAACCGCCGTTTGCACAGAAAATAGTCCTCCATCGAGCCGTGATAATCGAGATGATCTTCGGTCAGATTCGTAAAGATGCCAGCATCAAAGTGCAGTCCCGACAGCCGTCCCTGCGCAAGCGCATGGGAGGAGGCTTCCAATATCACCGTCTTTACCCCGCGTTCCCGCGCATGGCAGAGAAGCGCGCACAGCTCTTCCGGCGGCGGCGTGGTCGCGGAAGTCGGAAAATTTTCACCCGCGATCCGGTTCTCCACCGTGCCGATGACGGCACACGGCGCATATTCCGGGTCAGATGAAAACATCGCTTCCAGCAGATAGGTGACGGAGGTCTTGCCGTTCGTCCCCGTGACCGCGTACAGATGCATTCCGCGCTCCGGATGTCCCGCCGCACACAGACACGCTGGCAGAAACGCCGCGCGCGTATCCCGGATACAGATCCACGGAATGGGACAGGTGTCTGCATACCGCATTTCTTCCAGAACAACAAGCGAAGCCCCGCGGCAGGCCGCCTGCCCGATGGCAGTGTGCCCGTCAAAATGCGTCCCGCGGATGCAGAAGAATACATCCCCCCGCTCCACGCACCGCGCATCCCGCCGCGCTGCACCGCACACCGCCGTCCCGTCAAACCAGGGACTCATCCCCAGAATCTCCTCACAAGGCAGATCTCCCAGCATCTCCAGTACCGTCACAAAGATTCCTCCCATTCATTCTCATATCGGAACCCATTTGTACGACCTGCATCTTATCTAATTTTCCAAAAGAAACTTTTCACCGCCGCGCCCCAACGCGCGGCAATATCATCCGTGTAGTAAAGCCACATGGATATCATCTGCGGTAACACCGCAGACATCACCCGATTCGCTCAAAGCAAATCGGATATCATTACGTTTGGTACCATGCCAAACGCGTTAGCCGCCATCCTGCGCATCCGTGAACCGGAATTCGACTGTGACGACCGTGCCGGGCGTGACCTTTGACCCGGCAGGAATGGACTGGCTGATCGCCTGCGCGTAAGAGTCCGTTGAGGAGTAGGACTGTACGGCACCTTCCAGCAGAATGTTCAGACCTTTGTTCGTCAGAACGTCGGTCGCACCGGTGATGGAGTAGCCGGTCAGATCGGGTACCGTAATGCTTTCGGTCGGCGTGACGGAGCCGGTGTAGAGAACGATGACCGCAGAGCCCTGGATGACGGTGGAACCGCTTTTCGGAATCTGCTGGGTGACGGTGCTGCCGTCGCCGTAAATTTTATAGGAAAGTCCCTTTTCGTTCAGGAGGGACGTTGCCTCCGTTACGGAAAGACCCGTGTAGCCGCCGACGTTGACTTCCATTTCGGCAAGCTCTTCTTCGGAGTAGACAGGGTCGATGTTCATGTAGCGCAGAATGTCGCCCATCGCGGAGGCAACGTAGGGAGCGGCGGTGACGGAACCGAAGACCGATTCGCCGCCGGGTTCGTCGCAGATGATGATCATCGCAATCTGCGGGTCGTCGGACGGACCGTATGCCACGCAGGAACCGGTACGCAGGAAGGTGTTGCCCTCTGCGTCTCGGAGGTCAACCTCTGTTTTTTCGGAGGTACCCGTCTTTGCGGCGATCTTGTAGCCTTTGACGTAGGCGTTCTTTGCCGCACCGTCGGTGGAGACACCTTCGGTGAGAATGTCGGTGACGAGCGACGCCGTCGATTCGCTGATGACCACGCGCTTGGCATCGGGGATGCAGTCCTTGACGGTGTTGCCCTCATCGTCCACAAGCCGTGAGACCACATAGGGCGTGACGAGCGTGCCGCCGTTGGCGACCGTGCAGATGGCGGTCAATTCCTGCAAAGGCGTCGTTTTGAACGTCTGACCGAACGAGGCGATGGAAAGCTCCAGAATGTTCATGTTGGAGAGGGAGAAGAAGATACCCTTTGCTTCGCCGGGCAGGTCGATTCCGGTCTTTGCCGTGAAACCGAATGCCTGTATATATTTATAGAAAGTTTCCTTGCCGATAAGCCACGATGCCTGCATCAGCGTCGGGTTGCAGGACTGCTGAAGTCCGCGCCGGAATGTGACCGTTCCGTGACCGCCATAATGCCAGCAGCTGACTTTCTTTCTTGCGGATTCGCTCAACGGGACATAGAACGGGTCGGTGCAGGTGAACAGGGTCTGGTCGGTGAACGCGCCTTCCTCCAGTCCCATGGAGGCGGTGACGATCTTGAATGTGGAACCCGGCTCGTACAGCGTGGAGACCGCCATGTTGCTCCACATTTCCAGGCGCAAAGCGGACTGCGCTTCGTAGTATTCGTCGCTTCCGGCAAGATAATCCGCAAGCTTTTCCTGCGACCAGTCGCCGAGTACCGAGGGATTGTTCAGGTCAAAGTCCGGATAAGTCGCCATCGCAAGAATCGCGCCGGTGTTGCAGTCCATGACAATGCCGCACGCACGGCTCATGGAATCGTTGTCGTAGTAGGTCTCCATGACCTGCTCTTCGAGAATGCTCTGGATTTTATAGTCGATCGTTGTCACGACATTGTAGCCGGATTCGGATTCGGTGTAGCTTTCATATTTTGCGGGAATGGAGCCGCCGCGGGCGTTGACCGAGGTGATGATTTTGCCCGACACACCGGTCAGATAGTCGTTGTACTGTAACTCCAGCCCGTAAAGACCGGAACCGTCGGAGCCGGTGAAGCCGATGACCTGCGACGCCAGACTGTCAAAAGGATAATACCGCAGGGTCTGGTCCTGCAAATGCACAAAGGAAATGTCGTTTTCGTCCAGAAATGCGTAGATCTCGTTTGCGGTGTCGAGGTCCACATAATTCTTGATGGTCTCATCCGCGCGCCAGTTCTTGTTCGCTTTTTCGATGATTTTGTCGTAATCGACTTCGAGAATTTCGGACAGATACCGCGCGACCAGTACCTTGTCTTCTTCATTTTCGATTTCGTTCGGTGCAATGAAAACGCGCTTGACGGTCGTGTTGATGGCAAGCTCGGTCATGTTGCAGTCGTAGATAATGCCGCGTGCGGCGGAAATCTCCGAGGAAGCCGTGATGTTTTCGATGACAAGACCGTGGTATTCGTCGTATTTGACAATCTGAAGCCAGAACAGGCGGAAGACAAGAATGCCCCACAGCAGAATCGCGCCGCAGAGCACCAGCGTGCCGCGTTTCAGGATGGTTTTGTCCGGTTTAATGAACATCGACGATGGATTCTCCTTTCCTTGCGTGTTTATGGTAATCTTATTCTATGTATATTTCGGTGGGGGGTGGTTTATGAGGATGGTGGAAGTATGCCGGCGGTGTTGTCACGCCGGATTCGTCTCCTCTGCTGTCTCCGTTTCCGTTTCCGACACTTCCGCCGCCGTTTCCGTGACGGGTTCTGTGACTGCTTCCGTATCCACATCTGCCGCGGGGGTGTAGGAGGTTGCCCGGTCATCCGTCTTTTCGATGGGTTTTCCGGTCGAAAGGTCGATTTCGACGGTGACGCGGCGGATGGCTTCTTCTTCGAGATTGGCGACGACTTCGGTCTTGTCTTCGTTTTCGATGGAGACGTACTGCTTTGTAAGAACATCGGTCTTGACCATGCCGAGAATGTCAGCGGCGGTCTGCTCGATGGAGATGAGGTCTTCCCGGCGGACGACTTCTGCCTGAAGCGTGTTTGTTTCGGATTTCAGTGCGCTCAACTGATAGCTGAGGGTCGAGAGACGGTTGGTCTGCTCGTTCAGTTCCATGTAGGAATACAGCACCGCCATGACCATCACGGTGCAGAACAGTACCGTTGCGACGATCCTGATGGGGAACGGCTTCTTCTCGGTGTCGTCCAGCGTGACGATGCGCGCGCGCCGTACCGGGCGGAGACGGTGTTCGCCGTTCCGTATTGCCGCCCCGCTGTGGAGAATGACACCCGCATCTGCCATGACATCGTCGGAAGATGCGTAGGGGTCGCGGTAGATCGGCCGTCCGGTTTTGTCAAAGCCGTCAAGAATGCGCCCGTCCGAGGTGCGGTAGCTGGAATGGAAGCCGTAGCGGTACGCATCCCCCGCCGCACTCTGCACCCGTGTGCCGTAACCGGAGGTGCTGTTCTGTTTTGACGAACTTTTCCGGGCAGTATTCTGCCGTGCGGTACTCTGCCGGGTAGTATTCTGCTGTGTTGCGGTTTGCTGTGCCGTTCCCTGCCGGGAATTCTGCTGTCCGGCGGTTCCGCGGGATGCGGGATTCTGTCCGCTTCTGCCGTAGACGGACATCGGCGAATCCGGATAAACGGCGGAATTGCGCCGTCCGTTTCGGTTCTGCGTTTGCGCAGAATGTGTCTGCGCCGATGAGGCGCGTGCGTTCGGATTCTGTGCGTGGGTGCGTTCCGCATTGGCGCGTTCTGCATTCGCGCGGTCGCGGTAGCTGTCGTACAGGCTCTGCTCGCCTGACTGCCGCCGCCGTTCCAGATTCGCCCGCTCCTTTGTCCGGAACGTGGCGTACATATCGTACTGGGACGGGTCTCTGTGAGACGGGGTGCCGGTCGGAGGACGGCGGGGAGACTGATTCTGATGATTCATCGGATACGTACACCGGTTCCTTTCGTTTGGATTTTTGGGGGGGAATTGCGCGGCGCAAACAAAAGATTATATCTTTTCGCAGATTCTCAACTTTGCGCTGTGTGACCGGTTGTTCTCCGCAAGCTCTTCCTCGCTTGCCGTCATCGGCTTGCGCGTGATGATCTCGATTTCCGGCTTTTTGCCGCAGATGCAGACAGGAAAATCCGGGGGGCAGGTACAGCCTTTTGCCGCGGCCTGATACGTCTGCTTGACGATGCGGTCTTCCAGGGAGTGGAACGTCAGTACACACAGCCGTCCGCCGGGTGCAAGCACGGAGATGAGCGACTTCACGGTCGGTTCGATGATGGCAAGCTCATCGTTGACGGCGATGCGGATGGCCTGGAATGTGCGCTTGGCGGGATGACCGCCCTCCTGCCGGTTCTTTGCGGGGATGGAGCGTTTGATGATGTCGACAAGATCAAAGGTCGTTTCCACCGGCTTTTCTTCTCTTGCGCGGATGATGTTTTTGGCAATGCTGTTCGCAAACCGCTCTTCGCCGTATTCGCTGATAATGCGGCGCAGCTCTTCAAAGGATTCACCGTTTACAATGTCATATGCCGAGCGGGGCGAGGACGGATCCATGCGCATATCCAGCGGCGCATCGTGCTGATAGGAAAAGCCGCGTTCGGGCGTGTCGAGCTGATAGGACGATACCCCAAGGTCAATGAGCGCACCGTTCACGTTATCAACACCGAGGTCGTCAAGGATGGCGCGGATATTGGAAAAATTATTGTGTACAAACGTGATGCGGTCGGCGTAGTCGGAAAGGCGTGCCCCTGCCGCCGCGAGTGCCGCGGGATCCTGGTCGATACAGATGAGACGGCCGCCCGCCTGCAGGCGTTTTGCGATTTCCAGGGAATGCCCGCCGCCGCCGAGCGTGCAGTCCACATAGGTGCCGTGGGGGTCGATGTTGAGTCCGTCGATACATTCGGAGAGCATGACGGAGTAGTGGGAGAATGCGGGTGTGGATTGTTCTGTCATGAATCTATTCCTTACTATTATGTCTGATATAATATTATACCGCATTTCAGCGGATTTTTCAAGTGGAAATTGCCTGTATGCGGGAAAAACAGAAAAAAGTTTACAGTTTCCCGAATTTTTTTGTAAAACTCCAGAAATCTTCAAACTTTATTAACAAATTAAGGGTATACTATATAAGATAACAGAAAAATCCCATTCTTTGAAATTCAGAAAGGATGCAATCAAACATATGGCACAGCTGAAAAAACTTGAAAACTTCTCCGGCGTCAAAGGCCCCGTTCTGACCATCGTCATGGACGGTGTCGGCATCGCACCGGCAAATGCGGGCAACGCGGTCTATCACGCTTATACCCCCACCCTTGATATGCTCATGGCAAACTATCCGATGGTCACGCTCCGCGCACACGGAACCGCGGTCGGTCTGCCCTCCGACGACGATATGGGCAACTCCGAGGTCGGTCACAATGCACTCGGCTCCGGTCAGGTCTTCTCCCAGGGCGCAAAGCTCGTCTCCGAATCCATCGCATCCGGCAAGATGTTCACCTCCGATACCTGGAAGAACCTCACCGCAGACTGCGGCACGCTCCATTTCCTCGGTCTGTTCTCCGACGGCAATGTCCACTCCCACATCGACCATCTGAAGGCGATGATTGAACAGGCGAAAAAAGACGGCGTGAAGCGCGTCCGCGTTCACATCCTGCTTGACGGTCGTGACGTCGGCGAGACCTCCGCGCTTGACTATGTGGAGCCGTTTGAAGCGTTCATCGCCGGTCTGCGCGACGACAGCTTTGACATTAAGATCGCCTCCGGCGGCGGCAGAATGAAGATCACGATGGACCGTTACGAAGCAAACTGGGCAATGGTCGAAGCCGGCTGGAAGACCCATGTGCTCGGCGAGGGCAGACAGTTTGCAAGCGCAAAGGAAGCCATTGAGACCTACCGCGCCGAGACCAAGGTCATCGACCAGGATCTCCCGCCTTTCGTCATTGCGGAAAACGGCAAGCCCGTCGGCACCGTCGAGGACGGCGATTCCGTCATCTTCTTCAACTTCCGCGGCGACCGTGCGATCGAAATTTCCAAGGCATTTGACGATGCGGACTTCGACAAGTTCGACCGTGTCCGTTACCCCAAAGTAAAGTACGCAGGTATGCTCGACTACGACGGCGACCTGCATATCCCGTCTGCATATCTGGTCAACCCGCCGGAGATCACAAACACGATGGGCGAATATCTCGCTGACACCGGTGTTGCACAGATGGCGATTTCCGAGACACAGAAGTACGGTCATGTCACCTACTTCTGGAACGGCAACCGTTCCGGCAAGTTCAACGACGAGTCCGAGACTTATGTGGAGATCCCGTCCGATGTCGTTCCGTTTGAGGAACGCCCGTGGATGCAGTGCGCGCTGATTGCAGACAAGCTCATCGCGGCGCTGGAATCCGGCGAATACCGCTATCTGCGTGTCAACTTCCCGAACGGCGACATGGTCGGTCACACCGGCAATATGCTTGCGACCCAGTGCTCCATGGAAGCACTTGACCTGCAGCTGAAGCGCATCCTCACCGTCGTTGACAAGCTGGAGGGTGTTGCCATCATCACCGCCGACCATGGCAACGCAGACGAGATGTACGAGCTTGACAAGAAGGGCGAGGTCAAGTACAACAAGGACGGCACGCCCAAGGCAAAGACCAGCCACACGCTGAACCCCGTTCCGTGCATCATCTACGACAATTTCTACCGCGATGCGTACTCCGTCAAGGCACAGAAGCCGACGTTCGGTCTATCCGACGTTGCTGCAACAACGGTCAACCTGCTCGGCTACGAAGCACCGGCGATGTGGGATGAATCCCTCATCGAAATCAAGTAAATCATAATCATCTGAGAGAGGGCTGCTGTACCATACCGGAATAGCGGCCCTTTTTTGGTAAACAGACACGAAAGGAAGTAAAGGAGCGTTTTGAAAAAACAACTGCTGTCTGTCCTGTGGTGTATCATCTTTCTGGTGGGATGTGCTGTTGTCACTCCCATGGAGGAAGAAAGTCGGACCCCGCTCATTCCGGTGGAGATAGATTCGGAAGCTCCTGTTCTCTCTGTTCCATCTGTCCCCGAAGAAGAACCCGTCCTTATGGAAACCCACACTGTCTCCTTCCTTGCCGCCGGCGATGCTATCGTCCACACGGGCATCTGGCTGGAAGCGCAGAAAACCGCACGTAACAACGGTGGGACAAGGGACTACGACTTTTCCCATCTCTTTTCCCGTGTCGGGGAGGAAATTTCGTCGTATGACATCGCGTTCATCAATCAGGAAACGCTGATGGCGGGAAAAGAATACGGCTATTCCTCCTACCCGCGCTTCAACACCCCGAGAGAACTGGCGGATGACCTCATTTCCGCCGGCTTCAACGTCGTCAACATCGCAAACAACCACATGATGGATATGCTGCCCGAGGGACTTGCATCGACCATTGCGTTCTGGAAAACACAGCCTGTCACCCTCATCGGCGGGTACGAAAGTGAAGCGGACTACGACTGTGCGCGCATTGTGGAGGAAAACGGCATCCGCATCGCGTTTCTGTCCTACTGCTACGGCACCAACGGCCTTTCCATGCCTGCGGGATACGACATGATCATCCCGTATCTGGACGAGGAGACCATTCGCCGCCAGACCGCCGCCGCAAAAGAAGAAGCGGATTTTGTCGTTGTGTCCGTACACTGGGGAGAGGACAGCTGTCAGGCGGTGACGGAAGAACAGAAAGCTTATGCGCAGGTGTTTGCCGACTGCGGGGTCGATGCCGTCATCGGACACCACCCGCACCTCATCCAGCCGGTGGAATGGATCACGGGCAAGGACGGAAACCGCACCCTGTGCGCGTATTCGCTCGGCAATCTGTTTTCGCTGATGGCGGATGCGTACAATATGGTCGGCGGCTTCCTGACCTTTGATTTTGTCAAAACCGGAGACGACTGTTCCCTTGAAAATATCGTCTTCGAGCCGACCGTGTTCTACTACAACACCGGATTTTTCGGGCAGACCATTTACAGAATGGAGGATTACACCGAAGCACTGGCGTCCTCCCACGGTGTGCAGACTTATGGGGCGGAGCATCTTGCGACGTATGCGGAACTCGTTTCGTACACCAAAGACCTCATCCCCGCCGAATTTCTGTCCGCAGAAATCGAGGAGCTTGCCCCATGAATGCCGCTTTGTTTGACGATTACTGCTCCCGCCACGGAGTGGCGGTGTGCCACAACGTGGCAGAAACCGATTTCGACCCCGCCGGCATTGCACTTTCCCAAAAGGATGACACGCCGCTTGCAAGAGGACTGAACGTCATTGTCCCGGTGTCGTTTGCCGAGACGGGCGGATATTGCACCGCATCCTGTTACGGTGTGCTGACGGATGAAGTTTCCGCGCATCTGCACAAATACAGAGAAAATCTTTTTTCCGATGCGGCTTTGGAGGCTCTCGACAGACTTCTGCGCCCGCATCTGGATGCGTGGGGATACGAGCCGTCCCGCTTTGCGCACCGGTGGGCGTATTCCTGTATTCAGGACAACGCGGACAACATTCCCCGTGACCGCATCCTGCCCGGCACCGTGCGGCTTTCCCCGGATGTGCTCCCCACCCGAAACGGTCTCATTTCGATAAACAGTCTCGTTTCCATGAACCTGTCCGACTGTGCCGCGCGCGGTGCGTATGCCGTATTTGCGGATGACAGGAAGGATACGGTGGTGTGCATCGCATCGGTCAACCGCACGACCGGGGCGGAACACTGCACGGAGATCGGTGTGGAATGCGCACCCGCGTATCGGAGACGGGGGTATGCTGTCTCCTGCGTTGCCGCGCTTGCGCGGGAATTGGTTTCCGAGGGGAAAACGGTTCTCTACCAGTATTATCACACGAATACCGCCTCCGCCGCGGTCGCACGGTGCACCGGATTTGTCCCGGCGGGACGGTTTTTTACGTATTCTGCGTTCCGGAAAACGCGGATATTGTAAATTCCCTTGCAAAATGCGCGGAAATGTTGTATAATAATATATAGGAAACCGGGGAACCCCGGGAAAGGTGGTGCAGAATAAACATGGAATACCGCATGACAGAAAATGAGCACGGCATGACCGTCAAGACCTACCTCCATGCAAACCTGCACCTCTCCGGTGCGCAGGTGACACAGTTAAAAAAAGATCCCCGCGGCATTCTTGTCAACGGCGAACACGTCACGGTGCGGTATGTGCTGTCACAGGGGGATGTTCTGTCGCTTGCCGATGCGGACACCACGTCCTCCGACAACATCGTGCCGACGAAGATGCCCCTGTGCATACTTTATGAAGACGATGCGCTCATCATATTGGACAAACCGCCGTTTGTGCCGACTCATCCGTCCCACGGGCATTATACCGATACGCTGGCAAACGGGCTTGCGTATCTCTTTGAAACACGCGGTGTGCCGTTTGTGTTCCGCTCCTGCTCGCGGCTTGACCGGGATACCTCCGGCATTGTGACGGTAGCAAAAAACCGCGCGGCGGCGTACCGGTTTCACTGTATGCACATGGCGGGAGAAGTGAAAAAGGAATATCTCGCCGTGCTGTGCGGAACCCTGACACCTGCCGCAGGGGAGATCTCCGGCTGTATCCGGCGGGCAGAAGAAAGCGTCATCACCCGCATCGTCACCGAGGACGACGGCGCACCGGCACTGACCCGCTACCGTGTTCTGGCATACGGTCAGGACGGGGACGGAAACCCGCTGACCCTCGTTTCGGCGGAGCCTGTGACCGGGCGGACGCATCAGCTGAGAGTCCATTTCGCATCGCGCGGATGCCCGATATTGGGAGATTTCCTTTATGGAGAGGAAGAAAACCCGTACATCCGGCGGCAGGCACTGCACTGCACAAAAACCGCATTTCATCACCCGACCTCGGGTCGGTATATGACCGTCACCGCACCGCCGCCTGAGGACTTTGCACCACTGCTTGCTTTTTTTGACAATGATCAACCGCCCGAGGAGGAGATACCGTGATACACCTGAATATGGAACAGCTGAAAGTGAAATGGAAGCGGTACATTCCGCCCATTCTGCCCGTTTCCTTTCTGTGCGCGCTTCTGACCGTGATCCTCTATGCCGTCACAAGAGCGAATCCCGCGTTTGCAGACACTGTCAATCTGACTTACGGCACGGCAGTGCGCTTTGCGACCAATCTCATCACCGGCTGGCTGCCGTTTTCGCTGGCGGAGGGACTGCTTCTGTTCTCGCCGGTTCTGCTCGCCGTGCTCATCGGTCTTGCCGTGCGGTACACGAAAAAGGGACTGCGCGCGGGCATCCGTTATGTGTGCGTGCTGCTCTCGGTGCTGTGCATTTTATGGACACTGTTCGTTCCCGCACTCGGTATGGGGTCGAATACGACCGATTTATCTGACCGTTTGGGACTGGTTGACAGCGAGGTCTCGGCAGAACAGCTTGCCGCCGCGATGCAGTGGGCAATCGACGAAGCAAATGCGCTGTGCGGAGACGTGGATTTCGCGTTTGGCGGCGCATCGGCAATGCCGTTTGACAATTACGATGCGATGTGCGCAGACCTTATGATCGGCTACGAACGTCTGCACCGCGACTATCCCATTTTTGTGCAGTTCAAGTCGTCTGTGAAACCTGTGATTTTAAGCGAACCGATGTCGTACACGCACATCACGGGCATCTATACGTTCTTCACCGGGGAAGCCAATCTGAACGTCAATTTCCCCGACTACACACTTCCGTACACCGCGGCGCACGAGCTTGCGCATCAGCGCGGGTTTGCAAAGGAAAAGGAAGCGAACTTCATTGCGTTTCTTGTCTGCATCAACGCGGAAAGCGCGTATTCCCGGTATTCCGGCTACGTCAACATGGTCGAATATCTGTCGAACGCCTTGTACTCCGCCGACAAAACGCTGTGGGAGGAGACATTCTACACCCTTGACAACCGCATCCGCTATGAGATGCAGGCGTACAATACCTTTTACGAAAAATACAAAGAAAACACCGCCGCCGACATCTCCACCGCCGTCAACGACACGTATCTGAAAGTGCAGGGACAGACCGCGGGCACCAAGAGCTACGGTCTGGTCGTCGATTTAGCGGTCGCATACTACGAAACGAAGATCGCGGAGCAGCCATGAAACAGTATCTGAAACCGGTATCCGGGTTCGTCCTTGCGCTGTTGGTCGTACTGCTGACGTTTCTGACGGCGGTCTTTGCCGCAGGCGGAGCAGATGAGCAGACGTACGGCTCCGCGCCCGGCGGCGGGGACATCCCGACGCTGTTCTACAACGATACCGCGTGGTCACAGGACCGGTATTATCCGGCGCTCGGCTTTGTCACGGGCGGCACGGACGACTTCTGGATCCCGCTGTCGTTCATTGAAGAAATTGCGGACATCCGGGTGCGCCGCGGGCCGTCGCGGAACGTGACGTCGTTTGTCATAAGCGACACGGTCACGGGGAAATACCTGTCTTTTGACACCGCCAACAGCGAATATGCACAGACCGAGCGCGGAACATATCTGTTCATCCGCACGACCTTATATTCCAAGGAACGCTACCTGCCGATGCGCGACATCTGCGCCTATTTCGGCTGGTCGTTTGAAATTTCCGAGGACAAGCTGACCGTCCGCATCACCGACGGCGGACAGAAAAAGACCTTTGCGTGGCTCCTTGCCCAATACGCGCCGGAGGAGACCGACATCCCCGACACGGAACCCGTGACGGAAGACAATGCCGGGGAGGATGACGTTCCCGGCTACAACATCTACCGCTCCGACACTGTGCGGCTGACCTTTGAGGACATAAGTGACACCCATACCCCGCGGATTCTCGATATTCTGGCGGAATACGGCGTGGAGGCGACGTTTTTCGTGACGGGAGAACAGCTGCTTTCGCACACGGACATCGTGGTACGCATTCTGTCCGAGGGGCATTCGCTCGGTCTTCACACGATGACCGGGGACGAGTACGACTTAACGGACACCGCCGCCGTCCTTGCCTCCTTTGATGCGGAAAACGAGCTTCTCTATGCGCTGACCAAGCAGAAAACGCGGCTCGTCCGTCTGCCCGAGGGATCGCATTCCGGGGTACTGCGCCTGAGCGACCGCCAGAAGCAGGCGATTGCCGATGCGGGATACATTCTCTGGGACTGGAACATCGAGTCGATGGACACAAGCGAGGCGTATGATGCGGATATGGTCTATACAAAAATCGAGGAAGCGATGAAGATTAGCTACGTTCCCGTCGTGCGCTTTCACAATACCGCCCTGACCGCAGAAGTTCTCCCGCGCCTGCTTGCCAGAATTGAGGAAGTGCCGGTCATTACGGCAAAGAAAATCACGGAAGCAACGGAAAACATTATTTTCCCATAACGAGGTTATCATGACAAACCAGAAAAAGAAGATCCTCATCGTCGAGGACGAAAAGAACATTGCGCAGGTGCTTGCGTTCAATCTGATGCAGGCAGGCTACGATTACGATATTGCGCAGGACGGCGAGGAGGGGCTGCGCAAAGCACTCAAAGGGTCGTTTGACTTAATCCTCCTTGACATCATGCTGCCGAAAATGGACGGCTTCACCGTCTGCCGCGGCATCCGGATGCGGCTCGATACGCCCATCATCATGGTGACCGCCAAGGAAGAGGAGATCGACAAGATCATGGGGCTGGATCTGGGGGCTGACGACTATGTGACAAAGCCGTTCTCCATCAACGTCCTGCTCGCCCGCATCAAGGCGAATATGCGCCGCGCATCGAACGAGGTCGTTACGGGTGCCAAAAACAGCGCCGTCATCACCGTGCGCGACCTTGTCATCGACAACGAAAAATATCTCGTGACCAAGCGCGGCGAGGAGCTGTCGCTGTCCAAGATCGAATATGATCTGTTATCGTTCCTTGCCGCGCATCCGGAAAAGCCGTTTTCGCGCGAAGAATTACTTACACAGGTGTGGGGATACGAAGAATTCTATGGCGACCGCCGCACCGTGGACGTGACTGTCAGCCGTCTGCGCGCCAAGGTTGAGGACGACCCGTCCCATCCGCAGTACATCTTTTCCAAGCATGGACTTGGGTATTATTTTGCATGATGGGCGAAAAAGTTTGTAATGAGGCACATCTGCACCATATCTGTAGGGGCGCTCATTGGGCATCCGTAACATATCGGTAAGATGTCGGAATATTATGAAAAATAACATTGATATATGTTTTCAAACGATATCGACAGCATATCGTCAGGTAACGGACACCCAATGGGCGCCCCTACAAATGAACCGAATGTTTTGCTTTTTGTAAATGAATCCTGCCAGAAAGAGAGGAGGCGAAGCCGTTTATGTACCGCAGTCTGTACTTCAAGATCATCCTGATCTTGATCATATTCGTCACGACCGTCATGACGCTGGTCGGTGCGATCCTGATGAACGGCGTTTCGTCCTATTTCGCCGACGATTTCACATCCCAGATGGAGTCTGCTTTTTCCGATGATGCGGAGCTGTCCGGATACCTGAAAACCTCTCTTGAAAACAACGAGGGCGCGGAAGCACTGGAAATTACGCTGAATGCGTATTCCGGTATTCTCGGTCTGGATGATTACCGTTCCGCCGCGGTGCTGGACGAGGACGGCACGATCCTTGCAGTGTCGGATGCATCGCAGATGTTCGTTGTCGGGGAAACAGTCTATCTGACCGAAAACATCGTCGATGTTCTCGGCGGCGGAGAAAGCGGAGAGGGCAGGGAACAGCGCACCGGCGCAGAATGCTTCGACTTCTGTGTCAGGATCACCACTGACCGCGGGGACAGTGTTCTGGTCTACGTCCGCGACACCAAAGAGGAGATGCAGAACCTCAACTGGATGCTGTTTACCATCATTTTACAAGCACTGCTGCTCGGAATGCTGTTCGCCATCATTCTGTCGTTTTTCCTTGCAAAGACCATCACCGCGCCCATCCAGAGCCTGACCCGCGGCGCACAGCAGATGGCGGCGGGAGATTTTGAGCAGGAAATGGATGCCGATGACGTTATCGACCCGCATTCCCGCGACGAGATCGGCACCCTGACCGATACCTTCAACCACATGAAAACGGTTCTGAAAAGCACGCTTGACCAGGTGTCGGGCGAGCAGAAAAAGCTGGAAACGGTATTCTTTTATCTGAAAGATGCCGTGATCGCATTCCGGGACGATGGCTCGGTCATGCACCTGAACACCACGGCGCGCGACCTGTTTTACGGTCTTCTGCCGGAAAACACAGACACCGCAGACGGAAAGACTGCCGCCGATACACCGCTGGAACAGACCCTGACCCTGCACGGACTTCTGACTTTGTGCGGGGTGGAAGATACCCCGCGCTTCCGCGAAACGCTTCTCGATACGCTTTCCGCAAACGAGGAGGGGTATGTCATTCACGAGATCGCGCTCCGCGAACGCATTTTCGATGTGTCGCTCGGTAATTTCCGGTATATGGAAAACAACACGGGGCACGCGGGCATCATCACGGTCATCCACGATGTCACGGGACGGTATGAGCTGGATAGGAGCCGCAGGGAATTTGTGGCAAACGTCTCGCATGAACTGCGCACACCGCTGACCTCCATCAAGGGTGCGGCGGAAACGGTGCTCCGTTACCCTGACATGACACCGGAAATGCGGGAAAGCTTTCTCTCCATGGCAGTCGAGGAAGCCGACCGCATGACACGCATCGTCGGCGATCTGCTGGTGCTGTCGCGCCTTGACAACCAGAGAACGAAATGGGAAATCTCGACGTTCCGGCTGGGCGCGGTGCTTGCGCGCCTGTGCGACGTTGTTCACACGGATCTTGACGAGCATCACCACACGCTGTACCGGAAATTCGACGATACCCTGCCCGAGATCACGGCGGACAAGGATCGCATCGAGCAGGTATTCTTAAATATCCTGTCCAACGCCATCAAATATACGCCCGACGGAGGAAAGATCATCGTCCGCGGCGCCGCCAATGCCACCCATGCCGCCGTTTCCATCCGCGACAACGGCATCGGTGTTCCCAAGGAAGATCAGCCGCACCTGTTTGAACGCTTCTACCGTGTCGAAAAATCCCGCACGACGGGCGCGGGCGGCACGGGTCTCGGTCTTGCCATTGCAAAGGAACTCATCGAAGCGCACGGCGGCAGTATCCGCCTGACAAGTGAGGTCGGGCGCGGCACGGAGATCACGGTGATCCTCCCCCTGCGCTCGCCGCTTGCCGATGAAGTGAACGATGATGCGGCAGAGGATGAACGCCCGGATTCCGCCGTAAATGCGGAGCATGGTGACACCGTATGAAGAAAACGATGACACACCGCGGTGTGGAAGCGATGAAAACGCTGCTCATTTTCGTTCTGATCGTGCTGATGCTGGTTCTGCTCATTCTGCTTTTGCTCGGGCAGAGCAGCCGCAACAGAGAATCCGTTCTTCCGGCGGATCGCATGGTCGTGTATGCGGCGGGCGCGGAGACCGGATATGCGCGCGGTATGGAGACCGGACGGGTTCTGCCGACGGTGCTTGCATTCCGGGAAAACGATGTCGAGGATGCCGGGGAACTGCGGTGTCTTTATGCCGCGGACACCATGGCAAAACCGTATGCCGCCCTGTATGAAACGCTCCGGACACTGTTCGGCGCGGATGGGCACGCGGCGGTTCTCGGAGAAGATACGGGCGCGGCACTCTGGAAAGCGTTAAGTGCCGGGACGGAAACGTATCTGTATTTAGCCTATCAGGGGGCTTTGCCGCCGTCGGTCATAAGAGCGTACACGTATCCCGAGGAAGACAGCGAAACGGAAACCACGGTGCTCGATGCAACCCCGCATGGCGATACCGTATATGTAAAGGAAGTGTTTCTGCTGTCCCTCGGGCGAGCGGCGGCACTGTTGTCATCGGTATCGGCGGAAAATACCGGCATGGTTGTCGGTACGGACGAGACGGAAGACCGCATCTGCGCCGTCACGCGGGACGGTGCGGGAAATGTTGCCGTGTTCCGCCTGTGCGGGGACGGGGAAAACGATGCGGACATCCCAATGCCCGGTGCGGAAACCACGCCTGACTTCGGGGCGGAGTCCACATCGGATGCTTCTGCTTCTCCCGAGGATGGGATCGCCGCGGCATCTTATACCGATGAAATGACAACTGTGGATGACATCATGGATGACGTTCTCACCGCTGTGCGCAGTCTTGCGGCAGAGGCGCAGGGCGCGGAATTCCTTTCGGGCGGCGACGACCCGACTGCACTTTCCCTTGACGGCGTGTACCGGATGCCGACACTGACGGTGACGGTATGGGATCCGGAAACGGCATTGTTTTCTGGCGAAAATGCGCAGGACAATGCGCACACGGCGGCGGAGGTGCTTTCCCTGCTCGGCATGGACGGGGACGATGCAGATAATTATTATACCGATTCCGGCGGCGGACGGGTCTATCTGAATGCGGACGGCAGACTGCACCTGACACGGGACGGGCAGATCGTCTATTCCGCCCTGCGGGGCGGCGGCATCCCGGTGACGGATTCGCTCGGATATGCCAGCGTCGGCGGCAGTTATCTGCTGTCCGAATATCTGCGTGCCGCAGACCGTCTGCTTGATCGCCTCTCTGCCTGTGACACGGCACTCGGCGGCGGTGATATGACACCGGCGCTGTATCAGGTTGCGGGAAGTGGCGGAACATCGGACACAGAAGATTCCGGCATCGTCATCACCTATATTTATACGGTCAACGGTATTCCCGTCACGGATGGGGACGGCGCACCGCTTGCCGCCATGACCCTCACCGCGCAGAACGGCATGATCACGTCGCTTGCGCTCTTTGCCTGCCGGGCAGAGCTCGGCTCAACAGATGAGGGAACCTATCTTCTGCCGCAGACCGTCGTCCGTGATGCGATGCGGGCGGAGCGGGAAGCGGTGTCGGAAACCGTCGCAGAACCGGAATCCGCAGACACGGAGACCGCACAGGAAACCGGATCCGGCGAGGATTCCGCCGATGTTTCCGCGGAACCGGAATCTCCGGATACGGAAATCACAGAAAACGCTCCGCTTGTCATGCGCTACGTCGTTCCGGCGGACGGCGGGGAATGTTATGCGGAGTGGGTGATTTTGGGGTGAGAAGCCCCAGTTCCGCTTGTGTTCTTGCCAATGTAAACATTTCGCTGAAATCATCCCTTAAAAACCATACCCCAATCACCCCCACAAAACAGGAGGAACCCACCATGAACTGGAGCCGGATCCGTTGGCTTCTGATCGTTTGTCTCTTGCTGTTGAACGGCGTGCTCGGTGCGCTTTTGTACCGGCAGTACCGCGCGGAGAACGTGGTCAGCCGAGCGGCGCTGGAGCGCACGGCGGCATTGCTTGCACAGAGCGGTGTCACGCTTGATGTCGATATTGTGCCGACCGCCGTCATCAAGGACGACGTTTACAGCATTTCCATGACCGAGGACGATTACCGCGCGGCATTGTCCCGTATGGCCGGGAGCGCGGTGTCGGGGGTCTATCTCCTGCCGTCCACAACGGGAATGTCGGTCGTGTTTGAAAACGGCGACCGTGCGGAGTATTACCACAATCTATATTTCACTTATACGAAAAGCGGCGGCAATTCCCTTGGCAGTGACTGGTCCGCTATGACTGCGGCATTCTTGTCCGGTGACACCGCGTATGTACCTGCCGCAGCCCGGGACAGTGCGGCGACAGCGGCTGGGGAGACGGCGGCCGCATTCCTCACCGCACTGACGGAAAGTGACCGCGGCGGGAGCTCCGTTTCTTTGCGCCCGAAAACGGCATCGGTGTACGCAACGCCGCTTGACACAGTGTATCTCGTCGTGCTCACGGAGGAGATCGCGCGGGGAAGCGGAAGCCGTTCGGCGGCGGTCATCCACGGCACGGAATTGTATGTGCTGGTGGAGGGGGACTGTGTCTGGTATCTGTCCGGAACGTGGGTGCCGTTTCTGCCGGACGGTATTTATGAGACACAGACGCTCGATCAGGTGAACATCCTGTTTTCCGAAATGCGGCGGCACCGGGCACTGAAAGCAGAGGCGTCTGCGGCGGACACCGATTCTGCGGACACCGTGCCGGAAACTGCGGACGATTCCGGAACAGCTGTGGATTCGGGCGGCGCAGCAGATGCCGTTTCCGGATACCATACAGGCGAGGTATGCGAAATCGTCCGGATGGAGCGGATGCACTATATGCTCTGGGACAACGCGGGGAACTTGTACCTGCGCCCGGCGTGGCGGTTTCTTTATCGCGTGACGGAGGAGGGGAGCGGGGAGACATTCCAAAGGACGATCCTCTGCGACGGCGTGACGGGGAATGTGGTGTATACCGAGGAAAACCCATCGTAAAATCACGATTCTGTAAATAAATCGTGAACGCACGGTTAATAATCCCGTTTTCCTCTTTCCAATGTGCGGATAAGATGGTATACTATACTGTGCGACATCATGTCTTTGGATAAATTATACTTATTTCCCACATAAACAACACAAGTAACAGAAGGTGCTAACATGGAAAAAATCGTCATAAACGGCGGCAAGCCGCTGATGGGTGCTGTGGAGATCAGCGGGATGAAAAATGCCGCTGTCGCGGTCATCCTTGCAGCGATCCTCATCGAGGACCGCTGTGTGCTTGAAAACCTGCCGAATATCAGCGATGTCACCATTTCCCTTGATATTCTGCGTGCGATGGGGGCACAGATCCGCCGCCTGAGCCCGACGACTGTTGAAATTGATACCACCGCCATTATGGGCGGAAGCGCACCGTATGATCTCGTGCGGAAGATGCGCGCATCCTATTATGTTATCGGCGCGGAGCTGGGACGGTTCGGCCGCGCATCGGCGGGATTCCCCGGCGGCTGTGACTTCGGTGTCCGTCCCATTGACCAGCATATCAAAGGATTTGAAGCGCTGGGCGCCCGCGTGACGGTCGACAACGGCCGCATTGAAGCTGTGACGGAAAACGGCGTGCGCGGCGGACAGATCTATTTTGACAATTCCACAGTCGGCGCGACCATCAACGTCATCATCGCGGCGGCAAGAGCCAAGGGAACAACGATCATCGAAAACGCGGCAAGAGAGCCGCACGTCGTCGATTTGGCCAACTTCCTCAACGCCTGCGGCGCAAAGATCACGGGCGCGGGAACCGACGTCATCAAAATCAAGGGTGTGGAAC
>JAFUPC010000125.1 GCA_017481495.1 Clostridia bacterium
AAGAAGATGTCACCGTTTTCCGCAGAACCGCGGAGAGCGGGATGTTCGGGGTTGAGGGCGTGTGCGCGGAATGCGTTGACAGCGTCCATATCGGTCATTTCCTTCAGATCGTCATAGTCCCAAACCTCGATCTTCTGGATCTCGTGAGAGGTTCTGAAACCGTCAAAGAAGTTGATGAACGGAACGCGGCCCTTGATTGCGGACAGATGTGCAACAGCACCGAGGTCCATGACTTCCTGCGGGTTGGTTTCAGCGAGCATTGCGAAACCGGTCTGACGGCAGGCGTAAACGTCGGAGTGGTCGCCGAAGATGTTCAGCGCGTGGGACGCAACGCAGCGTGCGGAGACGTGGAAAACGGAAGGAAGCAGTTCACCTGCGATCTTGTACATATTCGGGATCATCAGAAGAAGACCCTGGGATGCGGTATAGGTGGTGGTGAGCGCACCTGCTGCGAGAGAACCGTGAACGGTACCTGCGGCACCTGCCTCGGACTGCATTTCGATGACCTTGACCTGAGTGCCGAAGATGTTCTTCAGACCCTGAGCGGACCACTGGTCAACGTAGTCAGCCATCGGGGAGGACGGTGTGATCGGGTAAATGCCTGCAACTTCGGTAAACGCGTAGCTTACGTGTGCGGCAGCCTGGTTGCCGTCCATGGAAAGTTTCTTTCTTGCCATGTGAGTGATATCCTCCTAATAATATATTCAGTATAAAATGGGTACACGGAGATTGCCGCTCTCAAAAAGAGTCGGCAGACCCTGCCTCATATTTATCCGGATTCCTATATATTGTACCACATTTTTGCCCGATTGTAAAGGGAAAAACGAGAATTTTACGGAATCTTTTTTGGAAATTTCGGAAATTTTCTGTAAACAATTTTCGCGCGGCGCCGATTCGCCGGAAATTTATCTTTATATACGGTGTTTTTCGATGTAATCCGCCGCCGGAGCAGGATCCTCGATGCTGTGCGGATGATGGTCGCAGTCCGGCTTAACGATTTCCAGATAATCGTATCCTGCGGAAAACAAGGCATCCGCGATCCGCCGGCCGTTTCTCCGATAAACGACCGTTTTGTCCGCCCCGCCCGCGATGAGCAGAACCGGAACCCCGGTCTTCATCAGCTCGTCCGTACGGTCAACGGGCTGTAAATGCTCCGCTGACAGAAATTCCGCGCGCGTCATACCGTACTGCTTCGGGCATTCCTCATAATCAAAACCGCTCGCATACCGCTCGTCGCACGGCCAGTCGCGCATATCCATGACCGGTGCATCGAGATACAGCACCGACACGCACGCAGGATGTGCACAGGTGAAATTGAACGCATACAGTCCGCCGCGCGAGAAGCCGAAAATGTCGCATTTTTCTGACAGACCGTATGCAGGGACGATGAAATCGTAGAATTTCTTCATCATGTCGACAGCGGCAGGCGAGCCGAACATATTGGAAATGGAATAGGTGACGAGATGCCAGCCGCGGCGGAGCAGCTCCACGTCCACTGTGTCAAACGCGCCGAGAAATTCCGCGCGCCAGACCCACGGTCTGTCCTCCCGGGCGTTTTCCGGGAAAATGACGGTTCCCCTGTGACCGGCAAAGGTGAAGTCGCGGCGTTCGTAACCGTGGTAGTCGGAGGTAATGTATTCTCTGATCATACTGATTTCGCTCCTTGGTAATATGTTGTTTATGATAATACAATTTTCAGATACGCCGAAAACGCACTCGGCACGGAATAGGTCTCTGCAATTTCTTCTTTTGTCGCCCAGACAAAGTTTGTCGCCCGGACAAAGTTTGTCGCCCGGACAAAGTCCGGTGTTTTTCCTCGGTTTTCCGTTTCGCAGAGATACCCTGTCATGTGCCACTCGATGTGTGTAAAGATATGTTTTGCCGGCGACAAAGTCATGATTTTTTTTGCCGCAAAACCGTGGGACGACAGCCATGCCTCCATATCTACGCGTGTCATCACGGTATCCTCGGAGGGAAATTCCCACAGACCCGCAAGCAGTCCCTCGTCCGGTCGGCGGCGCAGGGCGTAATATTCCCCACACCGGAGAAGAAAGACCGTTTTACAGACGACCGTCCGCGGCTTTTTCGGTGCTTTTTTCGGCAGTTCCGTTTCCCGTCCCGCGGCGTGTGCCGCGCAAAGATGCGCGAGCGGGCATTCCGCGCAGTGCGGCATTCCATTCGGCACGCAGACCGTCGCGCCAAGCTCCATCAGTGCCTGCGTGAACGCAGACGATTCCGCCGGGGTGCGGGGGTAAATTTCCGCCAGCGCCGACGATACGGTGTCCTTTGTCGTCTGCTTTGCAATGTCCGCATCATATCCGCACAGCCGTGTCACCACGCGCAGGACATTGCCGTCCACAGCCGGGGTCGGCAGACCGAACGCAATCGACCCGATCGCCCCGGCGGTATACGCACCGATGCCGGGCAGACCGAGCAATGCCTTGTGGTCGCACGGCAACTCCCCCCCATACTGCTCCATGACGGCGGCCGCCGCCTTTTTCAGATTTCGTGCGCGACTGTAATAGCCAAGCCCCTGCCAGACCTTGTTGAGCACATCGTCGTCCGCCGCCGCAAGATCGGATACGGTCGGAAATGCGGCGAGAAAGCGTTCGTAATACCCTTTTACCGCCTCCACGCGCGTCTGCTGGAGCATGATCTCCGAGATCCAGACATGGTACGGAGTCGGCTCCCGCCGCCACGGAAGGTCGCGTTTTGCGCCCTGATACCAGTACAGAAGCGGGGTCGGGATGTCACACAAAACAGAGAAATCGTTCATTGGTTTTCCTTTCTTGTTCTTTGGTATCATTATACCGCAGAAACGCGGGATTGTCAAGCAAAAATCTGCGGCTCTATACGTTTCTTCTTCCAGATTCTGCATTTTTTTCCGGAATTTGAGGGTTGCGCCGTCGTGTGATATGTTGTATAATGGAAACCGGAGCCGACAACACCAGTTTTACCACAGAAAGGACTATCACATGAAACAGAATAAGTATTACCGACTCCCCAACACCCGCCGACGACACACGATCCTCCCAATGCTTCTGCTCACCGCTATGCTCTCCTGCACCGCACTCCCGGCACAAGCGGCATTTTCTAATGCGGACAACACCGGACAGGCAATCGCCGCTTCCACCGCCGTCCGCACCGCGGAATACCGCGTAACAGAAACCCGTTCCGTTGAAACCCGTACAGCGGGACGGTACGCATCCGTTCCCGTAACCATCGACGGTGCGGACACCGGACATACCGCGTACATCATTGAAAACGGCGTGACCTTCATGCCCCTGCGCACGATCGCCGACCTGCTTCTGCCGGGTGCTGACATATACTGGGACAGAACCCTCGGTGCCGCTGTCGTCAAGACCTCCGCCCTCACGCTGACCGCCCGCCCCGGCGACTGCTATCTTTCGGCAAACAGCAGGTACTTTGCCCTCTCCGGGCTGTATCCGTCGGAAAACGTACTGATTGGCGGTACGACCTACGTTCCCCTGCGCTCCGCCGTGCGTGCGATGGGCGGCACAGTCGCATGGAACAGTACATCAAATCGGGTGGAAATCACCTCCGGCACAGGATATGTGCAGACAGGCGACACCTATTACGACGCGGACGAGCTCTACTGGCTGTCCCGCATCATCTATGCGGAAGCAGGAGATCAGTCCCTGCGCGGTCAGATCGCCGTCGGAAGTGTCATCATGAACCGCGTGGCAAGCCGTGAATTTCCAAACTCCGTCTACGGCGTGATCTTCGACCGGAAATACGGTGTACAGTTTACGCCGACCGCCAACGGCGCCATCTACAAAACGCCGTCAAAGGAAAGCATCATCGCCGCAAAACTCACGCTGGACGGGTGTCGGATTTCCACCTCCGCACTTTATTTTCTTGACCCGTCGCTGTCAACGAGCTTCTGGGTTCCGCAGAACCGGCCATGGTTGTTTACCATCGGGTGTCATGAATTTTATTCCTGATTTTTCATAATGTTTTCCGGGATTCGGAAAGCGGAACTTATCACTTCGATTTGAAGTGTAGGTTACAATAGAATATTTCTAAACCAAAAAGGATTCATGCCATAAAGCGTGAATCCTTATCGTTATTTACACCGTATTCCCCCCGAACTTCCGACCCAATATCGCTTTCACCACCATACTGTACAAAAGCACCGTCGCCGCAAGTCCCAGAATCAACAACAGATCCCCTGCCGCCAAAGGTGACGTACGGAACATACTCCCCCCGAAATAAATGATCAGAAGCTGTACCGCAATAATCCCCGAAAAAATCAGGACGAATGCACGGTTGCGGGACAGGCGGTAAAAGGGGTTGACGTGTGTCGTCCGTGCGGAAACGGAGTTGGCAATATCGGCAAAGACAAACAGGGCAAAGAACGCGCCGAGGAAATGCACCGGGTCTTCGTAGAACGAAAAATGTTCCCGCATTCCCTCACTGTGAACGAACCACAGACACAGAAACAGCAGATACCCGCCGACAAGTGCAATGCGCCGCACCATATAGCGGTTCATCATCGGGGCATCGCGGCGCTTCGGCTTTTCGCGCATGGCATCCGGCGCGGGTGCTTCTCCGGCGAATGCAAGAGAACCAAGCGTATCCATGATGAGGTTGATCCACAGCATCTGCAATACCGTCACCGGTGTGTCGATGCCGAAAATCGGACAAAGCACCGAAATGCCGACCGCCGTTAAGTTCGTTGTCATCTGGAACATGATGAATTTGCGGATGCTCTTGAAGATCGTTCTGCCGTACAGCACCGCTTTGGCGATGGAGACGATGTTGTCATCCAGAATCACGATGTCCCCTGCCTCCTGCGCGACCTCCGTTCCGCCGCCGAGCGCAAAGCCGACATCTGCGATTTTGAGTGCCGGCGCATCGTTGACCCCGTCGCCGGTCATGCCGACGGTCAGGTTCTTCGCCTGCGCGGCGCGCACCAGACGGCTCTTGTCCTGCGGCAGTGCCCGCGCAACCACGCGGATGTGATCCAGCGCGGCGGACAGCTGTGCATCGTCGAGCTTTGCAAGGTCTTCCGAGGTCAATACCCCCGTTTCCGCCGTATCGCCGCTGTCAAGGATGCCCGCTTCCCGTGCGATGGCGGCGGCGGTCTCCCGGCTGTCTCCCGTGATCATCACCACGCGCACGCCGGCGCCCTGCAGATTCTGCACTGCCTGCTTTGCCCCGCGCCGCAGATCGTCCCGGATGACGATGAGACAGACAAACGCGCGCACGCCGTTCTCTTCCGTGCAAAGTGCCAGAACCCGTCCCGCGCGGCGAGTGATGCGCTTCATCTCCTCCGTGATGCGTGCCGGCTGAAACACGGTCTTCCCGCCCGCCGCTGTCCACGCTTCGGTGCAGGTTTTCAATAGTACCTCCGGTGCGCCCTTGATGTAGACTGTATTCCCGACGGCTGCAGAAGAATATTTCTTCTCCGAATCAAACGGAACCCGATTGCGCACCGCATCCCGCTCAGGAAGCGTGTCCGTCCAGCCGCGCACAGCAAGCACACTGTCAAGAATCGCCCTGTCCGCCGCATTTCCGCCCGCGGCACAGAGCGACCCGTCAGAGGATGTCCGGGTATGGCTCTGCGTGTTGCATACCGCCGACACCGCGTAGAGGTGTGCAAGGTCGGGCGCCTTTGTCCGGAAGACCGAAACACCGGGGTACACCGTTCCGTCCGCTGTCACGATGCCCGATACCACCGGTTCCCCGCGTGTCAGCGTTCCCGTTTTGTCGCAGAACAGCACGTTCAAGCTTCCCGCCGTCTCGATGCCGACCGGCTTGCGCACCAGAACGTGATCTCTCTGCATCCGCCGGATATTTGCCGACAGGACGACCGAAATCATCATCGGCAGTCCCTCCGGCACCGCAACGACGATCATCGTGGTCGCCAGCATCAAGGCGTGTGTCAGGGCGGAGAGAACGAAGGATGGATCGGACAGAAGGATCTTCGTTCCCGCAAGAGAGCATCCAGCATCGATGAAAAAGGTATTGACGAGATACGACAGCGCGACCGCGCCCGCCGCACAGTATCCGACCGCCGACATCTGCCGTGCCAGCTTCGACAGCCGCGCACGCATCGGGCTTTCTCTCGTTTCGGTCTGCAATTCTCCCGACAGTCCGCCGAACAGCGTATGACTTCCGACCCGCAGACACAGCATCTCGCCCTCTCCCCACGTCACGGAAGCTCCGCGGAACAAAAGTCGCCGGTCGTCGGGCGACCAGGTGTCCGGGGAAAATAGCCTCTGCGCCGTGCGTTCTGTCTCCGCGCCCTCCCCGTTCAACGCCGCCATGCTCACGCGCAGCTTTCCTTTGATGAGTATGCCGTCCGCCGGAATGCGTTCCCCGGCAGACAGCGAGACCACGTCCCCCGCCGCAAGGTCATCTGCGGACAACAGGACATCCCGACCCTTTTTCCCGCCGCGCCGGCACAGACACGTCGTCTTCTCCGACTCCGCGCGCAGACGTTCAAACGCCGCTTCCCCGCCCTGCTCGGACAGTGCCGAGACGAGTGTCGCGCACAAAATCGCCGCCGCGATGCCGACGGTCTCCCAAATGTCAAAGGTGTGGTACAGAAATACGCAGTTGATGAGAAGTGCCCCCAGCAGAATGCGGATGATGGGGTCGGAAAAGCCCGCAAGGAATTTCTTCATAAACGGTGTGCGCCTGCCGCCCACAAGAGCATTGGAGCCGTACAGCCGGCGGTTTTCCGCCGCCTCCGCATCCGTCAGCCCCCACACGGAGCACCGCCCGATGGGGATCTGCGCCGCAGTCTCCCCGTCTTCTGACCTCATCGGCTTTGTTTTCGGCATATTGGTTCGTCCTTTCTTTTGGTGGTGTGAAAATATATGCGGGGCGCGGGTGGATTATGCGGGGGGCGGACGGGCGTATTTGTTCGCTGTTTATTTTCGTTACGTTTGCAGGAGCGCCCATTGGCGTTCGTCTGATACAAATCTTATTGCCGGCAGACAGTGAAGCAATCCTCGTGCCGTGTCGGGGCAGCAAATTACCGCCCAACAAAATCGTCAAAATCGCATTGCGTGATACAATAATGCCATCATCACCGTTCAGCTGACAGCACTCCCCCACAAAGATTTACAAAATCAAAGAAAAGACACAAAAAAGACTTTACTTTTTCACGAAAATGTGGTATACTTAAAACAGTATGCAAAAAATTTGCACTTATGCGAAAGGAACTCTGATATAAAATGAAGAAGTATATCACCCTGCTTGCCGTATCCGCGCTGTGCGTGGCGGCAATGACCTCCTGCGGCGAGGACAACAGTGTCGCAGATTATAATTACAATTTTGACGAATACGTCACCCTCGGTACCTACAAGGGCGTTGAAGTCAGCGTTTCCGACATTCAGGCAGAAATTGATGCGGAATACGACTCCATCCTCACCTCCAACACCTACGACGTCGAGACGGAAGCCGCTGCCGTGGACGGCAACAAGGTCATCTATTCCATGACCGCGACCGTGGACGGTGCTGCTGCTGACAGCCTTGCAAAGACCGATGCGACGTTCACCGTCGGCTCATCCTCCACCGATTACGAGGAGCTGACCGCCGCATTTGCCGGAATGTCCGCAGGCGAAACAAAGGAAGTCACCGTTACGGTTGCCGACGACTACACGGGAGATGAGACCATCGCAGGCAAGGAAGCTGTTCTGACCGTGACCGTTTCCTCCGTCACCACCGCCGTCACCCCCGACACGCTGACCGACGATATGGTCAGCACCGCGACCAGCGGCGAATACACGACCGTTGCAGATTACGAGACGTATCTCTATTCCGCCGTCAAGCAGAATCTCGTCTGGGATACCGTGATCGCAAACACCACGTTCATCACCTATCCGAAGAAGGAAGCGGAGATCTACTATAATAATTATATTGCTTCCTACGAAAGCACCGCATCCCAGTACGGCATCACCATCGACTCGCTCGTTTCCCTGTACGGCATGACGACGGACAGCTTCTACAATACACTCGCACAGCAGGCGATCGCGCAGGTCTACCAGGATTTGACGATGCTTTCCATCGCGGAAAAGGAAAATCTCGTCCCGGACGATGCAAAACTGAACGAAGTCGCAGAGAATCTCGCCGCATATTACGGCTATGAGGATGCCGATGCACTGATGGCAGACCTTGACGAAACGACCCTTGCGCAGTCCGCAAAGTACGAAATGGTGCTTTCGTTCCTCGAAGAAAACGCGGTCGAAGTAGAATAATCACAGGAACGGGAGGTAGCATCTCATGAAGATGAAAGTCATGACCTACAACATCCAGAGCTGTCTGGATTACGTCACCCGCAAGCGCGACACACAGGCAAGACTTGCCGCATTTATCAAGGAGCAGAACCCCGACGTCGTTGTTCTGAACGAAGTCCACGACATCGGCGCGTCAAAGGAATTCACCGCGCAGGCAAAGGACATCGCCGATCTGCTCGGCTGGAATCACCGGTTCGCGCAGGCCATCGACATCCCGAACGTCGGCCCTTACGGAAACGCGATTCTCTCCCCGTACCCCATTGAGAATTTCACCGTCACGCCGGTTCCGCTTCAGCCGCTCAAAGAGGGCGACAACCCCGGCTGGCGCGAAGCGCGCTGTATTCTCCGCGCGGAGATCACAAAGGACGGAAAAACGCTTGCCGTTTACGGCTCTCATTTCGGTCTGACACCGGGTGAGCAGGAATTTGTCGTTTCCCTTGCCGCGGGACTCTTGGATAACGAAACCCTGCCGCACGTTTTCATGGGGGATTTCAATATGCAGCCGGACAACCCCACACTTGTGCCGCTGTTCGAGAGGATGCAGGACACTGCCGCCGTCTTTGATGCGCCGAAGCTGAGCTTTGTCTCCGATGAGCCGACCGTCAAGATCGACTACATCTTTGCATCCCGCGACGTGACAGTTCTGAATGCCGACATTCCCGCTGTCGTCATCTCCGACCACAGACCATATATCGCGGAAATCGAATTCTGATCCCATTTTCACACGATTTTCTGGCTTCCGACCGTTTTTTTGACGGCGGGAGCCGTTTTTTTGCAAAAACCCCTTGCCATTTTCTGTCGGATGCGGTATAATATATGTGTTATGCTTAAATTTTGATGCTATTTCAGAAAAGGAAGTCATACAGACCATGACCAATCATCATCTCCCCGCGAATCCGCATTCCCGCCGCTCCCGCACACCGGTTCACCCGCACATCCCGGCGGCGATCGCCTCCTTTGTGAAAAACAACACTGTCTTCTGCATCGCCGTGCTTGCCGCCGTCATCACCGGCATCCTTGTTCCGCCGGATGCGGAATATCTGTCCTATTTTGATTTCAAGACCCTGACCTGTCTGTTTTGTGTACTGGCTGTCGTCTGCGCCCTGCGCAACATCCGGTTCTTCACCTGCCTTGCGCGCGGGATCGTGAAACGGTTCTCGAATCTGCGTTCCGCCGCGACGGCGCTTATTATCATCACGTTTGTCGGCTCGATGCTAATAGCAAACGACATGGCGCTTCTGACCTTTCTGCCGCTCGGGTATCTCGTGCTCACAGAAACGCACAAAGAAAAGCACATGGCGTTCGTGTTCATCATGCAGAACATCGCCGCGAACCTCGGCGGTATGCTGACCCCGTTCGGCAATCCGCAGAACCTGTATCTCTACTCTTATTTTGACATTCCGACAGGCGAATTCACCGCCATCATGGCACCGCCGTTCTGTGCCGCCGTCGCGCTCATCCTTATCTGCTGTCTTGCACTGCCCAGAGAAACGCTGACCCTCTCCTACGGCGATGAGATCGTTCTGCCAAAGAAGCGCACCGCCGGATACCTCGTTCTGTTTGCGCTGTCGATTGTCATTGTGTTCCGCGTGATCCCGTACTGGCTCGGACTGATCGTCATTCCGCTGTGCCTGTTCTTTGCCGACCGCGATGCGCTGAAAAAGGTGGACTATCCCCTGCTCGGCACGTTCTGCGCGTTTTTCATCTTCTCCGGCAACATGGCACGCATTCCCGCGGTTCGCGCACTGTTCTCGGCACTGCTGGAGCAGAACACGATGCTCTTCTCCGCGCTCTCCTGCCAGGTCATCTCCAACGTCCCGACCGCGATCTTACTGTCGCAGTTCACGGACAACTACCGCGCCCTGCTCTACGGTGTCAACATCGGCGGCGCGGGAACGCTGATCGCATCGCTTGCATCTCTGATCACGTTCCGCGAATATGCAAAGCACAATCCGGGGAAAACGAAATCATATCTTCTTCTGTTTTCCGCGCTGAATTTCGGATTTCTGGCGGTGCTGATGGTATTTTGTCAGGTTGTTTGTCTCTGACACCCTCCTCTCCCCCAAAATTTTCTCCGAAGAAATTCCCCGAAAACGATTGCGCAAAAGCGAAAAATGTGGTATAATATTATATAAACGACATTAAAATGCACCATCTAACGAAACGGTTTGCTACTTATACAATATATTCTGCATAAAGGACTTGTGAATTTATCATGGCACAACAAATGAATGTGGCCCCGGTGCCGTCGCTTTCCGCGCGGTATCTTGCGGCCAAACGCAATATTTTCGATACCCTGTATTCGTCCATGAACGAACGTCAGCGTGAGGCGGTCTATACCGTGAACGGGCCGCTTCTGATTCTGGCGGGTGCAGGTACGGGCAAGACGACCGTTCTTGTCAACCGCATCGCACACATCATCCGCTACGGCAACGCCTATTACGATGACACCGTTCCGGCGGGGCTGTCCGAGGCGAACGTCACGGCACTGGAGCAGTGCATTCAGACAATGCCCCCCGAGTCGCTTGGCGACCTCTGCGACAGCTTCACATCGGAGCCGTGTCCCCCGTGGGCGGTTCTGACCATCACGTTCACCAACAAGGCGGCAAACGAAATGAAGGAACGCCTTGCGCGTGTCATCGGCGAGCAAAGCGCGGAAATCTGGGCGGGCACGTTCCACTCCATCTGCGTCCGCATTCTGCGCAAATACGGCGACCGCATCGGCTACCGCTCCGGCTTCACCATTTACGACTCGGACGACACGAAAAAGGTCGTGCTCGAATGTATGAAGCAGCTGAACATCGACGACAAGCAGCTGCAGCCGCGCACCGTCATGAACACCATCAGCCGCGCCAAGGACAAGCTCCAGACACCGGAGGATTTCATCACCGAAGCGGGCAGTGACCTGCGGCTGTCGCAGATTGCTTCCATTTATGAGCTTTACCAGAAGCAGCTGTTCGATGCCAATGCCCTTGACTTTGACGACATCATCATGCAGACGGTCAAACTATTGGCAAACGACGAGGACGCCCGTTCCTATTATCAGAACCGCTTCAAATACGTTTGTGTCGATGAGTATCAGGACACCAACCACGCGCAGTTCATGCTGACAGTCCTGCTCTCCGGCAGATACCGCAACTTAATGGTCGTCGGTGACGATGACCAGTCCATCTACAAGTTCCGCGGCGCGACGATTGAGAACATCCTGCACTTTGACGATACCTATTCCGATGCCCGCATCATCAAGCTGGAACAGAATTACCGCTCCACCTCCAACATCCTGAATGCCGCAAACTCGGTCATCCGCAACAACTTCGGCCGCCGCGGCAAGGAGCTGTGGTCGAAAGCCGGCGAGGGCGAGAAGATCGTCATCCGCAAGCTCGACAACCAGAACGAGGAAGCGCGCTACATCATCAACAAGATCATGGATCAGGTCATCCGCGAAAAGCGGAAATACAGCGATTTCGCCGTATTGTACCGGGTCAACGCACAGTCTTCCTATCTGGAAAACGTATTTGCAAAATCCGGCATCCCCTACCGTCTGCTCGGCGGCACGCGCTTCTACGAACGCAAGGAGATCAAGGACATCATCGCTTATTTGTGCGTCATCAACAACCCCTCCGACAACCTCCGTCTGAAGCGCATCGTCAACGAACCGAAGCGCAAGATCGGCGAGACCACGCTGAATGCGCTGGAAAACATTGCCGCATATGAAGACGTCACAATGCTCGATGCGATGCGGAACGCCGAAAACTATCCGACCCTTGCCAAGTCCATCACGAAGCTGCACGATTTCGCCTACATGATCGACCATCTGCGGGACATCGCACAGACGGAAAAGCTGTCTGTTCTGTTCCAGAAGGTCCTTGAGCTGACCGGCTACATGAATATGCTGGAAGCCGCGGGCATCACGGAGATCGACCGCGTGCAGAACGTCAAGGAACTGGTTTCCAACGCCGTTGCGTATGAGGAAGCCAATCCCGAGGCAACGCTGTCCGGATTTTTAGAGGAAGTCGCACTGGTTTCCGACATTGACAACTACGACGAGAACGCCGATGCGGTGGTGCTGATGACCATCCACTCCGCAAAGGGTCTGGAATTCCCTGTCGTGTTCCTGCCCGGCATGGAGGAGGGACTGTTCCCGAGTATGCAATCTGCGATGAATCCCGAGGAGCTGGAAGAGGAACGCCGTCTTGCTTATGTCGCCATCACGCGCGCCAAGACCCGCCTGTACGCCCTCCACGCAAGAGAACGCCTGATTTACGGCAAGACGAACTTCAACCAGAAGAGCCGGTTCTTGGAGGAAATTCCGGAAGAATACGCCGTCATCGAAATGCCCAAGTCCATCCGCCAGCAGGCGGCGGAAGCGGAAGCGGCGGCAAACGGCGGTGTCGCACCCGCACCCGGCGAGCGCAAGAAGAAGATCGTTATGTCCAAGGAATTCTTCCGCGAATCCGATTTGTCCTCCGGTGTCGGCAGAACGCAGAGCTATGACCGCTTCGCTCCCGGCGACAAGGTCTCGCACTTCACGTTCGGAAAAGGCGTCATTCTCTCCGTGCGCGAGATGGGCGCTGACATTCTGTACGAGATCGCATTCGATACTGTCGGAACGAAGAAGCTCATGGCAACATATGCGAAATTGCGCAAGTGCGAGGATTAAGTCCCGCCGTCCGGTGCCCGTTTTTTAGTATATTTTCATAAATTTCACAAAGAAGAAGCCGCAGTCCTTGGTTTAGAGAACTGCGGTTTTCGTTATTTTTCCTATCAAAAGAGATAAATAAAAAGCCATATTCATCATTTCTGACAAATTACGGTGATAATGCTTGACAAATAGCATGGTGTGTGTTATAATGAATACACAGAGGAAAGTTCTGTTCTTTCAAATCTAAAATCAAAGGAGACCTATCAAAATGAAAAGATTAGGCGCACTCGCACTCTCCGCAGTTATTCTGTCTGCACTCGCAGTTTCCGCTTCCGCAGCATACGTTGCTCCGGTCAAGGATTCCGCAAACATCAAGTACACCATTCCGCAGGGCTACACCGCTTGGGCAGCTGACGGTGTCATCTCCGACGGTGAATACGGTCAGATCAACTTCACGACCGACGAACTGTCCTTCGCAGCTTACGACGATGCTCTTATTGATGCAGCAGCAGCAAACGACATCACCCTGTATATGTCCTACGATGCTGACTACATCTACGTTGCAGCTACCACCATCGCTAAGGATTACATCTGCGAAATCGATGAATCCAGCATCGGCAATATGTGGGCAGCTTACGCAGTTCAGCTCTCCCTCGCTCCCGCAGGCGCAACCGATGGTTCCGAAAGACTCGAGACCGGTTATGCTGAATCCTCTCTTGACGGTAACGACTACTCTGTCAACTGGTCCGACCCGATGGGCATGAGCTATCTGCCGGATGACAACAATGACTACTGTGTCGTCGTCGGTTCCGATGCCATCGTTTACGAAATGAGAGTTCCGATGGAAGCATTCGTTGAGAACAAGCTCGTCGAAGGCGACAACTTCCTGTTCTCCATCATTTGGGCTACCGGTACTTCCGAAGGCGGCGCATCTGATGCTTACGTCCACGAACAGCTCGGTTACGGTGTCTCCGGTGACCCCGGTAAGGATCCGACCGGCCACGCTACCATCACCCTCGGCGCAGCTCTCGAAGCTCCCGTTGTTGAAGAGCCCACCGTTGACGCTCCCGCCGCTGACACTCCCGCTACCGCTGATGCTGGTATCGTTGCAGCAGCAGCTGTTATGGCTGTCGCAGCAGGTGTCGTTCTTTCCAAGAAGCACTAATTAAAAGACTGACAGAACTTTCCGCAAACATGTTCCGATGACAAAGCACCGATTTTGTTTTGTCGATCAGATTTCGTTTCTGTAATTGATTACATACCTGTAATCAGGTACCGCATCCGTATACCGGGTGCGGTATTTTTTTGCGCCCGTCGTGACCTCTGTTCTCTTTCCGGGCAACGGTTTCCCGCCTGTCATCCGAACGCCCGGCCAAAACGGACGATGCGCCCGGAAAAAAAAGCAGAAGCAGAAGTGTACACTTCAATCATTTGCACTTATTTAAGTGCAATTCTATTATACCACAACACCGCGCCGTTGTCAATAGGTTTGCACCAATTTGAGTGCATTTTTTCAATAAAGCGACCGTTTCCGCGTTTCGGTTGAAAATATCGTCGTTGCACCCATCCGGGTGCATTTTTGATTCTTCCTCCTGTTATAATAAAGGTAGGTTTTGCACCGTTTCAAGTGCATACGTAATCGCACTTCACGTTTGCTGCATTCCCGAACCCAACGAAAGGAACCATCATTGCCATGAACCACGAAACCGAATACCGCATCGGACAGAACATCCGCCGCCTGCGCGAGGGAGCGGGTATGACGCAGGAGCTTCTCGCCGCCCGTCTCCAGCTTTCCGGCTGTGACATCACCCGCAGTGCCGTCGCCAAAATCGAGGTCGGGCAGAGACATCTGTATCCCGATGAGATCATGTTAATCAAAGAAATACTCGGTGTGGCGTATGAGGATATTTTTGCATAATTTTTTTGTTTTCTCTTTACAAATCCCGTTTTTTATGGTATGATATTATCAATGGAATTTTGTTTTCCGCTATACTATCATGAACAACCCCGGAGGAACCAAAAATGAAAGAATTCGTCAACGTCGTATTCGTCGGTCTGGGCGGCCGCGGCTACGGTCTTCTGAACATGGTGCTGGACACCATGCCCGACGTCAACGTCATCGGTGTCTGCGACCTGTATGAGGACAGAACCGAAGCCGGCAAGAAAGCCGTTATGGACAAGCGCGGCAACACCCCCGTCGCCACCACCGATTATCACGAACTGCTCGCCATGCCCGAGGTCGATGCCGTCATCACGCCGTCCGCATGGGATGCGCATATTCCCGTCTGCATTGATGCCATGAACGCCGGCAAGTACGTTGCCACCGAGGTCGGCGGCGCGTATTCCGTTGATCAGTGCTGGGAGCTGGTCAAGACCTACGAACGCACCAAAGTTCCGTGCATGATGCTCGAAAACTGCTGCTACGGCCGTGAGGAGCTGACGGTACTGAACATGATCAAGAAAGGGATGTTCGGCGAGGTCATCCACTGCGAGGGCGGCTACGAGCACGACCTGCGCGACGAAGTGGCACTGGGTCATGAGAACCGCCACTACCGTCTGGACAACTACATGAACCGTAACGGTGAGCTGTATCCGACACACGAGCTTGGCCCGATTGCCAAATATCTGAACATCAACCGCGGCAACCGGATGCTTTCCCTGACCTCAATGTCCTCCAAGGCGCGCGGCATCAACCGCTGGATCAAGGAAAACCGCGGCGAGGATTTTGAGAACGCGAACTACGCATTTGCCGAGGGTGACGTTGTCATTACCTGCATCAAGTGCGCGCACGGCGAGACCATCGTTCTGAAGCATGACACGACCCTGCCCCGCGCATATTCCCGCGGAAATGTCGTTCAGGGCACGAAGGGCATCTGGAGCGAAGACAAGTACGGCTGTATGTTCGACGGCTCCTGTGAGGGCGCATCCTGGGGACACAAGTTCACATCCATGAACGAATTCTTCCCCGAACACGAGCATCCGCTGTGGAAAGACTACACCGCTGTCGGCGGTCACGGCGGCATCGACTATCTGGTCATGCGCGGCTTCATCGAAGCCGTCAAAGCCGGCACGCAGACACCGATTGACGTCTACGACACCGCCTCCTGGATGGTCATCTCTATTCTCTCCGAAGACTCCATCGCCATGGGTTCCATGCCCGTCGCCATTCCGGACTTTACCAACGGCAAGTGGATCAAGCGCGAACCGTATGTGAGATCGAAGTACTGTCTGGAAGAGGTCTGCGAGGATCTGTTCTGATTTTCCGGGATGTAATTTTATAAAATGAAAATCACCGCACGGCTATCGGTCTGACTGACTTCGTGCGGTGTTTTTATCATTGTTTTGCAAAAACTCCCGCAGGGAGTGAATAGTGAAGAGTGAAAAAGTAAAACTCCTGCACTTTCGTGCGGGAGTTTTGGCCTGCCCGGCAGGATTCGAACCTGTGACCTTGAGAGTCGGAGTCTCACGCGCTATCCAGCTGTGCCACGGGCAGAAAAGTTTCGGCTGTGGTGCATATGAAACTCCCCCTGTCCTCGGGGGGCACCTTGTGAACCGATATATATATTATACCACAACTTCACAGATTTGTAAAGTATTTTTTGGAAATTTCCTCTTGATAATTTTCAGATTCTATGGTATAATATAAAAAATCACGGCAAATTGTGCGAAGAAAGGGCTTTTTCCATGAGCAAAGCAGGAAACATCGTAAAAATCACATTCAAATCTCTGATGCTCGGCATTTCACTGTTCATCTATGCGTTTTTCATTTTCCGTCTGTGTACAATGGACGACCCCAAGGAAATGACGAAAATCATCTGGAACGACGTAAGCCGCGCCGCCTACGCCGCTGACCCTGCCGGATTTGAAGCGCTGGATCAGGAGCCGAACACCTACATCAACAACGAAGGCACGTTCTGGATTTCCAATGTCGTGTATCTTCCATCCGCCGACCAGCTTCAGCTGACCATCAAATACAACGACTCCACCCTCAAATATCTGAAACAGGCACTCGGCGACGAAACGCTTGTTCTTCCAGACGAACCGTTTTCCTATTCCCTGCTTGACGAAGACGGAAACCGCTACACGGCGTATTCCTCTGTTTCCCATCACAAGCAGAACTACAACTACCGCCGCCTGGTCTTTGAAGGCATTGACATGACAGACATCACCGATCTGTACGTGGATATCTATTATGTCGGAAACATCAACTACGGCGAAACGCCCTACGGCTCTCTCAAAGCGTGGGATGCGGATCTTGCAACCACGCCGCACGATGTGGAAAAGGATCTGCCGGACGATCTGAAATAATGCAAAATGAAACCGCTGTCATCCATGTGGGGACAACGGTTTTTGCGGTTTTATGCGTTTCGTAAATTTTGAAATTTCGTATTTTATGCGTTTTTCCCGTCAAGCCACAGCCTGCGGACGTTTTCGTATACCGAATCCGGGAGCTCCACATAGCCGTGAGAGGTGCGCGGCAGGAGCTGTTCTCCGGCGATTTCCGGTGTACAACAGGCGTTGTCCGCTCTCCACGCATCGCGTTCTTCTTTATTGCGCAAGTTCGGCACCCTGACCGGGACATTTCCCGCAAGGATGGAACGGTACGCGAGAATGCCGCAGATGCCCATATCGACGGCGGTATAGACGTCGATCGACCACGCGCCGTCCGGTCTGCCGAGAATCTTTTCGATGAAGAAATGGGTCGGATAGAAATCGCTTCCGCCGTGGGTCGCATAATTCTTTGCGGCATCTGCGGCGATCTGCGGTTCCGGTGCATATTGCTCCCAGTCGCCGTGACAGCGGGATTCGCCCTCTTTGTACACATTCAGCGGCTGAAGCGGCGACAGCCGTCCCGTCTCCATCATGCCCTTTTCGCAGTACAGCTCATAATTGATACTGCCCGGCTCGCGTTTCAGATTGCCGTGAACGCTTTTCATGACCGCGCCGTTTTCCAGCGTGACCATCTCGACACCCGCGGACGATACCGCACCGAGTGCAAGCATATCCTTGGACTGCGGCATCTCAAACCCGACGACGCTGACCGGCCGCAGACCTGTGATGGTGATCAGCGGCCCGAGCGAGTGCGTACAGTAGAATGTCGGGAACATCCGGTTCCGCCAGTGACTGCGTTCGCCGTAGGTGATCTGCGGCCAGATGGACGAGCAGTCGTGGATGTATTCGCCCTCGCCGTACATCGCCATGCCCATCTCACCCGTTCTGTACCGCCGCCACATCTCAAAGGTGTGGGTCATATAGCAGTAATTTTCCGCATACGCATACACAAGCCCGGTCTCCTCGACCGTTTCGATGAGTTCCACAGCCTGTGCCATCGTTTCGCACGGCAGAACCTCCGATAAAACGTGTTTTCCCGCGCGCAGACACTTCACCGCATACACTGCGTGTTCATTTGCATAATTGGCAAGCACGACCGCATCCATGTCGTACCGGATGAAGTCGTCAAAGTGCTCGAACACAGCGATCTCTGTGCCGTTTTCTTTTGCGGTCTTCTGTGCCTCCTCGAGAAGCGGCGTGTATTTGTCGCACACCGCGACCAGCTCCGCATCCGGATGATGCAGAAGCACCCCGATCATCGTCCGTCCTCTCGCACCGCCGAACACACCGATGCGCAGTTTTTTCATTTTGCCGCCGTTCATGTTGTTTCGCTCCTTTTCATGACTGTTTCCACAGAAACTGTTTCCACCGGATTCTCCTCCGACTGCCGTTTCCGAATAGGAGCGGAAAACCGCATTTCCGTCGATCCCCTCCCACACGGGCGCACCGTACAGCCGGTCAATGGTTACATCAAACAGTGCCGCCAGCGCGCGCATCGTCTCCGGGTTCGGCATGGTCTCTCCATGCTCCCAGCGCGAGACCGCCTGCCGCGTGACGTGCAGTTTTTCTGCCAGCGCCTCCTGGGAAAGATGATTTCTGCGGCGCAGAGCCGCGATACATTCAGCGGGGGTTTTGTCTTTTTTATCCATATTACGATTTCATCTCCTTATCCGGGGTGGTTTCAGTATATCATAAAATGAGAGATTTGTAAAGCAATCGTTTGTTGCGGGTGATTGGGTAATGCTGTCAACTTAAAGGACGTGGCACCTCGTATCGTGTAGGGATTTCCTGATTTCGCAAAGCAAAATCGTCATGCCGCCCGGTGATTTGAAAATCTTTCGCACCATTGAAAGATTTACGGCTCACCGCTTCGCGGTGACATACCTCATCCACCGCTTACGCGTGTCCCCAGAAGATGCTCCGCATCTTCTCCCAAGGGGAAGGTTTTACGTGCGAACCGTCTCGCTTGCATCCTTGCAAAAGTATCATAAAATCAAAGCACCCCAAAAAACACCCAGCCGCAGAACATCTCCGTCTGCGGCTGAAATTACATTTCAATATCGCTTCTCCACAAGTCCCGCGCGCTCCAATGCAAGATACAGCACAGGAATCAAAATCAGATGCAGAAGAATTCCCGGCAGGGCAGTAATGAAATACGCCGAGAGGAATATCTGCATTGTCATCTCACCGGGGGTAAAGAGCACCGCCCGTGCGATTCCGGCGATGACACGCCCGCAGAGCATGGAGATGCCAAGGGACACATAAATATCCGCCAAACGCCGCCCCGTGCGCACAAGGCGCATACAGAGCCCGCAGACGGTACCGTAGACGGCACATTCCACCAGCATCGGCGGAAGATACGCCACCGGCGGCATGGAGGTCAGGACGGATGCGAGGAACACACCGCCCACACCGCGCGCAAGACCGTATTGCCAGCCGCAGACGAGACCGCAGAGCAACACGGGAATGTGGATCGGCGAAAAGACCGAACCTCCATTCGGAATGAAGTGAAATGTAAACGGAAGCACCACGCACAGTGCCATGCACAGCGCGGTGAATGCGATTTTAGGGGTCAGGGATTTCGTCATCGGGGTATTATTCCAGTCCTTCCACTTCTTCGATAAATTTTGTCAGTGCCTTTTCGATTTTTGCCGCCGCCTTTTCGTAGGTGGAAGCAATGCCTTTCGCGGAATTGCGGCAGACGGAACGGAATGAATCACCGAACGTGCCGAAATCGAAATATTCACCGAGGTCATACACACGGTTTCCGAAAATGATGTCAAGCATCGCGGACGATTCATCATCGCGGGAACCCTTGGTCTTCAAAGCGACATCATAATACGCCGGGAGCACCGTATAGTACGATTCCGCTGCAAGTGCTTCCAGAATGAAGCCGGTACGGTTCAGATCGGATGCCGTTGCGGGCACGCACATGAGCGCCGTGATATGCTGGCTGACGAAGCTGATGTAGTCCTCCTGCGATTCATCGTATTTCGGGGTCGGCAGGATGCCGAAATCGGCTTCCATCGAGCGCAGGGTCGTGACCTCATCCAGCCGCGACCAGAAGAACAGACCGCTTCCCTGCGCGAACAGATCGCGGTATTCGTTGTCGTCCGTGATCGGGACATCCTGGGTTCCGGTGTGGTGATTGTAGAAATTGGCGGTATCGCTCATGATCTCCTGCACTTTTCCGACAACGGCGAAATTGTGCTCCGAACCGAACGAATCGTACAGAACGCCGTTCTCATCCCGCGCGACAAAGGAACCGCCGCCGCCGATATAAAAGCACGCGGATACGTCATCGCCTCCGAGGAAGCCCCACAGGTCCGTGTCCGACATCTTGCCGTCGCCGTCAAGGTCGGTCGTGACGTCGGTGTAGATTTCCCGCATTTTGTCCATCGTCCACTTGCCGGAATCGACGAGCGCATACAGGTCTTCCACATCGTGATTTGCCGCGATCTGCTTGTTGAACAGCACCGATGCGGTCGCGTTCTTGTCGGAAATGTTGATGGCGGATGCCGCAAGATACAATTTTCCGGACACCGTCAGCGTTTCGGTACAGCCGGCATCCCACCACGGTTTGGACAAATCAATGTTCGGAATGGAATAGAAATCCACATAATAACCGCCGGAAATCAGGTTTTTCTGCTCGTATAGGCGCAGATACGCCAGATCCCAGAGGTCATCCCCCGCGGCAACGCTGTTTTTTACATCCGTGACAATCTTGTTGAAGTCGATTTCCTCCAGCGAAACGGTAAAGTTGTACCGGTCGCCGACCGCTAAATTGCGTTCATAGACCGCATCATTGATGGTGTCGCCGTTTTCCGCTTCCGCGTAAATGTCCTTGCAGGCGCGGCTTTCCCAACCCTCATAAAGCCAGTGGGCGACCTTGAATTCATAGCCCTCAAAGTCGGCATCGGGCAGGTCGGGGTAAATGCGGGTATCCTCTGTGACGGTGGGTTCCGTGACCGAGCCGGTGTCGGGGGAAGCTGACGTGACAGCTTCCGTTCCCTCTGCGTTTCCGCAGGCGGCAAGGGTGAGTGCCGCACACGCGGCACAAAGGGATAACAGTGCAGTGCGAGAAGTCTTTTGCATGGGATTCCCTCTTTTCTTTTTTTGTAATTATGAAATCACTTTCCGTATCTCAAACCCGACCGGGCCGAGCAGACCGGACGGTTCAAAGAGCAGATATTTGGAGAAGCCGTCGTGCATTTTGTAGCCGTAGTGGTTCGTGACCTCGGCGACCAGCGTGTTGTGTCCGCCATTGACGGCATCGGTGATGTCGAAGCGGTACGGCGGTGCGATCTTTTCCCCGACACGGATGCCGTTGACGAGCACCGTGACACTCTCCCCGACCTCACCGAGATCGAGAATGATGCGCATATCGTCCAGCGGCGCGTCCATCGTAAACGACGTTTCATACTGCATATGCCCCGAGAACCGCGGCAGTGCATCCCGTCCCGTCAGATTGAACAGGGCTGTGGAAGAACGGTACGGCGTAAAAATGGGATACTCCTCCTGCGCCGCGGTGAAGACGTCCCAGACCGTATCGAGCGGATATGCCGAAACGATCTCCTCCCGCTTTTTGGCAGGCAGATTCATCGCCACGGGCGCGCGACCGGGCACGATGACCACGGAGGAATACGGTGCGAGCACGAGCGAAAGTGTTCCGTCGGGGTTCGTTTTTACCGTCTCAGCGGTGTTTTCCATCGCATCGTAGAGAACGTAGTCTTCTCCCGTCATGGCGGACAGCGCAAGGTCTGCTGTGACCGTTTCGCGGATGCCCTCGTTTGTGAACAGGTAATAATCGGTGTCGTTTTCCACATCGCAGCAATGATAATACCGCATCCCTCGCACAGCGGAATTGCCGCGGACAACGGTGATATCCGCCGCTCCTGCCGCACGGATGGTATCATTCAATTCATCCAAAGAGACGACTGTGGAGCCGGAGATCTCCGGCACCCGTCCTGTTTCCGCTTCTGCCGGGGTGGCACTGACAAAATACACGGGCAGACCGGCTTTTGCAAAGGCCGCGGCGGCATCCAGCAGGGCTTTCGGCTGATACGCAGCCTTGGGAATTACGAGACACGGGTATTCTGCATCTCCGACACAGAGTTTTCCGCCACGAACCTTTGCATCATACAGTCTGTCGCAGGGAACAATATCATAATCGAGCTGATGCTCGGTCAGATACCGCGCGGCGACGTCGTTTTTCATGAATTCGCCGCCCGACCAATACGCTTCCGCCTGGTAGAGTACCGCGGCGCACGGGACGTGCTTTGCGTTGTTCGTGAGATGGCAGACACGGTTCATATAGTCCATGAGAAGCCGGAAGCGCGCGAACTGCGGATTCGTTCCCTGCGCAAAGAAATGCGGCGGGCAGTCGAAATCCGGGAACTTCGGCGTAAATGCGTGCGGGACATAATAGTTGATGCCGCGCACAAGCATGAGGTCGGTCAGCCACTTCATCATTTTCAGACCCTCTGCCCAGCCGTAGGCGCCGTAAATCTCGCACATGGCACGCCCCTTTTTCTCCGGCTGGATGTGGGCATGGGAGGAGCCAAGTTTTGGCAGAACAAAATTGTAGAAGCTTGGATCGCAGGTGTCGTAGGAGCAGGGGACGGTGTGGATGTCGTCCTCAAAGCCGGGGACGATCTGGCACAGCACCACGTCGATGCCCGCCATATCCTGTCCGTCCAGCGCACGGAAATAGTGTCCCGCCGAATTCTGGGTCATCATGTGCTGGTCATCGTCCTCGATGACGTGACCGATGTATTCCACACCGTGTTCCCGGCACCAGTTACCGAGTTTATAAGTAAAGTTTTCGCTGTACAGGCGCGTGATGATGTCCATGTAGGCAAGGCGGATCTTCTGCATCGATGTATCCGCGGAATCGTACCACAGTGCCGGCAGCATCGTGACCGCTTCCCTGCCGAACCGTTCCAGAAGCCGGACGAGCACCTCCTCGGTATACGGGAAATGGGAATATTTGCGTCCCATCTCCGCCCGGAAACCGCTGCGGCTGTTGTTGCCAAAGCACGGCTCATCGGAGAAAAATCCCGCAAGCGTTTTGCCGAAATGTTGTTCCAGATGCGCAAAATGCGGCTCGTACACAGCTTCAAGGTACGCATCGCCGCCGATGGGTGTCAGCTTATCGGCATATTCCCGCATCCGGTCGGACAGTCCCGAGCGTGTCTGGAAAATGTAGAAAATGCGCCATGTTCCCGCAGGCAGATCGAAATACACCATATCGTCGTACAGGTTGTCGGTTAAGTCAACGGCCTCCCCGGTCAGCGTTTCCTCACCCGGTACGCGCCGGCACGCAACGACACCGAGAAGCCGGTCTTCGGCGGATGTCTTCCATTGGTACAATACCGATGCGTTTTTCTGGGGCCCGACGACGTCCATGTGGCGCTCTGTAATGCCCCACATCTGTTCCTCGGGATACTTCTTTTTGATGATGCCGTTTGCGTATCCGGACGGGAAATGCTTGTCGTCCAAAATCCAGACCTTCATGCCGCGCGCCTCACATTCCGTGAGGATCACATCCATCGTATGCCACCAGCCGTCGCCGCAGAAGTCCTCGTGCGTGCGGGATTCCACACACAGTGCTTTGATGCCGGACTGCTCGATGGCATCGATTTCGCGGATGAGCGTTTCGTCATCTTCTCCGTGCTGCCAAAAAAACGGCAGGATATAGTTTCCGCCTCTGCCGCGCAGGCAGTCGTTCAGTTTTTTCATTTTTATGACCCTGACTTTCGCGAAGCGAAAGTTTCCTTTCTTGTGAAATTGGAACTGGTTTTGTGCTTGCACAAAATCGCAGTCGTAAAGCTGCGAATAGTCGCCATGTTTCGTAAAACGAAACAGTACACGTCTGAAAATTTATTTTCAGACTTTCACCTCATTTGGTCAGAATATTTCCTGTTATATATAATTATAACCGATATTCGGACAGAATGCAACAGTTTTTTGCAGAATCGTGAATTTTGCGTGAAACTTTATATAAATTCATTGACGAGTTTCATATTCCGTGGTATAATATATGCAGAACAAAGGAAAGGAGATTTCAAAACGATGCAGAAAAGTGTGTATTCGCTGGTTCTGTCCGACGATGTTGTCGCGCAGATCGACCGGCTTGCATACCGTCACAACACCAACCGTTCCAATATGATCAACCAGATTCTGGCGGAATACGTCTCCTACACCACCCCGGAAAAACGCATGGCAGACACGTTCCGGCAGATGGAGCAGCTGCTCGGCGCGCACGACACATTCCAGATGCTGATGCAGCCCTCGGATGCGACGTTTTCGATGCGTTCCGCCATCCAGTACAAATACAATCCGTCCGTGCGATACGCGGTGGAGCTGTTCCGCACAATGGACGGCGGCGTGAGCGGGAACGAAATCGGAGAATTCCGCGTGTCCCTGCGCTCCCAGAACGCGGCACTGCTGTTATACATGAAGCAGTTCTTCCGGCTGTGGATGAGTGTGGAGTCCCGGTATATGGACGGCTGTGTCTACGGAGAGCAGGGCGGAAAGTTCACCCGCCGTCTGCGCCTGTTGTCCACGGACGGCAAAGCGCGGGAGGTGAACCTGTCAAGCGAAGCACTGGGGTCGCTCATTTATGCGTATGCCGATGTGTTTGACCGGGCGCTGAAGTGTTATTTTTACAATCTCAATACCCCGGATGCCGCGGTAAAGGAAATTGATGCCATGTACAGAGCATATTTGTCGGAGCATGAAATCGTGCTTTGACACCCAATAAAACAAGGAGGAAATCTATCCCATATGAACATTCAGAAATTTACCCAAAAAAGCATTGAAGCCGTACAGAACGCACAGAGTCTGACCATTGAAAACGGCAATCAGCAGATGGAGCAAGCGCACCTGCTTTCGTCTCTTTTAAAAAACCCGGAGGAGCTGGTTTCCTCCGTTCTGAAAAAAGCGGGTGCCGACACGGACGGTCTGCGCCGTGTCATGCAGAATGTCATCGACCGTCTGCCCAAAGTTTCCGGCGGCGGCATCGAAGCCGACAAGATCTATATTTCCCGCGATGTCGAGAACGCGCTGAACACCGCCGAAAAAGAAGCGGACAAGATGAAGGACGACTATGTTTCCGTCGAACACATCCTGCTCGGACTGCTTTCGCATCCCGACAATGCCGTCAAGGAAGCCTTGAAAAACGCGGGTGTTGACAAAAACGCCGTCATGAGTGCTTTACAGTCCGTGCGCGGCAACCAGCGTGTCACGACCGACAATCCGGAGGGGACATATGATGTGCTTAAAAAGTACGGTCAGGATCTCGTCGAGCTTGCCAGAGAGCAGAAGCTTGACCCCGTAATCGGACGGGATGACGAAATCCGTCAGGTCATCCAGATTTTGTCCCGGAAAACGAAGAACAATCCGTGTCTCATCGGCGAACCTGGTGTCGGCAAAACAGCGATCGCGGAGGGTCTTGCCCAGCGTATCGTGCGCGGAGACGTGCCGGACAATCTGCGTGACCGGTCGCTGTTCTCCCTTGACATGGGGGCTTTGGTCGCAGGCGCGAAATTCCGCGGCGAATTTGAGGAACGTCTGAAAGCCGTTCTGAACGAAATCAAGGCATCCGACGGCAAGATCATCCTGTTCATCGACGAACTCCACACCATTGTCGGCGCGGGCAAGACCGACGGCGCGATGGATGCGGGCAACCTGTTGAAACCCATGCTTGCGCGCGGCGAGCTGCACTGCATCGGTGCAACGACCCTGAACGAATACCGGCAGTATATCGAAAAGGATGCCGCACTGGAACGCCGTTTCCAGCCGGTCATGGTACCCGAGCCGTCGGTGGAGGACACCATTACCATTCTGCGCGGTCTGCGGGAGCGGTACGAGGTCTATCACGGTGTTAAGATTCACGATGCGGCACTGATCGCGGCGGCAACGCTGTCAAACCGCTACATTTCCGACCGTTTCCTGCCCGACAAGGCGATTGATCTGGTAGACGAAGCCTGTGCGCGCATCAAGACTGAAATGAACTCGATGCCGACCGAAATGGATGAAATCTCACGGCGTATCATGCAGCTTGAAATTGAGGAAGCCGCGCTCAAAAAGGAAGATGACAAGCTTTCCGCCGAGCGGCTTTCCAAGACCGAGGAAGAGCTTGCGAATCTGCGGGACGAATTCAATTCCATGAAAGCCAAATGGGAGAACGAAAAGGATTCCATCGGCCGCGCCCAGAAGATCCGTGAAGAAATCGAAGCGACGAATGCGGCAATCGAAAAGGCGCAGAACGAATACGATCTCTCCCGCGCCGCAGAGCTGAAATACGGCAAACTGCCGGGACTACAGCGTGACCTGCTCGATGCGGAAGCCGCCGCCGAAAATATGCAGAACAGCCACACCCTGCTCCGCGACAACGTGACCGAGGAAGAAATTGCGAAGATCGTTGCGCGCTGGACGGGCATTCCGGTTGCGAAGCTGATGGAAAGCGAACGCGCAAAGCTCCTGCATCTCGACGACATTCTGCACAAGCGGGTCGTCGGACAGGACGAGGGCGTGGAGCGTGTCTGCGATGCGATTTTGCGTTCCCGTGCGGGCATTCAGGATCCGCGCCGTCCCATCGGGTCGTTTCTGTTCCTCGGCCCGACCGGTGTCGGTAAAACGGAACTGGCAAAAGCACTTGCCGAGGCGCTGTTTGACGACGAACACGCGATGGTGCGGATTGACATGAGCGAGTACATGGAAAAATATTCCGTCTCCCGTCTCATCGGTGCCCCTCCCGGATACGTCGGCTACGACGAGGGCGGTCAGTTGACCGAAGCCGTGCGCAGAAAGCCGTATGCCGTTGTCCTCTTTGACGAAGTGGAAAAGGCGCATCCGGATGTGTTCAACGTACTTTTGCAGGTGCTGGACGACGGTCGTATCACCGACAGCCAGGGCCGGACCGTGGATTTCAAGAACACCATCATCATCCTGACCTCCAATCTCGGTTCCGACATGATTCTTGACGGCATCGGTGCAAACGGCGAATTGTCCGAGGATGCCCGCGCCGGCGTGACACAGCTGCTCCGCCGCAGTTTCCGTCCGGAATTTCTGAACCGTCTTGACGAGACCATCTTCTTCAAGCCGCTGACAAAGGACAACGTGCGGAACATCGTTGACCTGCTCTTTGTCGACCTGCGCCGCCGTATGGAGGACAAACAGCTTTCGCTCGACGTCACGGAAGCCGCCAAAGATGTCATCATCGATGCCGCCTACGATCCCATCTACGGTGCAAGACCACTGAAGCGTTATATCCAGTCGAAAGTAGAAACGCTGGTCGCCCGGAGCATCATCGCCGACGATCCGGCACCGGAAACGGTAATCACAGTCGATGCAAAGGACGGGGCATTGTTTGTGAAATGAAATCCGCCTCGGGGCAGGTGAAATCACCTGCAGCGATGAAATCTTTCTGTAACAGAAAGCAATAAGTTACACAATAGAAGACCCGGCATGGTTTTGAGGTACCGTGTCGGGTTTTTGGTGTTATGGAAGAGATGGGTAAGCAGGGAGAAGCGTGAATGGTGTTCAAATCACCGCTTCGCGGTGACATACCTCGATCCACAGAAGATGCAAAGCTTCTTCTCCCTCTCTCCCCAAGGGGAAGGTTTATTGTGCGAACCTTTTCGCTTATATCCTTGCTGATACAATCGCTCTCATCCCCCGAAATACTTCCTGTCCAGCGATCGCATCTGGATCGCCTCGGCGATATGCTCCGCACCGATGACTTCGGCTTCCGCCATGTCGGCGATCGTTCTTGCCACGCGGAGAATGCGGTCGTAGCCGCGGGCGGACAGACCCATTTTGTCAAAGGCACCGCGCAGGATGGTTCTTGCCGCGTCGTTCATCGGGCAGAACTGGCGGATCTGCGGGGCAGTCAGGCGGGAATTTGCCGTAACATCGACTCCGGCGGACTCATAACGGGCGCGGGCATACGCGCGTGCCTTTTCCACGCGGACACGGATCTCGGCGGAGGTCTCCTCGTGTTTTTCGCTGTTCAGCTCGTCAAAGGTCATCGCCGGAATCTCGATCTGGATGTCGATGCGGTCGAGCAGAGGGCCGGAAATGCGGGAGACATACTTGCGGATGTCCTCCTGACGGCAAGTGCATGGGATGGTCGGGTGTCCGAAATAGCCGCACCGGCAGGGGTTCATCGCGCTGACCAGCATGAAGCGGCACGGATACGTCACCTTTCCCGCCGCGCGGGTGATGGTCACCTGTCCGTCCTCCAGCGGCTGGCGGAGCACCTCCATCGCATCGCGGTTGAACTCCGGCAGCTCATCGAGAAACAAAACACCATTGTGCGCAATCGAAATCTCGCCGGGTGTCGGCACCTTTCCGCCGCCCGCAAGTCCCGCCGCGCTCATCGTATGGTGCGGGGAGCGGAACGGTCTCTGGACGATGAGCGATTTTCCGTCCGGGAGCATTCCCGAAATGGAATGGAGCATTGTCGTTTCGATGGCTTCGGAAAAGGTCAGCGGCGGCAGGATGGTGGGCAGTCGCTTGGCGAGCATACTCTTGCCTGTGCCGGGCGGGCCGATGAGCAGGATGTTATGCTGACCGACTGCGGCAAGCTCCAAAGCACGTTTTGCGCGCAGCTGTCCCTTGACATCGGCAAAGTCGATGGCGGTATCATAAGACAGTGCGTGCGCCGCCTCCCGGTCGAACACACACGGTTCCAGCGGTGCCTCCCCCGACAGATGCCCGATGAGGTCGAGGATCGTGCGCACGGGATAGACGGTCACGCCGTCGATGACGCTGGCTTCCGGCGCATTCTGTGCGGGAACGAACAAGGTCGTCCGCCCGGCGGCTTTTGCCGCAATGCCCATGCACAGAATGCCTCTGACCGGCCGCAGTTCTCCCGAAAACGACAGCTCTCCGATGAAGCACATCTTCGACAGGTCGCCCGCAGCATCCAGCCGTCCGCCCGCTGTCAGAATGCCGACGAGCAGGGCAAGGTCGTAGAATGACCCCTCTTTCTTTTTGTCCGCAGGCGCCAGATTGATGGTCAGCGCGCCCTCCGGGAAAACGACCCCGGAATTGGCACACGCCGCGCGCAGTCGTTCCCGCGATTCCCTGACGGCATTGTCCGGAAGACCGACGATTTCCAGCTGTGGGATCCCATTGACACAGTTGACCTCCACGGTGACGGAAAAGCCCTCAATGCCGAGCAGTCCCGCGCTGTAAACGGTTGATAACATAATACGGCAATACCGCAGAGCGTTTTTCTCCGGCTCTGCGGTTTCCTTTCATACAATATAATATTTTCTGACAGTTCCCCCAGCAGAAAGCGGAGAGATATACTGCGTGCATCTGCCGCGGTCAAGCGGCGCATCGTGCGTAAAATGCACATGACCCGCGATCACAGCATTGGCGTTTTCCTCCACGGCATCACAGAACGCGCGTGTCGCCTCATCCGCACGTTCGTCCCCGATGACGACCGGTGCGCGCCAGACCCGTTTCGCTTCCGGGTCAAGGGCGGCAGATTGAATCGGGACGTGCAGGCAGACAACCGCCGGAATGTGCTTTTCCTTACACGCGGCAAGGACTTCGGCGGTCTTCTCTGCTACATCGGTGGAAACCCGGTCGCGGCTGTCGTCGGCGCCGACAAAACAAATGCCGTTGTGCATCACAGCACAGAACGACGTCGGCTGCCCCACGGCGGCGGACAGCTTCGGCAGATATGTCTGTATCTGCTCCTCGGAGTGGTATCCTTTCGGGAACGACCAGTCATGGTTGCCGGGCACATAGAGATACGGGCATCCGGCGGCGCGGAGCAATGCTGTCAGCGCATCTAGATTCGCCTGTGTCGGGAAGTCGATGATGTCGCCTGTCAGAAGCAGGAAATCGGGTTTTTCCTCCGCGTTCTGAAAAGCCGCAAGCAATTCTTCTTCCATCGTATGCGCAGACGGGAAAACCGGGATCCGCGCCCGTGCGTGTTCGTTTTCATATGCGCCGTCCCGGCCATCCGCGTGCATTAAATGCAGATCGGTCAGATGCCAGACACAGAACGGTTTTTCCGTACCGATACCGAGCGGGAGCATGACGGTTTCAAAAATCAACATGGTAAAAGTTCCCGTTTACGGCTGTGTTTCGTCCTCTGCGGGCGGCATCGGCGGGCGATTTTCCTCATTTGCATCCGGTGTGCCGGGTGTCTGTGCGGGTACATCTGCCGGGGCGGCATCGTCCTCATTGAAAACATCTCCGCATTCCGGGCAGAACTTCGGCGGATTTGCGGGATCCTCCGGCTTCCAGCCGCACTTGTCGCATTTATAAAGCAGAGCCTCCGCCGGCTTCTTCGTGCCGCATTCCGCACAGAATTTGCCCTCGTTCACCGCGCCGCAGGTGGGACACGTCCAGCCCTTGGGTGCTTCCTCGGGACGCTTTGCGCCGCATTCGGGGCAGAACTTGCTCTCTGCCTTGTTCTCTTTTCCGCAGGTGCAGACCCAGCCGGGTGCCTCCTCGGGTTTCTTTGCGCCGCACGCGGAACAGAATTTTCCGGTGGCTTCCTTGCCGCACGCGCATTTCCAGGTGCCGGCTTCGGCGTTCTGCTGTTTTTTCTGCTCTGCCATGGCAAACAGGGAATTTGCGTTCAGGCCGCCTGCGTTCTGCGCCATGCCCATGCCCATGAAGCCGGTCATGACACCCGCGCTGTTCTTTGCCGCATCGCGCATCGCCTCGGACTGCGCGCCGACCAGCGTTGCCGCCGCCATCGACGGGTCGCGCATGACCGCGTTCTTCTGGAGATTCTTGATCATCTCCTCGTCCTCGGTGGGAGCCTTGATGGAAGCAACGGAGAACGAAACGATGGTGATACCGCGCAAACCGCCCCATTTTTCGGACAGCTGGTGCTGCATCGCCGCGCTCATCTCCTCGGTCTTTGCGACGACCGCGGAATAGCGGATGCCCATCTCGGAGATCTCCGCAAACGCAGGCTGCAATGCCGACAGCACCTCGGTGCGCAGCTGGGAATCGAGATTGTCACGGGTATAATCGCGGGTAACGTTGCCGCAGACGTTCTGATAGAACAGAAGCGGGTCTGTGATCTTATACGAATACTCGCCGTAGCACTTGACGGAAATATCGACATCCAGTCCGATGTTCTTATCGACAACGCGGAACGGGACGGGCGACGGGGTACCGTACTTATTGCCGACGATCTCCTTGGTATTGAAGTAGTAAATGCGCTGATCCTTTCCGGTATCCGCGCCGTAGGTGAATCGCTTACCGAGATTCTTAAACGTCTCGACCACGCTCTCACCGAGACTGCCGGAAAAAACGGACGGCTCCGTGGACGCATCCCACTTGAACTCGCCTGCCTCCGCGCAGAACTCCACGACCTTACCCTGCTCGACGATGATCATACACTGACCGTCATTGACGGCAATCGTAGAGCCGCTGGAAATGATATTTTCCTCTCCCTTTGTATTGGACGAACGCGACGAAGTACGCTTCTGTCCCTTTCTGACAAGGACATTCGACGGCATGGCATCACAGTAAAAGTACTCCTTCCACTGGTCGCCGAGAATCCCACCCAACGCGCCTTTTGCTGCCTGAATCAGACCCATATGTTTATCCTCCGGATTTCAAATTGTTTATATACCATTATTATATAACAAAATGCGCGATTCGTCAAGAGAAAATTCGGGGGAACGCGGCTTTTTTGAAAAAAAGCCTGGCAAAAAACTTTTTTGGGGGGGATTTTTATTTAATTACGGATTTTGCGGTGTGGCTGTATTTTCGTAAATCTTCTCAAACACCACACACCCGGCGATCCTTTCCCGCACGTCATCCGCAACCGAATCATCCGTAAAATTGATTTGCAGATACATCGAACAGTCCATATTGTACGCAAGAATGATCGGTGCGGTCTTCTGCTCCCATGCGGCGGCGGGGACGTTCTCCTCGGGGACACTGTAATGGAGGATCGCCACCGCGTTTTCATATCGATCACCGCGGGCGACAGCGTGATAGTCGTCATTTGACACCTGCTGATTTGCGGACAGCCGTAGGTTGACATAGATTGCCTGCCATTCATCTCCGGCGGGTGGGACGTTTTCCGGCGGGTCATCGTCGAGCCGGTCAAAACAGTTTACACCGAAATATGCGATCTGTTTTCCGTCACCGTCAAACAATTTTCCGTTCCGAAAACCGATATTGCCGATCAACGCTTCCTCGCACAGACCCGTAGCAAGCTCACCTTCCGCATTCAATTCCGCCGTCCATCCGTCCGGTATGTCAAACGACACGGAAAACGGCGTATCCCAATACCCCATATCCACGTTTTCCTGAAAATAAGCTTCATTGCAAATCAAAAGTTCTGCGGTCGGCGTCTGTGTCAGGGTCACGGTATTGTATGCCACCTGTGTGCCGAGATCCTGCGATACTTTTTCAAACACCGCGCTCCCGGCGATCTTTTCCTGTATCTCATCCGATATCCCCACATCCTCAAACACGATTTTCAGATACATCGAACAGTCCATATTGTACGCAAGAATGATCGGTGCGGTCTTCTGCTCCCATGCGGCGGCGGGGACATTCTCTTCGGGGACACTATAATGGAGGATCGCCACCGCGTTTTCCCAGCGGTCGCCGCGGGCGATCACCCGATAGTCGTCATCGGCGATGTTCTGCATCATGGAAAGGCGCATATCGGTATAAATTGCCATCCACTCCGACCCTGCTCCCGGCACGTTCTCGGGCGGGTCATCGTCAAGCGGATCAAACGGGACGACGGAAACCGATGCGACGACCGTTCCGTTTTCATCGTAAAGTGCACCCCCGTCCTCGGATACCGACCAGATTTCCGGCAGGGAAAACGACACGGAAACCGGTGCATCCCAATAAATCTGTGCATATTTCTCAAAATATGTCTCTGCAAATCCGAACCGCTCCGCCGTCGGGATGACGGTCAGGGTCACGGTACTGTCCGCGGGCTGTGTTGCATCGGGGGTCATCGTCTCGGGAGACATCGTCTGTGACGGGTCTTGTTCGGTACTGTCGGAAACAGCGGTATCCGCGCCACGCTCCTGCGTTTCATCCGTATCTGTTCCGCCAACCGTCGGTTCTACCGCCATGCACGCGCACAAAAGCAGACCGGCAATCACGATACCGGCAATGCCGCCCGCGCGCATGGGGTTGGGGGCAAGCACGTTTTCCACACGCTGTTTCATTCCCCGTCCCGCCGCGCCGAACGACAGAACGCCGGATTTCTTTCTGCCCGCGTACCGGAGCAGGGTTTCCGCATATGTCGCACGGAGTTCCCGCTCATCCGCATCTCCGGGTATCCCGGAACGGTTTCCGTCAAGCAACGCCGCCAGCGCCATCTCATCGCACGCGCCCTCGGTATCGGAAAGAAAATACCGCCCCGCAAGCCACAACAGCGGCTGAAACCAATAGATACACAGACACAGCCGCCACGCCCTGCGCAGAAGAATATCCCCGCGCCTGTGGTGGGCAAGCTCATGTGCCAGCACCGCTTCCGTCTCCGCGCTGTCCTCCTGCATCGACATTGGCAGATACACCGCCGGGCGGAAAATACCGCGCGCAAACGGTTCTCCGACACCCGGTGCGCGGAAGATCCGCACGTTCCCACGTGTTGTCAGCAGCGCCGCGCCCCGGCACATCCGGCGGACAGAACGTCCCTCCATCAGCGTCCATATTCCCATTCCGAGCACGCCCACAGCCCATGCAAGTGTGACCGCCGCCTCCCGTGTCAGGGAATACGACACTTCGACCTCCACGTTTTCATCTGCTTCATTCCCTGCCGATGGGGACAGCGGAATATCGGTCGCCGGGGTCTGCGTGACCGTGAGGGTTCCGGCATCGGTGATACCCGCATCCCGCTCGGTTTCCTCGGTCTGTATGACGGCATCTTTGGGGAAGAATGTATTCCAAAGTGTATCCGCTTCCACTGTGACCCTTGGCCACGTGGGCAGAAGCAGGATGACAGGCAGGCATACCCACAGCCACGCCGCCGCCCGCCGCGGTACCCGGCGGAGAAGCACGCGGGCAAGGAGCAACAGCAGAACGGCGACCGTCCCGTACCACAGTCCCCGTGCGAGAACCGCATCGCATATCCGCCAAAGCCCCCCTATGACCGAATCCAATACCTGCATCATGATTCATTTCCCCTTTCTGTAATTTACGATCATGTCTTCGATCGCCGCCACCTCTTCCTCCGACAGCGCATCGCCCCCGGAAAATGCCGCAAGGAATTTCGGCAGTGACCCGCCGAACGTCTCCCGCACGAAGTCCTTTGTTTGCGCCGCAAGGAATGCTTCTTTTGTGAAAACCACCTCGACACATCCGCCCTCGTTTTTGAACAGTCCGCGCTCGCACAGGCGGCGGAGCATCGTGTAGGTCGTGGATTTTTTCCAGTCAAACGCATCCGCGCACAGCCTGACCAGTGTTCCGCTCTCGACGGGCGCGTGTTCCCAGATAAGATCGGCGAAGCGCTGTTCCATTTCGCCGAGTTTTGTCATGTTCATGGGATGTTTCCTTTCTTTTTTGTGTTGGTTTAACAGCATTAAACCACTTTCCAATAATAGTTTAACACCGTTAGACCGATTTGTCAAGTCAATTTTTGAAAATTTTTGTAAATCATAAAAATATTCACATCCATGTCACAAATTTGTTATATACTTTATTAAAAAGCGAAAGAAGGTTTCTCATCATGTGTAAAAATCATACCCTCCCCGCATTTTTCTTGTTCCTGCTTTGTGCCGCCATGCTTGCCGCCTGCGGACAGACCGATGCACAGTCCTCTGATGATGCACAGACAACGGCCTCTGTGACCGATGAAGCCGTGACCAGCGAAACCGCGGAGACTGTTGATCCCGCCTACCGGGATGACCTTGGCGAATACGATTACAACGGAGAAGAATTTCACATCCTGCTCTACGGTGACGGCGACCCCTACAACTGGTCGGAGATCGATGTGCTGGTCGAGGGCGAGACCGGTGAGACCATCAATGACGGTATTTATGCCCGCAATCTGGCGCTGGAAGAACGGCTCAACATCAAGCTGACCGGACAGTACGACCTGAACGCGACGGGTGTTCTGACCAAAGCAGTGCAGGCAGGTGATGCTTCTTATGATGCGGCATTCCTGCGGCTCTCGATGGCGGGAACAGCGGCACAGTCGGGTGCGGTTTATGACTGGAACGATATTCCGAATGTCGATATGTCGAAGAAATACTGGGATCAGTCCATCATCCGCGACCTGTCCATCGGTGGAAATGTTTATTTCATGACCGGCGACATTTCTACCATCGACAACCAGGCGACATGGATCATGATGTTCAACAAAGCCATGATCGCCAACAACGATCTGACCTCCCCGTATGAGCTTGTCAACACAGGAAAGTGGACGGTCGATACCTTCTCCGCGATGACAAAAGACGTTGCCGCGGATCTGAACGGTGACGGCAATTACACGATGTCCGACAAATACGGACTTTCGACCACCATCGACACCGTTTACGGTCTGTTCTATTCGACCGGACTTTCGTTCGTTTCCAAGGACGACGGCGATATGCCGTATTTTAATCTTGATATCGACAAAGCGACCGATGTGCTTGCCAAGATCGGCACCATTCTGAACGACGGCAACCGCACGCTCCTCTCCAAACGCATTTCAAACGAGACATCGGACGTTATCACCGGCATCCGCAATGCGTTCTTTGAAGACCGCGCGCTATTTTATGCGGAGGTCATGTTCCACGTTGCCAATCTGCGGCAGATGGAGACGGACTTCGGCATCATTCCCCTGCCCAAGTACGATGAGGCGCAGGAGGACTATATCACGTTCGTCAATCCGGCCGGTTCCTGTCTGACGATTCCCGTCACAGTCGCAGACCTTGACATGACCGGTGTGGTGCTGGAAGCGATGGCATCCGCATCCTACGAATATCTCACACCCGCTTACTACACCACCGCACTGCAGAACAAGTATGCCCGCGACAACGAATCGTCCGCCATGCTCGACCTTTTGCTGGAAAACCGCGTTTATGACCTTGCGATGATTTACAGCTGGGGCAATATCACCTCCGGTTACGCAGACCTTGCCGACAAGGATTCCACCGATCTTGCATCACTGGTCGCAAAGAAAGAAAAACAGATCAACACTGCAATCGAAAAGTTCATTGCGGCATTTGAAAACATTGAATAAAAAGGAACCGTATACCATTTATGAACCGTTATCTCTCCACCCACATGGACGACCTCCGTGCCGCCGCCGCATCCGTTTTGCAGGAAAAATCCAGCCATCCGTGGAAAGAACCCGGCAACAAATATGAGCACGGTCTGCGCACCGCCACCCTTGCGCTGAAGCTGAAAGCGGACATCGGCATTCCGGACGACGACTGTGACCCGTACATTCTGACCGCGGCTTCGTGGTTTCACGATGTCTGCAACGGGCAGGACGAGCCCGACCACGAAAACGCCGGTGCCGACCTGCTTCCTTCTCTCATCGGACAATATTGCTCCCCGGAGGAGCTTGCGGAGATCCAGCGCATCATCCGCGTACACGACCACCGCTGCAAGGGCGGCATTTCCATCGAAGAACGACTGGCGGTGTATTCTCCCGCTGTGCTGTTATTACAGGATGCGGATCTCATCGACCACGTCGGCACCTATTCCGTCTGGGCGACGTTTTCCGACCTTGTTTACCGGCATAAAACGCCCGACGACTATGTCGAAGCGTTCCGCAACGGCGCATTCGAGCGTTTCGCCGTCCGCTGGCGCGCGGAAATGAACTATCCGCAGGCGCTGGAAATTTACAATGAGAAGATCGCGTTTGAGAAAGCATTCGCAGAACGGATGATGCGGGAGCTTGGCGGGGAGTATTGTTGACAAGGGATGATGGCGGTGTCTCTGGGGCGCCTGTCGGGTAATGCTGTCAACATAAGAAAGAACATAAACAGGACGGTTCGCACGAGAAGCCCCTGCCAAAACCAAAATCCCCCCAAAAAAGTTTTTTGCCAGGCTTTTTTTCAAAAAAGCCGAAAAAAAGCCGAAAAAATCCAAATCCCCTCTTGACAACCGGGTCGATATGTGATAGACTATATACAGAAAGGTCTATTGCGTATCGACCACTTTATTTTAAAAGGAGAACCCATCATGTCCGGACATCAGAATTCCGATTATCGCCTTGGCGCTGTGGAGGCACAGTTTGCCGCACTCATCTGGGAAAATGCGCCGCTGTCCTCCGGGGCGCTGGTCAAATTGTGCGAGGAGCATCTGCACTGGAAGAAATCGACGACGTATACGGTGCTCAAAAAGCTGTGCGAGCGCGGGCTGTTTCAAAACGAGGGCGGATGCGTTACCGTACTTGTGACCAAGGAGGAGTACGAAGCGCGGCAGAGTTCGCAGTTTGTGGAGGAATCGTTTTCCGGCTCCCTGCCGGCGTTTGTCGCCGCGTTCACAAGAGAAAAGGCACTGACGGAAAACGAAATTTCCGAATTACAGGCGCTGATCGCGCGTGCGCGGCGCAGATGAATGATTTTTCCCGTGAAAGGAGATGCTGTTTATGTGGACTGATTCGCTGTTTCCGGTAATTCTTGACAGGAGCCTTGCCGCGACCGTTGTGATATTGGCGGTTTTGCTTCTGCGATGGATCCTCAAAAAATACCCCCGCCGTCAGACGATCCTTCTTTGGGCAGTGGTGCTGTTCCGTCTGCTTTGTCCCATTTTGCCGGAAAGCGACCTCAGTCTGATTCCGCTGGCAATCACCTCCGGAGCGCAGGAGACCGCACTTCCCTCCGCATACAGTGACAGGATCACCACCGCCAATGCGGCGATGGCGGCGTATCATGCGGTCGGCGATACGCTGAACGGCGGAATTGACACCATCATCATCCCGATGGAGCGGGCGGCAGATACGGATTCCACGGACACCCCCCTCTCCGCAGACCCATCCGTCCCCGCAGACCCGTCTATCTCAACAGACACAGGTGAACCGGCAGAAGAATCCGTTTCCGCGCCTCTCCCCACAATTTACGCCTATCACGACCAGGTGTGGGTGCTGTTTTTCGGACGGCTGTGGCTCCCGGTCGGAGCGGCACTGTTTTTATACAGTATGGTCGGATATTTCCGCCTGAAAAAGCGTGTTTCGGTGTCGGTGCCGTTTACTGTGACCGAAAATCTCACGCCGCGGGTGTCCGCGCCCGTATTTCTGGCGGACAGCATCACAAACGCTTTTGTCCTCGGCATCCTCCGACCGAACATTTATCTGCCGTCCGCGCTGTCCCCGGACGACCGACGGTATCTGCTGGCGCACGAGCGCGTTCACATCCGCTATGGCGACCATATCCTGAAATTCCTTGCGTTCTGCGCGCTGTGCGTGCATTGGTTCAACCCGCTTGTATGGGCGGCGTTCATCCTTTCCGCGCGAGATATGGAGGAACGCTGTGACGAGACGGCGACCGCACTTCTCTCGGACACGGACGGACAAGACATCTCCGCTGACTACGCGGATGCGCTTCTGCGGCTGTCGGTGCAGAACCGACACACTTCCCTTTTCACCGTTCCGGGCTTCGGGGAAACAGCGGCAAAGAAACGCATTGTCCGCATTCTGTCCCGCACCTCCACACCGTTCCGGCAGAAAACCGGCGTGCTGTGCGTGTTGCTCTGCATTCTCATGACTCTCGTGTGCGCCTGCGACCCGGCGGGCGGCATCCGGGCGGATGCGGAGAATATTCAGCGGGTCACGCTGGACGGCAGGGAAATTTCCGCCGAACGCGGCGCCGCGCTTGCTGATCTGATCAACCAATATGACAAGAGTGTCAACCGCACGTATGACGGAATTGCAGACACCCCCGTCGACCACACCGTCATGCTGACGACCACCGACAACGGAACTTATGTTGTTTATTATCAGTATGTCAGCGGGTATTCGTTCCATCCGCTTCATACCGGCGAGGATGATTATCTCACAGTCGTTTCTCACATCCGTGCAGACGGCAAGCATACCGGGAGCTGGGTGATGGAGTATGATTTTGATAATGCGTTTCTGGAATGGCTTGAAGAAGACACAGTGCCTTTCGTGACGGTGAAGTGCGGCGGTACAGAAACGGTCATCACTCCCGCCGCTGTGCGGTATGACAGCCATGTGGATTACGAAGCCATCCCGACCGTCACTGCTGTGGAAGATGCGGAGATCATGATCACGGATATTCAGAGCGAAACACTTATCATCAGTGAGGATTACTACGAAGCACTTGGTGCGGATTCCACGACGATCCGGCGGAACACAGAAACCATTTCCGCAAACTCTGCCTCCGATGCCCCATGTTTTCTGTTTTCCGTTACCCACCGCCATCCGCGGTGGGACGAATCGGCAGTTTATTATCTTGCTGCTCCAAATTGTCGTTATGTGTTCCGACTCCAATTCCTTGCCGAACCCTGATCTTTATATTTTCGAAACAAAACAGACCGATGCTTGCCCCGCACCGGTCTGCATTATTATTGATTCAGTTTCCGTATCAGCTTTACCGCATCCGCAAGGGAGGAGACCTCAAAGTCGATCGGGATCTCCGCCGTGTTTTCTTCGCCGCGCGGATTGAACCAGCAGGTCAGGATCCCCGCGTTCACGCCGCCCTGCATATCGGAGGTCAGGCTGTCGCCGAGCATCAGCGTTTCATCCCGCCGCACATCGGGCAACGATGCAAAGCACGCATCAAAGAATGCCCTGGACGGCTTTTCGTGCCCGATCTCCTGGGAGATAAAGATGCCGTTAAAATACGGTGTGATACCCGCATCCGTCATACGTTTGCGCTGGATTTTCGCCGTACCGTTCGTGACGGCGTACAGGGACACCGTTTTGCGGACATCCTGCAAAAATTCCATTGCCCCCGGCAGAAACGGGTGCTGCTCCGACAGCGCGTTTTCATAATACCGCTGGGTAAGGTACGCATCCGCCGTCACGCCATATTCCGCAAACAGAACGGAAAAACGCTCGGTCAGAAGCTTTTCCCGCGTGATCTCCCCGCGTTCCAGTGCCCGCCAGAAGCCGCGGTTGATCTCGCTGTACCGACGGCAGACATCATCGGTCGGCGTCATGCCGACGCGGGAAAGCGTTTCGCGGATGGCGGCAGCTTCCCCCCGGTGAAAGTCGAAAAGGGTATCGTCAAGATCACAGAACAGATTCTTGATCATTTTTCGTTCATGCTGACGACCCGGGCGGTCATCTGGTATGCGGCGTAACCGCGGTTTTCAGCGGCGGCGATCTGCGCGGCATCGGTCGATGCGTTTCCGGTCAGCTCAAACAGCGGGCGGATGTTGAGCGCGCTTGCATCGAGTGCTTTCAGAACGGTCTCCACCGTTTTCGCGGGATCGGCATCCACGTCGGCGATCGTCACACCGCCGATGGTCATACCGTCGGAGAGGTTGGACAGGGTAATGTCTGCCGTTACGCTGTCGCAGAGCGCGGCAAGCGCGGAGCAGTCGATGCCCTGTGTGGTGTCATTTCCTGCGGCGATCGTCACCGCATCCATTTCCAGATTCAGCGCGGTGCCGGAGAGGGTGTCCTTTACTGACGAGACAAACGTCTTCACCGCATCCGTTTTGCTGACTGTTTTATCATAGGCGGGGGAAGTCGTGCCGGCATCGGCGGGCAGTGCATAATCGCGAAGCATGATCTCATCGACACCCGCATTCTTCATTTCCGCAAGCAGGGAGAGGATATAGTCCGTCCCCGTGTCGCTGTACACGGAGATCCATCTCGATGCGCCGTCGGAGTAGCGGAATCCCGCCGTATTCATCAGCGCCGCATCGGTGTCGCCCTTTGCTGCCAGGTCGTCGCGGAGCGCGCAGACCCGTCCGGTCACATACAGTCCCGCGCCGTGCAGGGTATCGACGATGTCGTCAAGCGACAGCGCCGCAACGGACGGATTCGCACCGTATTCCTTTGCCTTTGCAACGGAGGATTTATAGGACAGCTTGCCGTTGTCGTATTTCAGTTCGACCATGACGGCGGTGTACCCTTGTGCTTTCAACACGAGCGCGGCACTTTCCAGCTCTGCTGTCGTCGGATATTCGGACAAATCAAGATAGCCGCCCTTGTAATTTTTCGTCGTTCCGACGTCGATTGCGGAAGACTGTGTCCCACCTTGGAGGGTTCCGCCCTGTTGGGTACCACCCTGCGCATCGTTTCCGCCGGGGTTCACATCACCGCCGGGGGTGATGTCCTCCGTGATGTCGGGTGTCGGTTCCGTATCCTGTGCGGCGGTCTCTGTATCGGGGGTGGCGGTCTCCGTCACGACATCTGTATCGGGGGATGCGGTGTCCGTATCCGTGCCGTCAGGTGCTGTGGTATCCGTGGATTCCGGAATTTGGGAATCGCTGTCCGCGGCCGTGTCTATGGTATCCACATAACCGGAATCGGTTCCGACACCGCTGTCCGGCTCGTCATCGCGGTTCAGAGCGACAGCCGCCGCCGCGCCGCCGATGACACCGACACCCAGTACCGATGCGGCAACGATGGTGATGAGACGCTGTTTCTGCGCCTGTCTGGTTTTATATTTAATGGGTCTTCTCATACCTCATTCTCCTGTTTCTCTCGTGGTTTATCTTCTGTCGTACATATCCGGCCGTCTCTGTGCCGTGCGGCGTCTGGGAGCATCCCCCGGATGAGTACCGTTTGCGGGATTGCTGTTTCCGGAATTGCCGTACATGGGCGTGTTGCCCTGTGTTCCCCGTCCCGTGCCATCCGGATAACCGCCGGTATACTGCATTCCGCCGGGGCCTGCGTTCCGGTTGCGCATTCCGGCGCCGTAGGTATTCTGATTCTGTGCATTTTGCGCATGGGCATTCTGTGATTGCGCATATTGCGCGTTCTGCATCTGCCGCATTCTCTCTCGACGGAGCATCTCCGCGCGCCGCATCGCCATCTGCTTTCTACGCTTCCGCCGACGGAGCTGTGCCCGGAGCACCAGCAAAGCAAAGAGCACGACCAGTATCAGAAGAATCACAAGGATCGCCTTGAAGACCGCCAGCACGATACCGCCGGAACCTGTCACATAGCGCAGTTCATTTACAGAAAACGTTCCGCCGACCGCCACGGTGGTCTGCACCGCGACCCCGTCCTCGCCGACAGTCTCGCTTGTCATATCGGACGACAGTCCGCCAACATACAGCTTCATATAATCGGCACTTTTGGCCTTGCGCATATAGTCGGAGATGTCAAACGACAATGTCGTCCATGCGCCTGCTGGAATTTCCGCCGTGCCGGTATACGAAACGGTGCCGTTTTTGCCATTCTTCCCGAGCAGAATGCAGACGGGAACGGTGTCCGATGTGCTGTCCGCAGGATCGGCGCGGAGGGTCAGATACAGGGTCTTCGTATTTTGGGGCAGTTCGTCTGCCGAGAACGTCTTTGTGATGCCGGCATATTCTGTTTCCGCCGCGGGGTAGGTCTCCGCCTGCAAGATCTGCGTGTTGATGAGCGTTCCGGAGGCGGACAGGGTCACGACCTCCGTTTTTGCCGTGTGAACGCCGGGGACAAATCCGCCGAGCGTACCGCCCAAAAAGTCCAGCAGAAGCTGTGTGTCCTCGCGGAATGTTTCCGATGTGATAATCGTCCCCGCACCTTCATACCGCGCGGCGGTTTCCGTGTCTTTTGCAGAAAAACCTTTGATGATTTTCGACCACTTTTTCTCGCCGACAATCTTGGCGTATTCCGCGGCGGCATCGGTGCCTGTTTCCGTGTCGATGGTCATGAACAGTCGGTAGACCGGCTTTTCCGTGCTGTCCAGCTGCCGCAGACCGAGCGAACAATGCTCTGCCGCGCCGTCCGTCACGCGATGCCAGACAAATGCTTCGATATAATCGAGCGTTGTCACCCGATAATAAGCGTAGACGAACGATGCCGCCTGCCGCTCCTGCGATGCGGTGTCGCCGGAGGTTCCGTGAACTGCAAAATCGTCGATGATGACGGAACGCATTTTGCCGTTGTATAAAAGCTCCTCCGTTTTCAGCCAGCCGCCGAGCAGGGAGAGATTTTCCATGGTCAGATAGGTGCTGTTTTCGCTGTCGGTAGAGCCGTCATCGTCCCAGATGCTGTCGTCCATCGGGTCGGAGGCGTAGGGGGCAACGGCGACACTCCACGCGGTGTCCGCACCCATTTCTTCCGCGAACGCCGAGAGAAACGGCTTTGCCGATGCAAGCAGGTTGGACAGCGGTACAAAGACCCGGCTGTTCTCCGACTGCGACCGCAGTGCCGCATCACAGAGACGGAACACGTCGGCATACGCTTCCGCCGCGCCTGCGGTGTCTTTGGTGTCGATGCCGAGATCATAATAATTTCCCCATTCGTTGACCTGATAGCCGAGAATGAAGTCGATCGGCTCCACCCCTGACTCGGATGCGTACCGCCCGGCAAAGAACGAGAACACATTGTTCGCCGTCTGATAGGCAAGCTTGGACTCGAGCGTGATGCCGTAGAAGGATGAACCGTCGGATGCCATCAGACCGTACAAAGCCGCTGTCGGTTCGGTCGTATTCCGGTCACTGCCGTCCAGAACGAACCGCAGATAAATATGTACCCCGGTCTCGCGCAGGGCGGCGATCTGTGCATCCAGCTGTGCGACTTTCGTCGGGTCAAAGTGGCTTGTCACCCCGGCGGTTGCCGTGGAATACTGCGGGTCGCCCGCAGAACCGGTCAGATAATCGTCAATGACGACGGGAATGACCGCGTGGGAAATGCCGAGCAGCTCCGCATCCGCCATCAGCGCCTGCGAAACGGTCAGTCCCTTGATGCCGGCGGCGGTGGTACGTTCCGTTGTGTTTTCCGCCAGAACTTCGGGGTTTTCGACATATGCTTCGCCGAGTACACAGTAATCCGCCCCCTCGCCGAGCGCGAAAATATATTTTGCACGATACCGCTCTCCCGCATCGTCTGCTGTTACGCTGAATGTCACGGTCTTGTCAACCACCTTCGTTGCCGTCGGGGAGACCGTGCGCAGATTGTCCGCCGTCTCGTGAGGGGACAGAATAAACAGGTAGAGCGTTTCGCCTTTTTTCGAATTCAGAAATGCTTCGTCGGGGGTCAGGGTCACCGTGATCTCCCCCGGTTTCTTTTCGCTTATCATCGCCGCGGCGGATACGGTGCCGTATTCCGTGTCCAGTTCCCGGGCGGATGCCGTGATACCGCAGAACAGCATCACACATATAACAAACAGATAGAAAAGTACCGTTTTATAGAAGCGGTGACTTCTGATTGCCGTTCTGTCCATAATGACTCCTGAAATTTCCTTGTGTGGTATTGGTTTCCTGTATATCAAAGACAAAGCGAGACCGCCGCACCACATTCTGCAGCAGCCCCGCGTCGCCTGTGATAACGGGAATATGCGTTATTTTATGATATGGGACACAAGCCCCATACCGGTTTAGCCATTTTTAACAATGACAGTGAAATCCTCGGTCTTGAGGGACGCGCCGCCGATGAGGCCGCCGTCAACGTTGACCTTGGAGAGCAGTTCAGCCGCGTTCTTTGCGTTCATGGAACCGCCGTACTGAACGGTGGTTGCCTTTGCAATGTCTTCGCCGTAGAGACCGCCGATAACGTCACGGATGATGCCGCAGACTTCGTCTGCCTGATCGGAGGTCGCGGTCTTGCCGGTGCCGATCGCCCAGACGGGTTCGTATGCGATGATGACGTTCTTCATCTGTTCCGCGGTGATGTCGCGGAGCGCGATCTTGGTCTGCAGGGAAACGGTCTCAGCGGTGATGCCCTGCTCTCTCTGGGTCAGCGTTTCGCCGACACAGACGATGGCTTTCAGGTTGCGGGACAGAGCAGCCTTTGTGCGCAGATTGACGGTCTCGTCGGTCTCTGCGAAATACTGTCTTCTCTCGGAGTGACCGATGATGACGTATTCCACGCCTGCATCCACAAGCATATCCGCGGAAATTTCGCCGGTGTATGCACCCTTTTCTTCAAAGTGAACATTCTCCGCACCGATGTGGATGTTGGAGCCCTTTGCCGCTTCCACAGCCGCAGGAATGTCGATTGCGGGAACGCAGAGAACAACGTCACAGTCCGCACCCGCGACCATCGGAGCCAGCTCCTTGATAAATGCCGCAGCCGCAGTGGGTGTCATGTTCATCTTCCAGTTGCCCGCGATAACGGTTCTTCTGAAATTCTTGTCCATTTTTATTACTTCTTCTTTCTTACTTATAATCGTCTTTGTTTCGCGTATTGTAAATCAGCACCGTTATCCCCTCCCTCGTCTTCTACCATAATCTTCCGGCTCATATCGCACTTCCGGTTCATACCATACATCCGGCGAGGAATCGAGCCAAGGAAAGAGGGGGGGGCGGGGGAGGAAAACTTCGGTGTCTGAGATGGTTTCCTCCCCCCGCGCAATTACGCACGATAAAAGGGCAAGGAAACCCTTTCCGGGTGAAACCCGGAAACCTTATCTTACTTGTCGTTGAGGCACGCAATGCCGGGCAGAGACTTGCCTTCGAGGAACTCAAGGGAAGCACCGCCGCCGGTGGAGATATGCGTCATCTTGTCCGCGTAGCCGAGCTTTTCAACCGCTGCCGCAGAGTCGCCGCCGCCGATGATGGAGATCGCGCCGGAATCCGCAACTGCCTGTGCGACCGCAGTCGTGCCTGCTGCAAAGTGTTCCCACTCGGAAACGCCCATCGGGCCGTTCCAGACAACCGTGCCTGCGCCCTGAATGGACTTTGCAAACAGTTCCTGGGTCTTGTGGCCGATGTCCAGACCCATCCAGCCGTCCGGAATGGAGTCGGAGTAGATGGTCATATAGGTGGTGTTTTCGTCGTATTCCTTACCGATGACGTTGTCAACGGGGATGAGGAAGTTGACACCCTTTGCCTTTGCCTTTGCCATCAGTTCGCGTGCGAGGTCGAGCTTGTCTTCTTCGCAGATGGAGGTGCCGACTTCGTTGCCGAGAGCCTTGAAGAAGGTGTAAGCCATACCGCCGCCGATGATGAGGGTATCGACCTTTTCAATGAGGTTCTGGATAACGCCGATCTTGTCGGAAACCTTTGCGCCGCCGAGGATGGCAACGAACGGTCTCTTGGGATCTTCCAGCGCGCCGCCCATGACGGTGATTTCCTTGTTGATCAGATAGCCGGAGACAGCGGGCAGATAGTCTGCAACGCCTGCGGTGGAAGCGTGTGCGCGGTGTGCGGAGCCGAATGCATCGTTGACGTAGATGTCAGCGAGGTCAGCCAGTTCCTTTGCCATCGTGGGATCGTTCTTGGTCTCACGCGCGTCAAAGCGGACGTTCTCGATGAGAACTGCCTTACCGGGCTCGAGAGCCGCGATCTTTGCCTTTGCATCGTCGCCGACGATGTCGGAAGCGAACGTGACAACGCCGCCCAGCAGCTCGTTCAGACGGGCAGCAACGGGAGCGAGAGTGAACTTCTTTGCATCGTTCTTCTTTGCCTTTTCCAGCAGTTCAGCCTTTGCAGCTGCCTGTTCTTCGGCGGGAAGTTCTTCGACCTTTGCCTTTTCCTTCTTGTCAAGACCGAAGCCCTCGGTGAAGATGGCGTGCGGCTTGCCCATGTGGGAGCAGAGAATGACCTTTGCGCCGTTTTCGAGCAGGTACTTGATGGTGGGGAGTGCTTCCACAATTCTCTTGTCAGAGGTGATAACGCCGTCCTTTAACGGTACGTTGAAGTCGCAGCGGACAAGGACTTTCTTGCCGGCTACTTCGATGTCTTCAATGGTTTTCTTGTTGTACATCGTAAAAAACTCCTTATTTATAAAATATTCGGGTAGACTGATTTTTTGTGACAGACCTGCTTTTTTGGCAGATCATATATCATCAAGTATATACTATACCACATCTTGCGCGATTTTTCAAGATGATTTTGTGAATTTATTGTCACGAAAAGGACTTTTTTTGATAAAAGTTCCTCTTTTCATGGTTCCCGGCTCCGTTCCGGCTGATTTTTTTCATGCATCGCGCATTTCGCAACCATAATTCCCGCAATTTTCCGTTTTCTCTTGACGAACTTCAAAAATCATGATATAATTATCATAACCATAATCCACCACAGAAAGGAATCTGTCAAAATGGCAAGAATCTACGATAAATACCCGAATCTCATCGGCAAGGATGCTGATGTGCGTTCCCGCCGGTATCTCACGCCCACACGCATTGTCTGGTCGTCCGCCGAGGACGGCGCGGAGATTGTCGGTGCGGAGAATCTTCTGGAGCCGAAGCGCGAGCAGATCACGCTGAACCGCAACCAGTCCGACAAGTGCCTCATGGCGAACAAGCCGGGCAAACCGAAGGCATCCATTCTTCTCGACTTCGGTCGGGAAATTCACGGCTCCCTGCGCCTGATGGTCTGGGCATCCCAGTCCACGGACGATGTCGGCACGCAGGACAACCCCGGCCGCGCCAACGTCCGCATCCGTCTCGGCGAATCCGCAATGGAAGCGATGACCGACCTCGGTGTCAAGAACACCACCAACGACCACGCGAACCGCGACATGGTGCTGAATCTCGGCTCCCACTCCGCAATGGAGACCAACGAATCCGGCTTCCGTTTCGCCCGCATCGACCTGCTCGGGGAAGAATCCGTCATCACGTTCAAGAGCATCAACGCGACGTTCATTTTCCGCGACATCGAATACAAGGGCTCCTTTGACTGCTCCGATCCCCTGCTCAACAAAATCTGGGACACCGCCGCGTACACCGCGCATCTCAATATGCAGGAATACCTCTGGGACGGCATCAAGCGCGACCGTCTTGTCTGGATCGGCGATATGCACACCGAAGTCATGACCATCGTCACCGCATTCGGCTACAACGACGTCGTGCCGAAGTCCCTTGACCTTGCAAGAGAAGAAGCCCCCATCACCGCCGAGCGCGTGGAGTGGATGAACGGTATGCCCTCCTACTCCCTGTGGTGGATTCTGCTCCACAAGGAATGGTACATGGCACACGGCGATAGGGCATATCTCTGCGAACAGGAAGAATATCTGACGAAGCTCTTGTCGCACATCGCATCCCTTGTGGATGAAGACGGTGTGGAGCAGATGCCCGGCAAGTTCCTTGACTGGCCGAACAACGCCAATCCGACCGCGATGCACGCCGGTATGCAGGGTCTTGTCCGCTGGGCACTGTATGCGGGTGCCGACATGATGGACGTCATCGGCAATGCCGACCTCGCTTCCACCTGCCGTGCCGCCGCCGACCGTATGGAAAAGCACGTTCCCGATGCGGGCGGCTCCAAGTCCGCAGGTGCCCTGATGGTGCTTGCCGGTCTGACCGACGCAAAGGCGATGAACGACGACCTGATCGCCGTCAACGGCGCACACGGCTTCTCCACGTTCCTCGGCTACTACATTCTCAAAGCAAAGGCGCTCGCCGGCGACTACACCGGTGCGCTGAACGCACTCCGCGACTACTGGGGCGGTATGCTCAAAATGGGCGCGACCTCGTTCTGGGAAGATTTCGACATCGACTGGATGGAAAACGCCGCTCCCATCGACGAGCTGGTTCCCGCGGGAAAGGTCGATATCCACGGCGACTGGGGCGCTTACTGCTACGTCAAGTTCCGTCACAGCCTGTGCCACGGCTGGGCATCCGGCCCCTGCCCGTATCTGACCCAGTATGTGCTCGGTATCCGCATTGAAGAACCCGGCTGCAAGAAGCTCCGCATCGACCCACAGCTCGGTGACCTCTCCTATGCAAAGGGTACGTTCCCGACACCCTACGGTATCGTTACGGTTTCCCACACAAGACAGGAAGACGGCTCCGTCCGCTCCGATGTCTCCGCACCGAAAGAAATCGAGATCGTGATGGGTTCCAATTAAAAACGGTTTTGGACAGGACACTTTCGGGTGTCCTGTTTTGCATTGGGAATCTTTGCTTATAACCAAACTCCCCCTTGCATCCCTGCAAAAAATCTGGTATAATAAAAATACCCGATGAAAGGAGAATCCCCCGATGCTCTCCCGCTTTTCTTCTCTTACCGTCTGCCTTGATATGTACGGATGTCCAAATCGCTGCCGGCACTGCTGGCTCGGACACGCACCGAACGGCGATCCTTGCCCCGACGACCTCGTGTCCGTTGCAGAAGCATTCCGCCCGTACACGGAGCGGCTGACCGTTTACGACTGGTACAGAGAACCCGATTTCCGCGACAATTACAAAGACCTTTGGAACCTGTGCGATACCCTCTCCGACACCCCGTGCAAACACTTTGAACTCCTCAGCGTGCCGCGTGCTGTCCGCGACCCCGATTATCTTCCGTGGCTTTTGGAACGCGGTGTCCGGTATGCACAGCTGACCCTGTTCGGCGGCAAGAAGATGACCGACCGTTATACCGGACGTCCCCATGCGTATGACGACATTCTCCACTCGGCGGAGCTTCTGCTCGAAAACGGCATCGCTCCGCGCTTCCAGGTGTTTGTCAACCGGGAAAACCTCAGGGATCTCGGTGCGGTGGAAACACTCATAAGAAAACGGGATTACGCCGCGCGGTGCAAAACGATCGGCGCGGACTTTTCCGTGTTCGTCCACCAAGGCTCCTGCGACGGCGCAAACGAAGCACTGTACGGCATCCGCATCACGGACGAAGACCTTGCCCGCATCCCGCCGTTTCTTGCCGAACATACCCTTGCCTATTTTGGGAAAACGTCCCTTTCCGATGTGTTCGGTCAGCCGGAATCGGTGTGGTATCGGGAACTTTCGGAGGATACCGGCACACAAGACCCCGTTTCCGATACGCCGGTCTTTTATGTGAACAGCCGATTTGACGTTTATCCGAACATCTCCGCCCCGGAACCCATCTGGCGGCTCGGCAATCTGCGCTCGGACGGTGCCGCGGCAATTCTGGATGCTTATCGCAGCAACCGCACCCCGGGACAGTACACCCTCGCCGCAGTTCCCCGAAATCAACTCGTCCGCACCTGCGGCACGCCCGACAGTCACCGCCTGTTTACCCGTGGCGACTGTATCGGGTATTATGTCAACCGCTTTGCAAGAACGCTCATAAACGCATGAAAGGAAGACCGCCCATGTCCGACCCGAAACTCGCATTCAATTCCGTCCCCGCCCTTTACGACCGCTGCCGTCCGGTGTATCCCGATGAGGTATACGAAGACATTTTCGCTTATATGAACACGCCCGCCTCGGATGCTGTCTGTCTTGAAATCGGCATCGGCACGGGGCAGGCGACCCGTCCGGTACTGTTATCCGGCGCATCCGTCACGGCAGTGGAGATCGGTGCGGACCTTGCCGCTTATACGCAGAACAAGTACGCGGAATATCCTGCGCTCTCCGTTGTGAACTGCGCCTTTGAAGATTTTACGGGGACGGAAAATGGCTTTGACCTCATCTATTCCGCATCCGCGTTTCATTGGATCCCGGAGGAGGTGGGGTATCCGAAGGTCTATTCTCTTTTGCGCCCCGGCGGGGTGTTTGCGCGGTTTGCCAACCATCCGTCCCCAGACAAGCGCCGCCCGAAGCTGTGCGATGCCATTCAGGAACTGTATGCCATCTATATGCCCGGCTCTCATCCCGCCGGGGAATACACCGATGACATGGCCGCCAACCGCGCCGCCATCGCGGAGAAATACGGGTTTGTGGATATTTCCCATCATCTGTATTACGGCAGACGCGATTTTACCGCCGCGGCTTACACGGCACTGCTGGGAACCTATTCCGACCATCTGGCGATCCCCGAACCGCGCAGAACAGAATTTTTCGCCGCAATCGAGGACACCATCAACGCCCACGGCGGGACGTTTACGGTGTACGATACGGTGGATTTGCAGTTGGCGAAGAAGATGTCTTGAGGTTTAATGTGCGAACCGTCCTGCCTGTGTTTTTGCCAACGTATAGTTTTAACCGAAATGACGAAATACAGAATCATCAATTCGCACTTCGCAACACCGTCATCATATCCTCTTCCCTCTCACCCGCGCGGCATCCTGCCGCGCCTTTTCATTTTCCCGAGAAGCATCATCCCGCCCGACAGAATCAGAAACCATCCAAACACACGCCGTGCGGTATCGGGGGACAGAATTTCCGCAAGATGCCCACCAAGAAATACCCCCGGCACTGCCGCCGCGGTCAGAGAGAGGACATACCGCCACGCGATCCGCCGCGTTTTCAGATGATACGGCAGTGCCGCCGCGGCAGACAGGACAAAAAACGCGAGATTGACTGCACGCGCCGCGGGAATTTCGTATCCACGCACAAGCGACATCCAGATGACCAGCAGTCCCCCGCCGCCGACACCCATTCCGGCAAGCGCGGCGATCACCGCCCCGACAACCCCGTCCGTCATCCCATCACCATCCGGATGCCGGAGAAGATCAGGAGCCCCGCAAACAACAGCTCCAGCACCGGCACTTTCAGCCGCGGCAGAAGATACGCACCGAGCGCACCGCCGCACACCGCACCTACACCGAGCGGGAGCTGTTCCCATGAGAACACTGTCCCCGCCGGCACCTCCCCGCGAGACAGAAGCATTCCGAGTGAGAGCCCCGACAGCGGCAGAATGCAGACAATCGACGACGCAAACGCATCCCGTGCGCCCCCCTCCCCGCCGCTTTTGCAGACCCGGCGCAGAATCAGCAGAAGCAAAATTCCCCCGCCCGTTCCGAGCAGTCCGTTGACGATTCCCGCGCAGAATCCCGCCGCTGTGACCACACAGAATGCCAATAGCGCACGCGGGGCAGGGTTTGTGTTTGTAATTCTGTAAAAATTCATGTTCCCTCTTGCACTTTTTCAAAAAATTTGGTATAATATAATGGAATGTACTTATCATTTCCTGTTGTCATGTGAAATAAACGTCCTTTATATAAAATTCCTGCAAGGAGGCATCGCCGCTTGGCTGAATCCAAAAATAAAAAAACCGGTTCCGGAAGATCCGGCGCAAAATCTTCCTCTGCAAAGAAATCATCCGCGCAGAAAAAATCCTCCACCAAAACGCAATCTTCCGCCGCAAAATCGTCTTCCCGCAGAAAAAGTGCCGCATCGGACGGCACGGTACAGCTCTGCACCATCGCTCTTGTGGTCGGCGGGCTGTTTCTGCTTGCGTGCCTTCTGTTCCCGGATGCAACGGGGGCGGTCGGCGGATTTCTGCACGATTTTTCGATGGGACTGCTCGGACGGGCGGCGTATTTCGTTCCTGTCTTATTGCTCATCGGTGCGTTTTTTCTCCGAAAAGATATGGAATACGGTGCGGTATCGCTCAAAGCTGCGTTCGGGTCTGCGCTCGTCGCGTTCATCGGCGTTTTGTTTCATGCCGGGGTACGCAATGACCCGGTTTTTGATGCGCAGTCCGCATGGGACACCGTCTGCGCGCTGTATGACGGCGGTATTCTCGGCATCGGCGGCGGTGTGGTCGGTGGACTTCTGACGAAGCTGCTCGGCTTCCTCGGTCTTGCAGGGACACTGATCGTCGCCATTCCGGCAGTGTTTCTGCTCGCACTGTATTACGTCGGCATGACGCCGAAGTCGCTTTGGGTCACCCTCGAATATAAGATTTACAAATACCGTGAAAAACGCGATCAGTACCGCGAAGCCGCCGCACCAGACATGGAAGCAAGACAGGCTCAGCTGGACGAACGCCGCGAAGAGCTTGCCCGCATCCGACGGGAACAGGCGGAACGCCAGCGCATCGAGCGTGAAATGCGTTCCACCGAACGCGCCATTCGCCGGGAATCCCAGTCCTCCCCCACAGGCGATATAGTTTCCCGCCGCCGCGGTGCGATTGACGATAATATTTATGCGGACGACAATGCCGCAGTGACCGGAACTGCCAAAGTGGCAGGTTCTTCCGCAGCAGGTTCTGCCGCAACGGAATCCGCTGTGGTCTCCCCGACACCGGAAACGCCTGCTCCCCAGCGGAAATCCCGCCGACCCCGCCGCGACGGTACGCCCGTTCCCGGAGAAGTCTATGACCGCGGGCAGATGCCGGACACGGCGACCCCGGATGCAGACGGTTCCGCGCCCATTGTCACCGTGAACACCGAAACGGGCGAGGTGCTGTCGGAAATTCCCGCACCCGTTCCTACTCCCGCGCCCGAGGTGCCGGACGAAAACGCCTATTCCCTTGCCGCGCAGGACGAATCCGCCGCCATCCGTGCGGGTCAGACAAATGATGATACCGCCGCCCGGGCGGAAATGCCCGCCGCAGAATCGTCCGCCGCAAACACTTCCGCATCGGCACAGACCATCCCGGCCGAACCGAAGCCGCGTGTGTATACGCCGACCGGTGAGATCGACCTTGCCGCCATTTTCTCAAGTCCCAAGGACGAAACGCTTCTGAAAAAATACGGCCCCTCGTCTCCCGCTTCTGCCGGAAACGACCTTGCGCAGTCCGCGGAGCTGGAGCTGACCGTTCAGAAGACCACCCCCGTCGGATGCGTTGGTGCATCTTCCGACGACGACACGCCGCCGTGGGAAACGCCTGACACAGGCGTGCCTGCCGCAGGAACGGCTTCCGGTGCTTCCGCTGGCACTTCCGCTCTGCGCACCGCAGAAATTCACGTTCCTGTGAAAAAACCCGCCGCGACACCGGACGGCATGACCGAGATTCCCGACATCGTTTCCAAGGAACAGATCGAAGAAGCCATCCGCGCATCCAACGGAGAGATCCTGCGGGAGCACACAGGCAAAGAGAAGAAAGAAATTCCCATCGAAGCGTATCCCGGCCGCGGCGATATGCCCGACCCATCCGAAGACCCCGCCGCTCTGCTTGCATCGCTCAATTCCATGTATGCCGAAAAATCTCCAGTACCGCTTGCGCCCGTGCCGGAGCAGGAGGTCGTGCAGTATGTCTATCCGCCGGTGACCCTGCTCAAAAAGGACACCTCACAGAAATCGGAGGATGTCGCGGAAGAACTGCAATCCAACGCCCAGAAGCTCACCGACATTCTGCGCAGCTTCAACGTCAAGACGAAGATCGTCAACGTCTCGCGCGGCCCGACCATCACGCGGTACGAACTTCAGCCGGAAGCCGGGACCCGTGTCCGTTCAGTCGCCAATCTTGTGGACGACATCGCGCTCGGTCTTGCGGCGGACGGCGTACGCATCGAAGCACCGATTCCCGGCAAGAGTGCCATCGGCATTGAGGTGCCGAACCGCTCCGTCTCCACCGTCTACATCCGCGACCTCATTGAAAGCGACGCATTTCTCGGCGCAAAAAGCAAGCTGACAACCGCCCTTGGTATGGACGTTGCCGGTGCGCCCATTTATCTCGATGCCGCGAAAATGCCGCATCTGCTCATCTGCGGTGCGACTGGTATGGGTAAATCCGTCTGTATCAACGCGCTGATCGTTTCGATGCTTTACAAAGCGACACCGGAGGAGGTCAAGCTCATTCTCATCGACCCCAAAAAGGTCGAGCTGAACATCTACTCCGGCATTCCGCACCTGCTCGTTCCCGTTGTCTCCGACCCGAAAAAGGCCGCCGGTGCGCTTCACTGGGCGGTCACGGAAATGGAACGGCGCTTTGAACTGATCGAAGATGTCGGTATGCGCGACATCAAGGGGTACAACGACATCACGAAAAACGACCCCGACCGCGAATATCTGCCGCAGATCGTCATCATCATCGACGAGCTTGCCGACCTGATGATGACCGCGCCCGACGAAGTGGAGGAATCCATCTGCCGTCTGGCACAGAAAGCGCGTGCCGCCGGTATGTATCTCATCATCGGTACCCAGAGACCGTCCGTTGACGTCATCACGGGTCTTATCAAAGCCAACATCCCGTCCCGTATCGCGTTCCGCGTTTCCTCCCAGATGGACTCCCGTGTCATTCTGGACGAAGTGGGCGCGGAAAAGCTCATCGGCCGCGGCGATATGCTCTACAAGCCGGTCGGCGCACCGAAGCCGAAGCGCGTACAGGGCTCGTTCGTCTCCGAAGACGAGATCGACGCCATCATCACATTCCTCAAAAAGACCGCCGGACACGCCGAATACGCGGACGATGTCATGGCATCCATCGAAAAGGAAGCGGCGATGTGCGGACAGAAAAAGAGCTCCAAGGCGCTTGACGGCGATGATTTCGACGGCGACGGCACCCCGGACGACCCGATGCTCAAAAACGCTGTGGAGCTTGCTGTGGAAAGCGGCAAAATCTCCACCTCTTTGATCCAGCGCCGTCTCTCCCTCGGCTACGGCCGCGCGGCGAAGCTCATCGACCGCATGGAACAGCTGGGATATGTCTCCGCACCGGAGGGTCAGAAGCCCAGACAGGTGCTGATCACGAAGGAGCAGTATATGGAGCTGGTGTTGAAGCAGGAGGAGATTGGGTAAGAGAAGAAATGCGGGGTTCAACGTATAGGCGACGATAGGGATATTGTGTTACGCTGTGCGATTTCGACGATTTCGTAGGGGAGCCTATTAGGCTCCCGCGGATTTGATAATCTTGCGCACCATTGAAAGATTTATCATATGTCACCGCGCCGCGGGCGGCAGGTTGCCGTCCCTACACACACAATAAATGTCATCTTTCTTATGTTGACAGCATGACCCCCAAGAGTTTATCCCTCAAAATTATACCAAAAAGAAAGAACACACAAATGGGACTTTTCATCACCCTCGACGGTCTTGATGCGTCGGGCAAAGAAACACAATCGAAGCTTCTGACGGAAGCATTGCGCAATAAAGGATACCGTGTCCGTGAGCTGTCGTTCCCGATGTACGGACAGAAAAGTGCGGTGCCGGTGGAGCTGTATCTCGGCGGCACACTGGGCGATAAACCGGAGGACACGAATGCCTTTGCCGCATCTTCGTTCTTCTCGGTGGACCGGTACATTTCCTACCGCACCGACTGGAAAAAGGACATCGACGACCCGGACACCATCGTCGTTTCTAACCGATACACCACGGCGAACGCCGTGCATCAGCTGTCAAAGCTCCCACGGGACAAATGGGACGATTTCCTTTCGTGGCTGTGGGATTTTGAATTTGACCGGCTGGGACTGCCGCGGCCGGATGTGATTCTGTATCTGGAAATGCACCCGGACATCGCGCGGCGGCTTCTTGCGCATCGCACCGACGAAACCGGACGGAAGCAGGACATCCACGAAAAAAGCGTCTCCCATCTTGAAAACAGCTACCGCGCGGCGCTGTACGCCTCCGACACCCTCGGCTGGAACCGCATCTGCTGTCACCGGGAGGGCGAGCCACGCCCGCTTTCGGACATTCATCGGGACATCATGGCGGTCGTCGCACCGCATTTGCCCTGATTTTGGCAAATATTGTAAAAATAATGTGAATGCTTGTCCGATTCTCTGTTATCGGACGGGATTTTGTGGTATAATAATAGCATCCAACAGACAAAACACAGATTAAAAATATAAAAAGGAAGCAATCATTATGGTATATATGTTTTTGGCAGACGGATTTGAAGAAGTGGAGGCACTCTGCCCGCTCGACCTTCTGCGCCGCGCGGGTGCGGAGGTGAAGACCGTCGGCATCACAGGGAAAATCGTGACCGGTTCCCACAACATTTCCGTCACGGCGGACATCGCGGCGGAGGACGTCGTGCTTGACCGCAATCTTGAAATGATCATTCTCCCAGGCGGTATGCCCGGCACGACGAATCTCGATGCCTCCGGCACTGTTCACGAAGCCATCCGTTATGCGGCGGAACGCGGCATCACCATCGGCGCCATCTGCGCCGCACCAATGATTCTGGGCAAGCTCGGCTATCTCTCCGGCCGCTCCGCCATCTGCTATCCCGGCTTTGAAAAGTACCTTGTCGGTGCAAACATCTCCGCAAAATCCGTTGTCACGGACGAAAACTTCATCACCGCAAAGGGGATGGGGGTCGCATTACCGTTCGGTCTGACGCTGGTTTCCTCGCTGTTCGGGGAGGAGACTGCGGAGGAACTGCGCCGCAGTGTGATGGCGTGACAGAACCGGGGCGCACATCACCGATGATACACAAGACAAAGGGCACGGAGATCCGCGCCCGCAAAAATGAGCTCCGTGCGGAGTACAAAGCGCGCCGCGCCGCCATCCCCGCCGCGCTCCGGCAGGACTACGACAGCACCATCTGTTCGCTGTTTCTGTCCTCCATCACCTACCGGTACGCGAAGGTGCTTCTGCTCTACGCGCCGACCGGCAGTGAAATCGACATCATGCCCATCGCCCGACAGGCGCTTGCCGACGGAAAAGCCGCCGCGTTCCCCCGCTGCCGCATTCCTGACTGTACGATGGACTACCACATCATCACAAAGGAAGAGGACCTCACCCCCGGTGCTTATGGTATCAGAGAACCCTCCCCTGCCCTGCCCGTTTACTCGCCGGACATATTCGGTGCGGATGCGCATCCCGTGTGTCTGGTGCCGGGGCTGGTCTTTGACCCGGAGGGCTACCGGATCGGGTACGGAAAGGGCTATTACGATCGGTTTCTCGCTGACTTTCAGGGGGTGCGTGTCGGTGCGGTCTACACGGATTTTCTCGTGGGCCGTCTGCCGCGCGGCAGATACGATCTCCCGGTCGATGTTCTCGTCACAGAAAAAGGAGTCCGCGCCGTCCATGCAACATAAAGACAAAACCATTCACCTGACCCCGCTTTTGCCGCTGTTCACTTATGCGTTTCTGATCTTTTCGGATTACATCGGCGCCATGCAGCTGACGGATTCTCGTGACACTTACCTGACTTTCGTCATCCTGCAGCTGCTGGCTTTCGTGCTTCCCACCATCTTTTTCTGCAAAGCGCGGGGGGAAAATTATATCTTCCGTCTGAAGCTCCGGCTGTTCGGTCTGGAAAAGGACGTGTTTCTGATTTTCGCCGTCCTTGTGATGATCACCGCCGTCACCGCCGTGGAGCTGCTTCTGCGCAATTTCGGCATCTCGGACGGACTGTACGCGCACAGTGTCTACACCATTTACGGGCGGACACTGCCCGAAACCGGCGCGAACATCTACGACACCCTTTACACGATGGTGGTCTTTGCCATTCTGCCCGCCATCACGGAAGAATTTCTGTTCCGCTCGGTGCTTTATACCGAATATGAACATCTGGGTGCGCCTGCCGCCATTCTTCTGACCGCACTTGTATACAGCATTCTCGACATGAGCGCGGTCGCGTTCATTCCGTCGATCGTGGGCGGTATTCTGCTTGGATTTTCTGTTTATATCACGCAGTCCGCGCTGGCACCGCTCTGCATTCACATCGTTTACAATCTTTACAGTCTCTTTTTTGAAGAATACATCTGGGCATTCATCGCAAAGCCGGAAAACGAGATCTTCTTCGTGTTCGTTCTCGTCACAGCCTTACTTTTCTGCACGGTCATGATGCTGTCCCAGGCGGAACGTGTCATCTACGACAAAGGCATCCGTGGGGAGAAACTGCCCGATTATCTGGATTCCAAAACCGGAAAGCGTCCGCGTGCGGCAAAAGGCGTTGCGGCGGCGGTCTTTTCTCCCGCGTATCTCGGATGCTTTGTACTATTCATTCTGAAAGTTATCGGAATCATATAAATTTGTCAAGGAAAGGATCACAATGGACGACAGAAACGAAACCTTTACCTTTGAGGAACTGACCCCCGACGAGAAACGGCGCATCATTGCCGCACTCAGCATGGGCAAATTGTCGGAGGAAGAAAAACAGCAGCTGCGCGATGCGTGTGCGAGAAGCCGTCTGTCCGAGGCGGAACGCGGACAGCTGAACCGCGCCTTTGCCCTCTCCCGCATGACGGATGAGGAACGCCGCGCGCTCCTTGCCAAGCGCCGCCAGAATCCGGCACCCGCACAGAATGCTCCTGCGCAATCTGCGCCTGTACAGAATACCTCCACGCAGAACCCTGCGCAATCCGCCCCTATACAAAACACCGCCGCGCAGAACTCTTCCCCTGTGCAAAATGCACCCATGCAGAACCGAGAACGTGAGGAAGTCACCCGTGCCGTTTCAACGGCACCGGCATCCCATACCGGTGTGCAGGGCACACAGTATCACACCGCCACCTCCACTTCCCAGCGCGCCATTGCAGAGAACGCCGTGCGCGACATTACACCGCACACAGCGCAGATGCGCAATGCGGATTCCCGTGCAAAGAAAGCGGAAAAGCAGGAAGAGGAGTATGAGGAAGCCGATCATACCGCCATCACCTCTCTGCTCAAAGGCATCGTCTACATCGTTTCGGTACTGGTCATTTCCGTGTTCGCGGCGTGGACAATCATCGAGGTCGGCAACGATATGTTTGCGTTTGTCAAGAGCGATGAAGTCGTTTCTGTTGTGATTGAGGAGGACATGACCGCCGAGGATGTGGCACAGCTTCTGTACGACAACGGAATCATCAAATATCCGACGATGTACGAGCTGTTTGTGCGCCTGAAAGACGAATCGACGGACTATCTCATCGGCGAATACGAAATCTCCCCGTCGATGAACTACGGGGACTTGAACGACACCTTCACCTATATCGCCAACACGCGCGAACAGGTCGTCATCACGATTCCGGAGGGCTACACCGTTGACCAGATCATCGACCTGATGCTTGCCAACGGCATCGGCACGCGCGAGGGATTCGTTGACGCCATCAACAACTATGCGTTTGAGGGCTTCCGCTTCATCGACGAGCTGGGCGAGCTTGACCCCGAGCGCGAATACCGTCTGGAGGGGTATCTGTTCCCCGACACCTATTATTTCTTCAAGGATTCCTCCGAGGAAGCGGTCATCTACAAGTTTTTGCAGAACTTTGAGAAAAAGGTCTCAGACGAGTACTACGAACGCGCTGAGCAGCTCGGCATGACGATGGACGATGTCATCACGCTTGCCTCCATGATTCAGGCGGAGGGTGTCACGATGACCGACTTTGAAAACATCTCCTCCGTATTCCACAACCGTCTCGATCATGCAAAGGATTATCCTTGGCTTCAGTCCGATGCAACCCTGCAATATATTCTCGATAAGCGCAAGACCGCGCTGACCGCCGATGATCTGAAAATCGACTCCAAATACAACTCCTATCTGTATCCGGGTCTGCCGCCCGGCTCCATCTGCAACCCCGGTATGGATGCCATTTCCTGCGCGCTGTATCCGGCGGAAACGGATTATTATTACTTCCTTGCCGACGGAAAAGGCAATACCTACTTCTCAAAGACCAATGAGGAGCACGAGGAACTGAAAAAACTGTATCTCCAATAGCTATGTTCGATAACCTGTCACCATCTATTGGAAACCGTGCATAATTGATGGGTATTATCCCGGTCAGAACGGGGTTATCGAACAAATCCAATAAGAAAGGCGCATCATCATGAAATCCCTTTTCGACCGCACCAAGGTCATAGCGTATTATTCCACCCCCGAAACCGTCATCGACCCCGAACAGGCAGACGGTCTTGCCGCACACATCGCGGTGGATGCAAGCGGGTATCTGACCGTAGTTTTTGACACCGCCGAAGAAACGGATGCCGCGGCACCTGCCGCTGATCCTGCTGTCTGCACCAGAACCTGCGCGACCTGCGCAGCGAATTGTGCCAGTGCTTCCGAAAAAGTGTCCGCCGATGATGCAAATACCGCCGCCCTTTCCCTTGATGACCTGCTCACCGTGCACCGAGACGACGGACTGCTTCTGTACCTGTTTCTGGACACACCGCTGTCCGGGGAGGCGCGGAAAGACCTTCTTCTTGCGGCAAAGCGCAACGGAGTGACAGCCCGCATGACCGTCATTTCCGCGTACCACAAAACGCTGGATGTGCTGAGGTCGGAGGACGACACGAAAACACTTTCCATCTCGCCCCTGTGCGACGGGAATTTCGTACGGCCGTGGATTTATGCCGGATATCTCGGTGCGCCGCTTCTGTGCATGGATGCGCGGGACATTCTGCTCGGCGCGGACCGGTTCGGATGCGAGACCGTGGACCGTGCGCACAACGGAAACGTCATGATCTGCGCATGGAACGCCGAGGACGAGGACACCATCCGCGCGCTTGTCACGGTCGGATGCGATGCGCTTCTGACCCATGTTCCCGCACTCGCGCGCACTCTTGTCTGGTAAGCGGAGGTGACAAGTCCGATGAAAACGACCCCTGAACTGCTTTCTCCCGCGGGCAGTCCCGAAAAGCTCCGTGCGGCACTCCTCTACGGTGCGGATGCGGTCTATCTTGCCGGAAATATGTTCGGTATGCGCGCTGCCGCCGCGAATTTTTCCGACGAGGAACTGTACGAAGCTGTCCGCTATACACACGAACGCGGCAAAAAGGTCTATCTGACCCTCAATACCATGCCGCGCGAATACGAATACGATGCACTCCGCGCCTATCTTCTGCGCATCCGCGATGCCGGAATCGATGCGTTCATCATCGCCGACGTCGGTGTGCTGGCAACGGTAAAAGAGCTGATGCCGGATGCGGAGATCCACATCTCCACGCAGACCAGCTGTGTGTCCTCTGCCGCGGCGAAGATGTGGCATTCGCTCGGTGCGACCCGCGTGGTGCTTGCAAGAGAACTGACACTTGAGGAGATCCGCCGCATCCGGGACAACATTCCCGCGGAGCTGGAGCTGGAAGCGTTCATTCACGGCTCCATGTGCATCTCCTACAGCGGGCGGTGTCTTCTGTCCAATCACTTCACCGGCCGCGACGGCAACCGCGGAATGTGTGCCCAGCCCTGCCGCTGGAATTACTACATCACCGAAGAAAAACGCCCCGAAATGCCCCTGCCCATCGAGGAGACCGAGCACTGGACGTTCATCATGAGCTCCAAGGATATGTGCATGATCGAACACATCCCGGAGCTGATGGAGAGCGGCATCAACAGCTTCAAGATCGAGGGCCGCATGAAAAGCGCGTATTACACCGCCGTTGTCACCAACGCCTATCGCATGGCAATGGATGCGTATCTGCGCAATCCGGGTGCATATACTTACGACCCGTTATGGCTGCGAGAGCTGGAAAGTGTCAGCCACCGCGCATATGCGACCGGGTATTATTTCGACAAATCGACGGGAAACGCCCAGACCGTCACGGAGACCGGTTATCTGCGCGAAAAAGCCTATCTTGCCGTGGTCACGCACTATGATGTAGAAACCAGCACGGCGTATTTCATTCAGCGCAACAAGGTGGTCTCCGGCACCGATGCCGAGCTGATCACCCCCGGAATGGTCGGGCGCACGCTTCCCATTCACAGCATGAAAAACGAGGTGGGCGAGGACATCGAAGCGGCGCCGCATCCGTTTATGAAGTTCTCCATGCCGGTACCCTTTCCGGTGCGGGAGGGTGATATTTTGCGGGCGTAAATTCGTAAAATTGAAAAGGGAATAATAAAGATTGGGGAAAGTTGTATAGTATAAGCAGACAAATCGGAGAGTTAAGATTAACCTGAACGAGCTGAAAAGGGAGACACAATTCTGCCGCACGACACCAGAGCGCATCCACTCATGTCTCCCGCGCTTCTTTTGTGCACTCTATACAAATCTTGTTCCTCTAATTTGTTCATATCAACCAAACTTATCCGTAAAAACTTCATTTTCCCTCCCTTTTCCAGTTGACAAATCTCCTCACATATGGTATACTATGGTTATCCGGAACGGCTGTCAGACAAAACAACCGTTGTTCTAAATTCCATCTGAAACGGGAGGAGTCATCCAATGAACAAAATCAGACATACCATATATGCCCTGCTGGCACTCGCGACACTCGGTGCGGCACTTGCATCCTGCGGAGATGTCTCCGGAGCAGAAACCGGAACAGCGGCACCGGTCAGTGATGCGGTAACGGAAACTGCGGCGGAAACGGAAACCACCGAATATTTCCCCGACCTGCCGGTAAAAGACTACAACGGCTACACCTTCACGTTCCTCACCTCGAACGAGAGCGACGACAACGGTGCGGACTGGGTGACCTACGACATCTACGCCGAAGCGGAAACGGGCGACGTCATCATTGATGCCGTTTACAAGCGCAACACCTGGCTGGAAGAAAAATACAACATCAAGATCGAGCAGTATCAGTGTGTCACGATGACCGAGACCAAGAAAGCGGTTCAGGCGGGTGTCACAGATTACGATGCGGTCATCACCGCCATTGCCAATGGCTGTTCGATGGGCTCCGGCAATTATATTCTCGACCTGCAGGATGTGCCGTACATCGACCTTGACCAGTCTTATTGGGATCAGGGTGTCACCGAGGGCACCTCCATCGGCGGCAGAACCTACATCGCGACGGGTGACATCACCATCGTTGACAACGAAGCGACGTGGGTACTCATGTTCAACAAGCAGATGGCACAGAATCTCGACTACGATTTTTATGAAATGGTACGGAACAATGAGTGGGATTTCGAGACGTTCTACGACTGCGCAAAATCCGCGATCAAGGATATCAACGGTGACGGCAAGATGGTCGGCACCGACGACCAGTTCGGCTTTGCGACCTCCGACCAGTCGGCACAGGGTCTGATGTACGCGACCGGTGTCACGCTGTCCACCAAGGACGCCGACGATTATCCCATCATCAAAACCGACATTGACCGGCTCACGTCCGTCATCATTTCGGCAGGCGAGATCATGTCGGATGCAGAAACAACCATCATTACCGGTAAGAACGGGATCTCGACCTCCGACGATCTGCGTATCCTCTTTGAAGAGGGACGTTCCCTGTTCTTCGGCGAAGTCATGGCGTGCGTGACCCGTATGCGCGACTCCGAGACCGACTTCGGTCTGATCCCGTTCCCCAAGTACGAGACCACACAGGAGAACTATTACAACTTCGTTCACAAGACTGCCGGCAAGGGTGTCTGCATCCCCTCCACGCAGGCAGACCCGGAAATGGCGAGCATCATCATCGAGGCAATGGCAGCAAAATCCGTTTACACCGTCACCGAAGCATATTATGACAAGGCACTGACCTATAAATATATGCGCGACGAGGAATCGGCGGAAATGCTCGACCTCATTCTGTCCAGCCGTGTTTATGACCTTGCCTACATCTACGACTGGGGCAATCTGTTCACCTCTCTGCATTCGCTCATCACCAGCGGCAAGGATACCGTTTCCTCCACATGGCAGAAGAAACTCTCCTCCGCGGAAAAAGCATTGGACAAGACCATTACAGCGTATAAAGAAAACGAATAATACAGATTTTTTCACAAATCGGACAAAAAGAATTGACATTCCCGGATTTTTATGGTATACTTATTGATATGAAATTAAAATTGGATTCCATGTCATGCTGTTACCGTGGAATCCGGGAGGTTTTTATGAAAAAGCAGAATTTTCGCATCGGTGCTGTGCTCATGTCCATTCTGACACTGGGCGCAGTTCTTTCCGCCTGCGGCAGTGCTGGAACCGATACCGAAGCCAAGACGACAGATGCTGCATCCGTCACCGAAACCGCAGCTGAGACCGAAACCACAGAATATTTCCCCGACCTGCCCGAGAAGGACTACAACGGCTACACGTTCACATTCCTCACCTCAAATGAGAGCGACGACAACGGCCGCGACTGGGTCACATATGACATCTTTGCAGAAGCCGCAACGGGCGACGTTATCATTGATGCCGTTTACGAGCGCAATATGTGGATTGAGGAAAAATACAACGTCAAGATCGAGGAATATCAGTGTGTCACAATGACCGAGACCAAGAAAGCCGTTCAGGCGGGTGTCACCGATTATGATGCCGTCATGACAGCAATCGCTAACGGTTGCTCGATGGGTGCGGAAAACTACATTCTCGACCTGCAGCAGGTTCCGCATATCGACCTGACCGCTTCCTACTGGGATCAGGGTGTCACCGAGGGTACTTCCATCGGCGGCAGAACGTACATCGCGACAGGCGACATCACCATCGTTGACAACGAAGCAACGTGGGTGCTGATGTTCAACAAGCAGATGGCGCAGAATCTCGACTATGACTTCTACGAGATGGTTCGCAACAATGAATGGGATATGGAAACATTCTACAAGTGCGCACAGTCGGCTGTCAAAGATGTCAACGGTGACGGCAAGATGACAGGTCCCGATGACCAGTTTGGCTTTGCGACCTCCGATATTTCTTCTTCCGGTCTCATGTATGGCTCCGGTGTCACGCTGTCCGCAAAGGATGCCGACGGTTATCCTATCATAAAGACCGACCTTGACAAGCTGACTGCCGTCGTCGTCAAAGCCGGCGAAATCATGGCTGATGAGGACACCACCATCATCACTGGTAAGAACGGCATCACAGACGGTGACGGAATGATGGCATCCGATAAACTGCGTATGGTCTTTGAAGAAGGTCGTGCTCTGTTCTTCGGCGAAGTCATGGCGTGCGTGACCCGTATGCGTGAGTCCGAAACCGACTTCGGTCTGATTCCGTTCCCGAAATACGAAACCAGCCAGGAAAATTACTACAACATGGTTCACAAGACCGCCGGCAAGGGTGTCTGCATCCCGACGACCCAGCCGGATACCGAAATGGCGGGTATCATCATCGAAGCAATGGCGGCAAAGTCTGTCTACACTGTCACCGAAGCATACTACGACAAGGCGCTGACCTACAAGTATATGCGTGACGAAGAATCCGCGGAAATGCTTGACATGATCCTTGCCAGCCGTGTTTATGACCTTGCTTACATTTACGACTGGGGTTCCATCCATTCCCAGATTCACAATCTGATCTACACCGGCAAGGATACGGTTGCATCCACTTGGCAGAAGCGGGAATCCGCCGCGCTCAAAGCGCTCGACAAGACCGTTACGGCGTATAAGGAAAACGAATAATCTGCAAAAAAATGTGCCGGCGGCAAGCCGGCGGTTCCCAAATGAGATCATCGGCACGGCAGGATCATATCACCGTGCCGATTTTTATGTCATTGGTTCCGTTATGTGCAATATTACATCAAGAAAACGCCGGTTTCTGCACAGATAACGACCACACCGGAAAGAGAGGAAAAATGAGCGAACAGGACAAACCAACACCCGATATTTCATCGTTGTTTGATGCCTATATTTACCGGAATCTGATCCGGTCCCTTCTCGCAAGAAAGCAAGGTACCGTAATTTTTTTACCGGAACACAACGGTGCTGTGCTGTTATGGGGGCCAAGCGTTTTTATCGGGGGAACATTTTCACCATCGAACGGTGAAAGCGTTGTATCTTTATTGGCGGATTCCGGTTCTCCTCGGTATCTTAATTTGCCGGATGAGCGATGGGAGTCTTTTATAAAGCGTACATTTTCGGACAAGTTAAAAGACAGATACCTCCATTTGTATCAATCCGATTTTACAAATGTTACCGCTTTGAATGTGGATATTGACCGCATCGTTCCGATCACGCGGGACTTTATGGAAAAGCACCTGCCAGATACGGAATTGATCGTTGATGAATTGTATTCTTATACGGATATGGAAGATTTTTATCAGAACGGATTCGGGGTAGCTTTGGTGATAGATGGTGTCGTATCCGGGTATTGTTTAAGTGAATACAGCATTGACAACAGTCTCGGGGTCAACATCTGGATCAATGAAAAATTCCGTGGGGCGGGATATGCGCGGAACATGGTCAATGTCTTTTTGGCGCATTGCCGGGAACAGGGTCTGACGGCATATTGGGTGTGCAATGCGGACAATATACGGTCAAATAAGGTGGCGGTTTCGGCGGGGTTTGTTTTGAAATCTGCGATGCGGTTCTGGGAAGTGTAACCCGTCATCTTGTATACTGCGAGATGACCCGCAGAAACGCCTCCCCGTACTTCTCTGCCTTAACCTCACCGACGCCGGAGACAGACAAAAATTCTTCCATCGTTTTCGGCTTCTTTGCGCACATATCGGCAAGCGCCACATCGGTGAAAACGACGTAGGCGGGAACCTTTGCGCGGACGGCAAGGGAGGTGCGCAGAACGCGCAGTGCCTGCATGAGAGGGGAATCCGGGGTCTCGCCGACGCCGGATTTTTTACCGCGGCTCTTTTTGACCGTCGGCGCATCCAGCTTGTTTTCGGTGGGTTTGGGCATCTTCATTCTGAACGATGTTTCCCCGTGAAGCAGACGTTTTCCGTCGTCGGTCAGGTGCAGAATGGGATACTGCTCGCCGTCGGAAACAAGGAAGTTTGCATCGCACAGTCCCGTGATGAGACGGCGGATGTCGGCTTCCGCTGTTTCGCGCAGAATGCCGTAGGTCGGCAGTTCGTTCAATTCCAGATTGCGAATGCGTTCATTCGTGCTTCCGCGCAGGACGTCGATGACCATTTTCTGCCCGAAGCGCTGACCCATGCGGACGATGCAGGAAAGGATCTTCTGCGCATCCTCTGTGCAGTCGCGTTCCTCCCACTGTCCGCGCGTGCGGCATACGGAGCAGTTTCCGCAGTCGTTCTGCGCATCCTCGCCGAAATAGCGCAGAAGTGTCGTGCGCAGACAGCGGTCGGCGCGGCAATATGCGGAAATGGCGCGAAGCCGCTGATACTCACGCTCTTTGATCTGTTCCTGCGTTTCGGCATCCAGATCAGGGTTCGGCTCGCCGTTTTCGATCAGAAACTTCGCTGTGTGGATGTCTTTCGGTGAAAACAGCATGATGCAATTTGCGCTTGACCCGTCCCGTCCGGCGCGGCCGGCTTCCTGATAATAGCTTTCGATGTTTTTCGGCATCTGATAATGGATGACATACGCAACGTCCGATTTGTCAATGCCCATGCCGAACGCATTGGTCGCCACCATCACGCGCTTTTCGTCGTAAACAAACGCCTCTTGATTCAGCCGCCGTTCCTCCTCGGACAGTCCCGCATGGTAGCGGGTTGCATCGATGCCGTTTTCGTTCAAAAGAGAGCAGACCTCCTCGACCGATTTCCGCGTTGCACAATAGACGATGCCCGCGCGCTCTCCCTGGGCGGTTATGAGCGACAGCAGTGCATCGTTTTTGTTTTCCGGCTGGATGACACCGAAATACAGATTGGGCCGGTCAAATCCGGTCGTGATGCGCAGCGGGTCGCGCAGTTCCAGAATGCGGATGATGTCCTCGCGCACCTCGTCGGTTGCCGTTGCGGTGAACGCACCGACCACAGGTCGCTTTTTTCCGGACAGAATCGACAGAAATTCCGCGATCTTTAAGTAACTCGGACGGAAATCCTGTCCCCACTGCGAAACGCAGTGCGCTTCATCGACGGCGACGAGAGAAATGTTTATCGTTTCACACACCGACAGAAACGACGGCGTCAGAAGCCGTTCCGGCGCGACATAGATGAGCTTGTACCGTCCTTCGCGCAGGCGGGAAAGCACGGTATTGCACTGCCCCGGTGTCAGCGCGCTGTTCAGATATGCCGCAGGGACACCAGCATCGACCAGCGCCGTCACCTGGTCGCTCATCAGCGAAATCAGCGGGGAGACGATGACGGTGATGCCGTCCAGAAGCAGTGCTGGGATCTGGTAGCACATGGATTTTCCCGCACCGGTCGGCATTACGCCGAGCACATCCCGCCCGGACAGAAGGCTGTCGATCAACGCTTCCTGCCCCGCGCGGAATTCGTCGTGGCCGAAATAATGCTTTAAGATACGGTGTTTTGCGTCCATGTCGGTTTTATCTCCTCTCGTGTGTATCGTTTTACATTCAGTGCTGTTTTTTGCATCATGAATGTGTATCGTTATACTTTTATTGTGTATCGCTTCACTTATAAGAATTGCGATTCGTGTTCCCGGAAGAAATCGTAATATGTTCTGACCGCTTCCAGCTCTGTCCAGCGGCAGATGTCGGCGGGAACGCTGTCAAGGTCGTAAATTTTCGCGCCTTTGATGGCAAGCAGGAACGGTGAATGCGTGGAAATGACAAGCTGGCAGTTGTAAAACCGGACCGATTCCATCAGAAACTGTGCCAGCTCCCGCTGCCTGGCGGCGGAAAGGCTGTTCTCCGGCTCGTCAAGGAGGTACAGCGCGTTTTCCCGTATCTGTTCCGTAAAATACGCATACGCTGATTCGCCGTTGGATTTTGTCTGAATGTTCTCCGGAATGCGGCGGTAGGTGTAGTCGGATTTTGTCGATTTCTTTGCATCGCGGAAGCGCTTGAATTCCTCGTACTCGTCAAGCGAACGCAGCTGCATATGGACATTCGGGTCGTGCGTGCGGTCGTATTCATCAAATATCTGTTCCCGTTTGCGGTCGATGCCGTCGTTGATGGCGCGCATATCGAGCAGAAAATCGAACACCGCATCGCTTGTGATGATCTTGGAATCGCGTGTCGGTTTGGCATCCGCGCGGCACATAGCGAGATAATCCGAAAAAAACGGCGTGTTGTTGAACGGCGCCGCGCGTTCCAGCTCCAGCTTTTCGGCAATGATATTGAGCAGAGTCGATTTACCGGAGCCATTGGTGCCATAAAAGATGGTCAGCGGCTCAAACGTGATTTTCGACAGCATTTTCTGCGGGAATATCTTGAACGGATACGCGAAATTCTGCGGATAACAGCGCATATTCGTGCGGGGATTCGTCATAGACAGCAGATAGCCGGATTCTTCCTTTTCGGTCGGCAGGGTAAATGAAGTCAGATACTGCACAGCGGCTCCTTTCTGTGTAGCGTTAAACAAGCGGTGTGTGCGATACGGGCGTTTCCGTGTGCATCGTTACACCTATTGTGTAGCGTTATACGTTTGATGTTGTCATCAATATGGTTATATTATACATCAAAACGAATGTTTTGTCAAGGGGGATTTGAAAACAATCTATTTTAGGGAGCAGGTATGACGGAAAACAAAAAGATTGCCGCAAATACAGCAATCTCTTGTTGAATCTATTCTGTTATTCCATATCCTGATACGCCTCGATCAGCTTCTCCATCTGCTTGGTCGCAGATTTCAGATTGCTTTCGTATTTCGATGCAATCTCTCTGGACTTTGCTTTCAGCTGACCGTCCACACAGCCGTAGCCGGGGAACTGATAGATGTATACCGGGTCGAAGACGCGGTTGCGGATAATGAGGTCGACCATGTCGGCGGATTCCTCGTCGCGGGCATACTTGGACTTGGTGACGACCTCGAACAGGGACGGGGTGATCATGTCATATGCGCCGGTCGCCAGTGCTTCGAGCATCAAGCCGGTGCGTTCGGTATCATCGCAGTTGCGGGGGACGACGATGAGCGGAGCGGAAAGGTTGACAAGCGACGTATAATCGCTCTCCTCATCCAGCTTCGGCATCGGCAGGATACCGAAATCGTCCTCCATATCGCGGAAGAACAGACCGATTTTGAACAGCGTTGCATCACAGAAGTAAGCGTTGCCGTTCAAAAAGCACGCATATGTATTGGTGTACTCGTTAATATCGGTGACAAAATTGGAATTCTGACCGATGACCAGCTCATAAATGCGGTCGTAAATGGATGTCAGCTTCTCGATGTCAAAATTGACATACGGAATATCATCCTCGCCCTTGCCGGATAAGTATCCGCCCGCGCCGTAGAACAGCGAATACGGGCTGTCCCAACCCCAGGACGTCAGGCTGAACAGATCCTTGTCGTAATCATACGCGCCGTCACCGTTGATGTCCTGCGTCAGACCCTTCGTCATGTCAAGGAACGCGTCGATCGTCCACTTCCCGTCTGCCGCGAGCGCATACGGATATTCCATATCGTTGTTAGAAAACAACTTCTTGTTGAACACAAGGCAGGAGGAGGACAGGTAGGAGGTCGGCGAAATATCGCCCGTCACCATAAAGACCTGCTCCGCAACGGAGAGATCTTCCACCGCATCCTGGTCCCACCATTCCTGGGTCAGATCAACGTGCGGAAGCTGATTGATAGGGTACAGATACCCGGAGGATGCAAGGGAGGATACGGAAGAATGCGAAAAATACAGGTCGTAATCGTTGGTGCCGCCCTGAACCTGAAGACGGATGGTATCCTTGACCTCTTCGTAATCCAGGGAATCGCCGACGATGTTGACGTTATATTTTTCTTCCACTGCGCGATTTCTCTGATATACGATGTCATGAAGCAGGTCGCCGGTCTCCTCTTCCTCCGTCATAATGTCGCCCTGGGTGTCTTTCTGACCGTTGATGAGGATCATAAAGTCTTCCCCTCCGAAATCTGCCGCCGGCAGGAGTTCAAATACAGAGGGTTCTTCTGTGACCGCTTCCGTGACTGCCGCGGTATCATCGCCTGCCGTCCCCTGTGCGGTCACTGTGCTGTCATTTCCGTCCCCGCCGGCACAGGAAGCTGCCGCGAGTGCGATAAAGAGCAGTGAACCGATGAGGGTGATGTTTTTTGTCTTCATTGTCGGATGTTTCCTTTGCTTTAAATTGAATTATTCGATGGCCTGGAAGGATTCGATCAGATTTTCCAGTGCCTTTTCTGCGGCGGAACGTTTGGATTCCATTGCGGATGCGATGTTTTCATTGCGCTGGATGAGCTGTTCCTGCATGAGGGAATAGCCGTCGAGCAGGTTCAGATAGAACGGGTCGTAAACAATGCTGGAGGTGATGATGGAAACCATTTCTGCGGATTCCTCGTCGCGGACGTTCTTGGACTTGGTGATGACCTCATACAGGGAGGGCGTGATCATATCGTATGCACCTGCCGCCAGTGCTTCGGTGATCATACCGGTGCGCGCGCCGTCCTCATAATTGGAGGGGATCATCGCAAAGTTCGCCGCCGCGTTGACATAGGCATAATACTGATCCTGGGACTCGTCGAGCTTGGGCATCGGGAGAATGCCGTAGTCGTCCTGCATATCGCGCAGATTGCGGTCGATGGTCAGAAGCGAGATCTGGTTGAAATAGGCGTGTCCGTCGGAGAAGCACTTGAAGTTGGTGTCGTACTTGGACGCATCGGTAACGAAATAAGACTTCTGTGCGATGATGAGTTCATACATCTTTCCATAGATGGTGCTCATCTCATCGGCATCCCAGTTGAGCGTGGGAATGTCGTTGCCGTCCTTTGCGGACATCATGCCGCCCAGACCGTAATAGAACGCATACGGACCCGCCGCGCACCAGCTGGACAGACCGTACAGATCGTTTTCGACGTCCATCGAACCGTCGCCGTTCATGTCCTTGGAGGCTTCCTTGGTGATGGCGAGCATCGCATCGATCGTCCACTTGCCTGCCTTGACGGTATCATACGGATATTCGATGTCGTTGTTGGAGAAGATGGTCTTGTTGAACACGAGACCGCCGCCGGACATCATCGTGGTCGGGTTAATATCGCCGGTCATGAAATAGGCCTTGCCGCCGACCGTCAGGCTCTTCACCGCGTTCTGGCTCCACCACGGATTGGAAAGATCGAGATTGTCAAGGGTGTTCATATCGGCAAAATAGCCCTCTGCCGCAAGCTTCGCGACGTGGCTGTCGCCGAGATACAGATCATAGTCGGTAAGACCTCCCTGCACCTGCTGGCGGACGGTGTCGGAAACAACGGAATACTCGTCGTTTGCAGTCTTGATGGTGATGTTGTACTTTTCCTCCACAGCGCGGTTGCGGGAATAGACAAGGTCATTGAGCAGGTCGCCGGTCTCCTCGCCTGCGGTCTCGATGTCATAATGACGGGTGTTCACTGCATCGTTTGCCGCAAGGACCGTAAAGGTATGGCCGTTATAATCGACAGCCGCGAGACCTTCAAGGGCAGTGACCTCTTCTGTTTCGGTACCTGCCGCGCTGTTCTGTTCACCGCCGGAAGCAGTTGTATCGGCACCGGTATCAGTATCGCTGCCGCAGGAAACGGCGAGAGCCGCGATGAGCAGGAGGGTGAGCATGGACGCGATATTATTTTTCGCTGCAAGATTCTTTTTCATGGAAAGAAAATCCTTTCTTTGGGACAGTAAATAAACGGTTTTCAAGGAAGTACCCGGACAAGAGAAGATGTCCGGGTAGCTTGAAATGATAACGGATGAAAGGTAGTTATTCGAGCGATGCGTAAGCATCGATGATTTTGGTCAGAGCCTTTTCTGCGCCCTTGAGCTGCTTTTCGATGGCAGAAGCGATCTCTTCCTTTTTGGAGGACAGCTGGGTCTGGACGATGTTGTAGCCGGAGCAGAGGTTGATGTAGAACGGGTCGTAGACACGGTTACGGATGATGAGGTTGACCATCTCTGCGGATTCCTCGTCACGGACGTTCTTGGTCTTCGTGATAACTTCGTAGATGGAGGGCGTGATGGTGTCATATGCGCCTGCCGCCAGTGCTTCCAGAATCATACCCGTGCGCTCTGCATCCTCGGGGTTGCTCGGAACGACAACGAAGCCGCCCGCGCCGTTGACGCAGGAGAGGTAATCGGACTGTGCTTCATCCCACTTCGGAATGGGCAGGATGCCGTAGTCATCTTCCATGTCGCGCAGGAACAGGTCGATCTTCTGCAGGGTGATCTCGCAGAAGTACGCACCGCCGTTGGAGAAGCACTCATAGGTGGTCTCATACAGGTTCGGGTCGGTAACGAAATAGGAATCCTGTTCGAGAATCAGCTGATAGATCTTGTCGTAAACGGAGGAAATCTTATCCACATTAAAATCGACATACGGGATGTCGTTGTCATCCTTGGAGGAGAACGTCGCGCCCGCGCCGAAGAACAGGGAGTACGGGGAGTCGCACATCCAGGAGGAGAATGCGAAAACGTCATCGTTCAGCGTGTACTTGCCGTCACCGTTGACGTCGGAGGTCAGACCCTTGGTCATCTCGACGAGCTTGTCGAGCGTCCATGTGCCGTTGGATGCCATTTCATACGGATATTCCATATCGTTTGCAGAGAACAGCTTCTTGTTGAAGACAAGGCAGGAGGAGGTCAAGAGAGATGTGGGAGAAACGTCGCCTGTGACCATGTAGATCTTGCCGCCGATGGACATACCCTCCAAAGCCGCGGTATCCCACCAGGGGTTGGAAAGATCGACGTTCGGCAGGGTGGTGATGTCATAGAGATAGCCGCCGGTCGCCGGTGTGGAGGCGTAGCAGTTGGAGAAGTACAGGTCGTAGTCGGTAAGCCCACTCTGGACTTCTTTCTGGATCATCGTGTTGACAGCGTTGTATTCCTCGGAAACGCCCTCGATTGTGACGTTGTACTTTTCCTCGACTGCGCGGTTTCTGCGGTAAACGACGTCGTTGAGCGTATCGCCGGTCTCCTCGCCCTCGGTCATGATATCGACAAAACGGTCGTCCTGGTCGTTGAGCATGATGTTGACAACGTGTCCGCCGTAGTCTGCCGCGGGGAGCTGTTCGAGCTCGGAAACTTCTTCGGTCACAGTCTCGGTGTTCTCGCCGCCGGAAACTGCCGCTGTGGTCTCGGTCTGGTTGGTGCTGTCACCGCCGCCGCAGGACAGCATAGCGCCGCCGACGGTCAGAGCTGCGATGAGCAGGCAAAGCGTTTTTCTGTTGGTTTTCATTTTGAAATCAAGTCCTTTCCCTCGAATTCATATGATGGTTTTCATATTTGGTTAATGTGGATTTATATTCGGAACGAAACGTATACCTTGGGTGCAATTTTTATTTTTCGGACACATAAATCCGTTATTATTATATTATTATACAACGTTCGGTTGAATTTGTCAATAGTTCCGACCGATTTTTTGCGTATTTCCCACTGTTTTACCCATATTTAACATTTTGTTCGATTTTTCTTCATTATTTCGTTAATTAGCAATATTTTCTCTTCGCAGATTTACTTTTATTCATCTTCCGCTAACAATTCTTACTTTATACCTTTTTTATGTAATATACTATTGACATTCAATCCAAATTGTGGTATAATGTTAATAAAGAGGAGTTTTTCCGTATTTTTATAATGTTGAATTACGCGATATTAATCTCTTTTACAACAGAGAGAAAAAATTATTCTCACTTTATGTTTGTCCCGTTTTTGCCGCTTCTTATGCCGATAATGATGTCGACCATCTTACGCAACTCACAGAAGCTTTTATAAGGCAACACCCTGACTTTCCAATCCCTACAAACTCCGAACAACAATTTGGGCTTGAACTTGTTTCATCTTCAAAAACTTATTTAGAGTTAAAAGATGATCATACTGTTTCTTCTTACACAACAATAATGCCGACTTCTGATGTTGAAGTTCTTGTCGAGGTATTCTCCTTAAGCGATTATTATAAAGATTATTATGATATAACCGGTCCGGGTTTCCTGTTTGCCACAACAGTAACCTGGTATATTAATCCTACATGGGAATTAACCGATCTCATTGCTATGTGTTGGTCTGATGAATTCACCATATATGACACATATGCATATGGCTATGGTATAAAGGACGGTTATTCTACATCCAGTTATCTAGAAGACTCGAGTTTTACGCTTAAAGAAACCACGCCCGAGACTGGCGTTGAATGGGCTTGGAATTTGAAGTTGGATGTAGTTGAATCTGAAGGTGTTATTTGTGCGATAGTCGGATTGCCTTCCGGTTCGTCTGGTTCTGCAAATTTATGTGGCGGGTATGCACATACAGTTGGAGCAGTGTTTGATCTTGATGCAGCATTTTCGGACAAATCCATTTCTTTTACATCCGCTTTAGGAATGGGATTTGAAAGTGCGGTACCAGATGTCATAGGCTTTTCTTATTAATGAAAAAGAATTTTTTGTATTTTTGGGTATATTTGTTCCAAGTTGTATTTCCGGCTTCTTCTTAAGTGGAATCTTTGTGTTTCAACCATCTTTAATTTTATGTATTTCAATCGCCTCGACAATCTTTATTTCCGAAATCAGAAAATTAAAATAAAAGGCATAGTTTTTCTATGCCTTTTTTAAACGGGAGTTTATTATGCCTATCACCGATTATTTAGTCAAGAACGCCGCGCTCTACCCGGACGAAACGGCGCTCATTGAGATCAATCCGCAGTTTGAACCGATGTCCCGCATCACCTGGCGGGATTATTCCCTCATCCAGCCGGAAGTGGGACAGCCGTTCCGCCGGGAGATCACCTGGCGCACCTTTGACGAAAAGGCGAACCGCTTCGCCAATCTGCTTCTGACCCGCGGAATCCGCCGCGGCGACAAGGTTGCCATTCTGATGATGAATTCCATCGAGTGGCTGCCCGTGTATTTCGGCATTCTGAAGACCGGCGCGCTCGCCGTTCCGCTGAACTACCGTTACACCGCCGAAGAGATCAAATACTGTCTTGATAAAGCCGACTGCTCGATGCTGGTCTTCGGACCGGAATTCATCGGCCGTCTGGAAGAGATCTACGACCGCATTCCGATGGTGCGCAATCTGTTCTATGTCGGCGAGGACTGCCCCTCCTTTGCGGACAGCTACGACCGCATGATCAGCTTCTGCTCCAAGAAAGCGCCCGACATTCCCCTCTCCGACGACGATGACGGTGCCATCTATTTCTCCTCCGGCACGACCGGATTCCCGAAAGCGATTCTGCATAAGCACCGCAGTCTGTCGCATTCCGCCGCGTGTGAACAGAACCACCACGGTCAGACCCACGACGATGTGTTCCTCTGCATTCCGCCGCTGTACCATACCGGCGCGAAGATGCACTGGTTCGGCTCGCTCGTTGTCGGCGCAAAATCCGTGCTTCTGAAAGGCACGAATCCCGAATGGATTCTTCGCACCGCATCCGAAGAAAAATGTTCCATCGTCTGGCTGCTTGTGCCGTGGGCGCAGGACATTCTCGATGCGCTCGACCGCGGCGACCGGAAGCTGTCCGATTATCAGCTCTCGCAGTGGCGGCTCATGCACATCGGCGCACAGCCC